>JBGPCK010000027.1:0-31232 GCA_041481715.1 Thermoanaerobaculia bacterium | reverse complement strand
GTCGTCGCTCCACCCGTCGACGTGTCCGTAAACTGCACCGGCGACGCCGCCGCCGGATTGCTCGGACTCAACACAAACGACGCCGTCGGCGCCGATACCATCCCAAACAACGCCAAACCGGAAAGCCCAAGGACACCCGCCGCGCGGAAAAAGCTGCTCGAACGGTTCATGATGAATCCCCCACCAGGATTGCGAGTCTATGGGCCGTGTCCTCGCATTCGTCCGATTTCATGAGCCCTTAAAGCGACCGCCGGCGCGCCCGTATAATCCACGCCCACCGTGACTTCGCACCGCTCCGACCTTGAAGTGCTGCGCCGGGGCGCGGTAGACCTGATCGACGAGAGGGACCTCCTCCGCAAGCTCGAACGGGGTCCTCTGACCGTCAAGGTGGGCTTCGACCCTTCCGCGCCGGACATTCACCTCGGGCACACCGTGATCCTCCGGAAGATGCGCCACTTCCAGCAGGCAGGCCACCGGGTCGTCTTCGTTGTCGGCGACTTCACCGGGATGATCGGCGATCCTTCCGGACGAAAAGCCACGCGGCCCCAGCTCACGCGTGCGGAGATCGAAGCCAACGCGGCGACCTACACCCGACAGGCCTTCCGCATCCTCGACCCGTCGCGCACCGCCGTCGAGTTCAACAGCCGTTGGCTCTCGGCGCTCGGCGCCGAGGGGATCGTGCGACTCTGCGCGCGCATGACGGTCGCGCGGATCCTCGAGCGGGACGACTTTCAGAAGCGGTGGGCGGCCGGGCAGCCGATCTCACTGCACGAGCTGCTGTATCCGCTCGCCCAGGGCTACGACTCGGTGGCACTGAAGGCCGACGTCGAGCTCGGCGGTACGGACCAGCTCTTCAACCTGCTCGTCGGCCGTGACTTGATGCGCGATGAGAACCTCGAGCCGCAGGTCGTGATGACGCTGCCCCTCTTGGTCGGCCTCGACGGGACGGAGAAGATGTCCAAGTCGCTCGGCAACGCGATCGGGATCGAGGAGCCGCCAGCCCAGATCTTCGGGAAGTTGATGTCGATCCCGGACCGGCTGATGTGGAGCTACTGGGAGCTGCTGACCGATTTTCCGGCGGCCGAGATCGCCAGGCGGCGGCAGAGTGTCCTGTCGGAGGGCGTCAACCCGCGGGACATCAAGGCGGAGCTCGCCTCCACGATCACGGCCGAGTTTCATGGGGAGGGTGCGGCGGCGCGGGCGCGCGAGGACTTCGAGCGTGCTTTTTCGCGCAAGGAGATCCCGGAGGACGTGGAAACGCGGGGCCTTCCCGCGCGGTCGCGCGATTCTGGCGCTGCCGCGATCCTCGTCGAGACCGGTCTCGCAGATTCGATGCGCGAAGCGCGGCGCAAGATCGCCGAAGGCGCGCTCACCGTTTTCGAGGCCGGCTCTGCGCGCGTGGTCAAGGACCCGAACGAAAAGATCTTCGCCGAGGGCTCCCGTGTTCTGCGCCTCGGAAGGCGTTTCCTGCGCCTGGACCCGGAGTCCACGCGGACCTAATACCCTCGCCGGCGGCGGGCGATCTCACGCGCTTCGTCCTCGGTCACGATCGGTTCGATCTTCTCGCCGCGACTTCCGGAGCGCAGGTAGGCGGCAAGCCCCACGAGCAGAAAGGCCAGGACCCCCTGTAGGGAGACGAATGCCGCGAGCTTCAACCACGCGAAGCCCGGGTGCACGAACCGAACGAGCCAGCCCGCTCCCTCGTCCAGCAAGGCCGAGAGGAAGGCGGCGGCAATGAGAGCGACCTTCGCCCGTTTCGAGTACGGCGCGAAGAGCATCAGATGGGTGAGCAAGAGCACCACCAAGGCCATCATCGGCAGATGGCTGTGCGTCACCTCGAGCATCGCGCCCGCTGTCCGCGGTGGCCGGAACTCAACCTCGGAGCCGAGGTAGTACATGGCGATGGAGGATGGAGTGAACCCGAGGCGGGTAGCGAAAAGGACGAGGTTCGTCACCCAGAAGCCGCAGAGAAGAACCAGCGTCCAGCCCAGGGTCGCGCGCATCAGCGCCTGACTCTGGAATCCCCCCCTCTCCATGTACTTCATCGCACCGGCGCCGATCCGGCAGCCTGAATCACCCGATGGAGGGCCAGGACCCGCCGCACCGCGTCGGTCGTGGCGCGCGCGGTCAAGGTCGCGCCGGCCACCGGATGGATCCCACGACTCAACGACAGCTCGTCGTCGAGCGGCCGGCCGCTGAACTGCTCGTACCACCGAGGCAGCGGAAGGTAGTCCTCCGGCTCCAGGAAGGAGAGGACCTCCACGCGCCGAACGGAACCGGAGGGCTCGACGACAACCATGATCGTTTCGGGCTGTGTTCGGACCACGTGTGTATCGAAATAGGCCGTCCCGACCGGCTGCCCGTCACGGATGCCGACGTAGTACGCGACGAGCGCGTCGGGCGGATTCTCGCTTCGGGCGAGCTTTTGCGCGGCCTGTCGCTCTGTCTCGGTCAGGAAGGCGGTCCGGCGCTCGACGGTGACCCCGGCCGGAAAGGCGAGCCGCAACGCCTCTTCCTGCGTCAGAAACACCTTGGCCAGAGCGGGGCCCGCCCCGGCCAGGGCGCTCCACACGGCGGCGGCGAGCGCCTTGCGCGCAAGCCGATGCCGACCCCTCGCGAAGCGCGATCTCACGGCGCCAGATTGTGGCTCAAGTCGCTCGAGCGCGCAGGAACCCTCAAAAAATGTAACCGAGAGCGATGTTCCATTGATTGACACCCGTGCGCGCGGCGTCATGACGCTGTTGCCAGTCCGCCTTGAGAACGAGACGATCGATCGGCTTGAAGGCGATCCCCGCCGTCAGCTCCCGCACGTCGTTCTCGGGGTTGCGCTCGTATCCCGCGGGAACGGCCGCCTGCGTGTCGTATTGCTCGTACCTCAGAAACGTCCAGAGCGCGGAGCGCGAGCCCGGTTTGAGAGAAAGAAGGTCATAGCCCGCCTGGAGGTACCAGCCTTCTTGCCGGCTCCCGACCGACTCGTCCCCCTCGAAGTTGTTCAACTGGTTGATCAGCGCCGCGTCGCCGACACTCGTGTGTGCGTAGAGGCCTCGGAGCCAGAGGCCGCGCCAGCGCCAGTCCGCGTGGAGGTCGAAGACCGTCGTCAGGGCCTTGATGGGCTGGCCCGAAGGCGCCACGTGACCCTGCCCCGCATCCCCCGAGAAGATCGAGGCTCCGACGAGGAGACCCGGAACCGCCGTGTAGTCCACGCGCCCCGTGAACGCCCAGTTCTTCGCGAGGGCCTGCGACCCTTCCTGGCTTCCCTCGTGAATCCCTTCCTCCGCGCTGTATCCGGCCGCGTTCAGGCCGTTGACCACGTAGACGCGGTATGTGACCGGCCCGGCGCTGCCGTAGCCGCCAAAGCCGATCTCGCGCCAAGTGCTCGGAATGATGACCTGCTCGACGTCCGGTCGGCGCGCGCCGAGAAAGGTGGTGGGCTCGTGCAATTCGTTGATGAGGCCCATGGGAATCAGCACCAGGCCCGCCCGAGCGTTCGCGGCGCGCGAGTGCATGTAATCGATGTAAGCGAACTCGACCTCCGCCTCCCCTCCCTTGTCGGAAGCGACGACGGCGTTCTCGTATTCGATCTCGGTATTCAGGACGAAGTGCGGATCGAACTTGTAGCCGAGGTAGACGACCGCGCGCAAGAGTGTCGCCTGATCCTCTGCGTCCGAGGCATCGCCGCTCTGGTTGCGCGACGCGAAGTTCTGGTAGAGCACCTCGCCGTAACCTCCGATCGAGAGGCCGTCTTTCGCGTAAACCTTCGAAGCGGCCGGACCGACTCCGTATTGCCCGTCTCGCTCCTGCGAGGGAACCGCGGCGGCCTCGCCGATCCTCATCTTCTCGATCTCCTGCGTGAGAATGTCGATCTTGCGATCGAGCTCGGCCAGGCGCGCCGCTGTGGCCGCGTCGGTTGGCGCGGATTTGAGCGCGGCGAGCTCGGAGCGGGTCTCGGCGAGAAGCCGCTCGAGTCTCTCGAGACGGTCCTCCATCGTCGCCGGGGGCGGTGCCGGAGCCGCCTCAGGCGCCTGAGCCCGAGCGGCCCCTCCCTGCAGAATGAGAGCGAAGACCGAAATGACCAGGCAACCGCGGCTCGCCGCGAGCCGGATGGAAGGGGCCTTCATCGAATCAACCTCCTCTGTCGGTCGTGCGTGTCGAAATCAACGGCGAGATCGCCGTCGGCCGAGAGTTTCGGGGAATTCCAGCCGGGGGAGGTCAAGACCTCTCGCCGCGCTCCGTGATCCACGAGGAAGAGGACCTCGTTCGCAACACCGGTCCGCCGAAGCTCGGCCGACAGCGCGAGACCCTCCCGGGGACCGAGAACGAAGAAGGCCGTCGAGAGAATGTCTGCGACGAGACCCGACGGACAGACCACGCTGACCGCACCGAAGTCCGGCGCCGGGGATCCGGTGCTCGGATCGAGCAGATGGCCGATCCGTCGGCCGCCGACGCGCCGGCCGCGCTCGGAATTGCCGGACGTGGAGATCGAGAAGCCCGGGGGCAGAAGAATGCGCGCGACCGGCCTTTGCCGGTCTCGGGGGTCCGCGACGGAGACCGTCCAGGGCGTGTCGCCGACGCCTCGACCGAGCGCCAGGATCTGTCCGCCGAGATCGAGAAGAGCATCGGTGGCGCCGGCCCGGCGCAGCCGCTCTCCGGCGCGGTCGAGCGCATATCCCTTGCCCCAAGCACCCTCGTCGATACCGGCTGCCCCGTCCAGGCGCGAGATCGTCCGCGCCGCCGCATCGAGGCGGAATCGGCCGGTGCCCGTGGCCGCACGGGCCGACGCGAGCTCCTCGGGCAGGGGGACTCGGCCCGATCCGCGGATGTCCCATGCCCGTACGAGGGGCAGGACGGTCGGATCGAACGCACCGCGGGTCCGCCCCGACCATCGGAAGACCTCCGCCAGAACGCTGAAGAGCTCCGGATCGAGGGGAATCGGCCGCCCCGGCGCCGCGGCGTTGACCCGCGCGAGCGGCGTGTCGGAGCGCCAGGTCGAGAGCAGATTCTCGACGCGGCTCACCTCGGCGACCGCTTCCTCGCTCGCCTCGAGAGCGCGCACGCGGGGAGCCAGCCGGACCGTCACGTCGAAGAGCGTGCCCATCGCCGCGACGCGGCGCTGTGCAAGGTCCGCGGGCGGCGCCGGCGCTCGGGCCGACACGGCCAGGGCGAAGAGCATCGCCGCCATCAGTTGTCGTCCTCATTGAGCGCCCGCAAGGCCGCCGCGAGGGCCAGCGGCGCGGCCAAGCGCGCTCCCGACCTTCCGAGGGCCACCCAATAAGATCGAGACTCAGTCTCAATCTCGGTCGCGGCGGGATTCCCGTTTGCGGCGTCTCTCATGGGTGCGGGCTATTGAACGACGGGCCGCCGCGGCTCGCGGCGGCCGCGGGCGCTCTGCTCCGCCAGAGTGCGGACGGCGGCCCGGGCCGCGCGGGGCCGGCACTGGCGGCAGATCCCGCGCATCTGGTGGCTGTGCGAGAGCGGCAGGAATCCGTAGCGCTCGCAGACCTCGTCCTGGAGGCCCTCGATCCGCGGCTCGAAGAACTCGATGACCCGCCCGCACTCGTTGCAGATCAGGTGGTCGTGGTGCTCCCCCGCGCGAAGGCGCTCGTACCGGTAGCCGATCTCGCGGATCCGAACGCGTCCCACGATCCCCGAATCGACGAGCAGCTCGAGCGTCCGGTAGATCGTCGCGCGAGAGATCTTCTTGTGCTTGGTTCGCAGCCGCACCAGAAGCTCGTCGGCCTCGATGTGCTCGTGCCTTGCGAAGAGCTCGTCGAAGACGGCCTGGCGCTCGGCGGTCAGCTTCAAGCCACGCCGCTCGAGGTACTTGCGAAAGACGGCCCGTTCCCGGTCATTCATGCGATTGCGACTGAGTCTCAGTTGCGATATTCTTCACGCTCCCGGCGGGAAGTCAAGCCCCCGGTGAACCGGAGGTCCAGACCGCCATGTGGCAGGGATTCACGATCGCCTTGCGGGAGGGAATCGAGTCCTTCCTGATCGTCGCCTTGACCCTGTCCTACCTGCGCCGCACGGGCCGGGAATCCCTGGCGCGGGCCGTCTATGCGGCCATCGCGGTCTCCGTCGTGACGTGCGCGGGGGCGGGGCTTCTCTTCTCCCGCGCTGCCAACCATTCTCTCTGGGAGGGGATCCTGGCTCTGACGGCCGCGGCTTTGGTCGGGAGCTTCCTCGTCTACATGAAACGCGTCTCGGCACGGTTAAAGAGCGACATCGAGAACCGCCTCGAGTCGCAGGCGCGGGCCGCCTCGCTGGAGCGCGCCTACTGGGGCGTCTTCGGCTTCACGCTTCTCATGATCACGCGCGAGGGCATGGAGACGGCACTTCTCGTCGTGACCGCGCTCTTCCAGATGAAGTCCTCCTCCGTCGCGGCGGGGCTGGGACTGGGCCTGCTCGCGGCCGTGGGGATCGCGTTTCTCTGGACCCGCTTGGGCCGCGGCGTCGACGTGCGGGCGCTCCTGAACATCTCGTCGGTGTTTCTCGCCATCTTCCTCGTACAGCTGCTGCTCTACGGCGTGCACGAGCTGTCGGAGGCCGGGGTCTTCCCTTCCTCGCAGGCGATCCACGATGCCACGGAGATCCTCGGCCCCGACGGCCGGATCGGGCATCTGCTCGCGTATGCGCTCGCCATCGTGCCGACGGCCTGGCTCGCAGCCACCTGGTTTCGGCGCCGCGCGGCGCAACGGTCGGCGACGGCCGCTCCGTAAGACCGCCGCCCCCGTCGTCCGCCCCGGATCAGCGCCCGGAGCGGAGCATGGCCTCGACGACCTCTTCCGACACGCCGGCCTGTCGTAGCTCGAGGATCTCGGTCGTGTTGAGCGTGTAGGGAAGATTTTCCGCGCGAATTTTCTCCAGCAGAACTTCATCGGAAACGCCGGACTGCTTGAGCTTCAGTATCTCGAGATAGCGCCGGGACGGTGTCGAAGCCGGGGTCGGCTGCGGCGGAACCGCGGCCGCAGGGGGCGGCGCCTGAGACGGCGTCGCCACCCGAGGGGTGGGCGTCGGCATGGGCGGCTGGGACGTCGCCGGCCGCCGGTCGGCCAGGCACGCGGAGAGGAGAAGAAGAACGCTCGCCGGAGCGCCGGCCCGCCGCAACCGTTTCATCAACCCGTCCTCCCGTCCCCAACATCGTCGAATCGATTCCAGAGGCGCCCCTCGTGGCCGAAACAGAAGAGCTCCGGGTGCAGAATCTCCGTGACCGTCTCGAGCGTTTCCGCCAGCCGAGGCCCGGGGCGGTTGAAGAGCTGATTGCCGTCGGCGAGAAAGACCCGACCGCTCCGGACGGCCGCGAGATCTTCCCAGCCCGGCAGCGCCCGGAGCACGCCGGCCTCCGACCGCAGACGCGAGAGCGCGAAACCGCAGGGGAAGACGATCACGGTGTCCGGGTCGGCCGTCCGCAGTGTCTCCCACTCGAGCCAGGGCGAATGCCTTCCGACGGAGCCGAACAGGTTTTCCCCTCCCGCCATCTCGACGACCTCCGGCATCCAGTTGCCGGCCGCCATGAGAGGCGAGAGCCACTCGATCGTCGCGACGCGCGGGCGCGAGCCGGCCGACCGCGCCCTCTTCCGGATCGCGTCCATCCGGCGGCGCAACCGGGCAACGAGATCGCTTCCCCGCTCGAGGACCCCCAGCGGGCCGGCCACGCGCTCGATGTCGCGGAAGACTCCGGCCAAGTCAGACGAGTCGAGCGCGACCAGAGCCGGACGTGGCGATACCCAATCCGAAAGCGCCCGCTCGACCTCCGCCAGACTCACCGCGCAGGCGGCGCAAGTCACCTGCGTCACCACGTGAGTCGGTTCGAGATCTCGCAGCCGTTGCGCGTCGACGAGGTACACCGACAGGGTTTCCGCGAGGAGCGCTTCGACCTCGCGGTGGATCCGTTCGGCGGAGCCCGATGGGTCGACCCGAGCCTGTGTGCAGACGGGCAGCCCCTCGACGCCGACTGGAAAGTCGCACTCGTGCGAACGGCCGACGAGAAATTCCTCGATACCGAGCGCCGCCACGATCTCCGTGGCGGCCGGCAGCAGCGACACGACCCGTGGAGTCAGGATTCAGCGGCCTTCCGGCTACGCGCGGCTGTCCCAAAGCACGTCGGGCACGCCGCGTTTTTTGTTCTCGAAACGCGCCATCACGAAGAGCGCGTCCGAGAGGCGATTGACGTATCGGACGGTGAACCCGCCGATCGCCTCTCCACGGGACAGCGCGACGAGGGCCCGTTCCGCCCGCCGGCACACGGTTCGAGCCACGTGGAGGGCCGCCGCGCCCGGCGAGCCGCCCGGCAGGATGAAGTTGTCGAGCGCCGACAGCTCTTCCGAAAGGCGATCCATGAGCGCTTCGAGGGCGTCGACGTGCCGCGCCTCGATCCGGGGCACGAGGATCTTCTTCTTGTCCTCCTCCAGGACGCAGAGGTCCGAGCCCAGATGGAAGAGGTCGTTCTGGATCGAGCGTAGCGCCGAGGCCACCGGCTCGGAGAGGCCAAAGGCGAGCGCCACGCCGATGTGGCTGTTCAATTCGTCGATCGTTCCGTAGGCCTCGATCCGGAGCGAATCCTTACCAACCCGCTGACCGCCCCCGAGGCCGGTCGAGCCGTCGTCGCCCGTCCGGGTGTAGACCTTCGTGATCCGCGGCATCAAAACCTCACGTCGAGGCCTCCGGCAACGAGCCGGCCCGCCGCCGGATAGCCGGCAGCCTCATCGTACTGGTGATTGAGCGCAT
The DNA here is from genome assembly GCA_041481715.1 of Thermoanaerobaculia bacterium. GTDB lineage: Bacteria > Acidobacteriota > Thermoanaerobaculia > UBA5066 > Gp7-AA6 > DATBFU01. The sequence continues at coordinate 22,508 of JBGPCK010000027.1, read as the reverse complement.
TGACGAGGCGCAAATAAGGAGCGACCTTTCCCGAAACTTGCCAGCGCGCCAGCAGGTCCAACCTCACGTACGCAGGATCTTCCACCGGCGCGCCGGTCAACGGATCGCCGTCCGTCCGACTCCCGACGAAGATCACCCGCGGCGCGATGTCGAGCCCCGGAGCCGCCTGCCAATCCAGGCCCAGCGCGGCTCGGTTGCGCGGACGACGCGCGAGCGGTGCGCCCGTCTCGAGGTTATCGGCCTCGAGATAGGTATACGTCGCATCGGCCGCGAGGGTCGGGACGATCGTCTGCCTCCAGCCGATCTCGACGCCGCGCGTCCGCGCGTGGCCGACGTTGAAGTTCTTCGATTCCGTCGGGGCGTACACGATCAGGTCCTTCAAGTCGTTCCAGAAGAGCGACACTTCCGCCCGCCCGCTTCCGACGTAGCGCTCGACCCCGATCTCCCACGAGACGGAACTCTCGGGCTTCAAGTCCGGATTGCCGGAGAAGGGGTAGTAGAGCTCGCCGATCGTCGGCGCACGAAAACCGCTGCCTCCGGAGGCGCGCAATTTCCAGAGCGCGTCGGGCGAGAGCCAGGAGATCGTCGCGCGGGGGCTCCAGTGGTTGCCGAAGGTGGAATGGTGGTCCAAGCGCACCCCCAAGGTCGCCGAAAAGGCGCCCAGGGTCACCGTGTCCTGCGCTCCCAGGCCCCAGAGGGTTGTGCGCTGCCCGTCGAGGTTCGTGCCGAAGTTGCTCGCGTCGTCCACCGTCCAGCGTTCCCAGGTCGCGAACGCCGTAACCGAGTGCGCCCCGATCCGCTCCGTGTCCGACACGCGCGCCTGCAGGGTCTCTGCGTCCGTCTGGGTGGAGAAACCGCCAAATGGGTCGCTGAAGGCCGGCTTCGAGCGCACCTCTGCGAGCAAGACGTCGAGCTGATTCGCTTCCGAAAGCGCAAAGTGTCCCGGCACCGCGAAACGCTCCTCGTGAAAGAAACCGCGGGCCGTCGGGTCCTCGGCGCCGACGGGCCCGGGATTGCCGACCTCCCCGTCGAGGATCGAGCCCTCAAGACCCACCCGGCTCTTCTCGGAGAGCCTCGCCTCGAGCGACCAGGAACCGTTGCGTTCCCTCCAGTCGGAGTTCGCGCGCTCGCCGTTGAAGGCGTCATACCGGTAGCTCGCCGACGCCGAGAATGGGCCCTCCCCGACGGAGACGAATCCGGAGCCCGTACCCTGGCCCTCGTTGCCCGCCTCTCCGGTGAACCGTCCCGAGACGCCGCCGGAGGCCGGCCGCGTGAAGATCTGTACCACGCCACCGATCGCGTCCGAGCCGTAGAGCGCGGAGAACGGTCCACGGACGATCTCGATGCGCTCGATGTTCTCCGTCGTCATGGCGGACCAGTCGTAACCCGCGAAGTACGGGGAGTTCATCCTCACGCCGTCCACGAGAACGAGGGTCTGCGTCGAGTTCGTCCCGCGCGTGAAGAGCGACGTCACCGAGCCGGGTGTGCCGCTTTGGACCACGTCGAGCCCCGGCACGGAGCGAAGGAGCTCGAGGACCGAGGCCTTCTCGCTCATCTCGATCTCCCGGCGCGTGATCACGGTGGTGGCCGAGCCCAGGTCTTTTTCGTCCTCCGGATGGAGCGTCGCCGTCACGACGACGTCTTCGGCAACCTGCGGAAGCGGCTGGGCGGAGGCGTCGGGCTCGACGAGGAGGGCTAACCCGACTCCGGCCGCCAAGCGCCACGCCGTCCGGCGCGAAACGAGCGCGTCGAGGCCGAAGAGAACCGCCGTCCCGGCGAGGTCGGCCGCCAGGGTATTCCAGAGGAACGGGACGGCGGCGGCGAGGCAGAGCAGCCAACCGCCCGCGGTCTTCGGGTAAAGGCTGTCCGAAAGCCATTCGGCCGAGTTGCTGGCCACAAAGAAAGCGAGCGAGCCGCAGATCGCGAGGCCGGCCAGTCCGCGGGGACGCGCCGTCTTCGCGAACGCGCCGCCGAGCACCACGATCCCGAGAAACACCGCATAGTCGACGACCCGAACGAGCGTGACGGCCGTGCGGCCGGTTCCGAAGTCGAGGAAGAAGTCGGACAGCGCCATGGCGGCAACCGGAACCAGGAGCGCGAGACGGCGCGGCAGCCTCGCGCCCGAGTAGAGGGCGAGGGCACCCAGAGCGACGGCGTTCGGGGGATGGGGAAGAAGCCGAGAGAGGGCGCCAAAGAGGATGAGCAGAACCGTGGTCGTCATTCGAACCTCCCGTTCGACGAGACGAGATCTCGGGAGGATCGAAAAGATCCCGCGCCCGCGGGAATTCGTAGGCGCGCCCCTTCCGGTGCCCCGACCGAGAGCGTGTTCGTCCGGCAGGTCTCCTGGCTTCCGGATCCTCCGCCGCCGGGCTCCTTCCCAAACGCGTGACCGTTTCCGATCGGGCGCGTTCAGTGGTTGCTGCCCGGGGCGTCCCCGGTGACAGTGGCGGGGGCCGCGCGGGATTTTCACCCGCTTCCCTTGGCCGGACGACTCAAAGAACGTCGAAGACGGACGAACATAGCGCGGCCGTGTCCGGGTTTCAAGGGCCAACCCGCGAGTCGGGAATATGATCCGCGCCATGCAGGGCGCGGACTACACGCTCGATTTCGACCGGCTGCGCCGCGTGGGATTTCCCGAGATTGTGCTCGCCGAGGGCAAAACTCCCGAGCAGGTGGTGGAGATCTGCCGCCAGCTCGCCCGCGCGCACGACGTGCTCGTCACGCGGCTGCCTTCGGATCGATGGGAAGAGCTCGCCGTCCTGCCGCTGCCGGGCCGCGCGGACTACGACCCGCGCTCGGCGACACTCGCGCTTCACGTCGGCAAGCCCATGCCGCGGGTCGAGGGGCTCGTCGCGATCGTGACGGCGGGCACGATGGACATCGTCGTTGCCGAAGAGGCGCGGCGCACGCTCGACTACCTCGGCGTCTCCTCGGCGCTCGTCCCGGACGTCGGCGTGGCGGGGCTGCTCCGCCTGCTGTCGCGGCTCGAGGAGATCGAGCGGGCGGACGTCGTCCTCGCGGTCGCCGGCATGGAGGCGTCGCTCTTCTCGGTCATCGGGGGCCTCGTGGGACGGCCGCTGATCGCGGTCCCGACCTCGCGCGGCTACGGCGCCGCTTTCGGGGGGCTCGCCTCGCTTCTCTCCGCCGTCAACTCGTGCGCCAACGGCGTCACGGCGGTGAACATCGACTCCGGCTATGCCGCCGCGATGGCCGCGTTCCGGATTCTCACGGGAGGACCTCGCCGATGGGATCGAAAAGCCACCCCTCCACCGCCCGCGAGTACGTCCACGAAGCCGCGAAAGGCGTCGACCGGCGCCGCAAGAAAGCGCTCCTCGGCAAGCCGACGACGCCCGTAAGGGTCGAGCGCGGGACTACGGTCTCGCAGCTTCTCGACGCCTACCGCGAGGCGTCCTTCCAGGCGCGGGCACTGGGCAAGTGCGCCGCGGTCTTCGAGGCCATGTTGCGAGACCGGCAGCGGCCGACAATTTTCCTGGGGCTGGCGGGATCGCTCATCGCCGCCGGCATGCGGCAGGTGATCGTGGACCTGATCGAAAAGAACATGGTGGACGTGGTCGTGTCGACTGGCGCGATCGTCTCTCAGGACTTCTACCAGGTGCGCGGCGGCCGCCACTACCACGGCGACGCCAACGCCGACGACAAGGAGCTCCGGGACCTCTACATCGACCGCCTCTACGACACGTTCATCGATGAGGAGAAATACTGGCAGACGGACCTGGCGGTCTCGCGCTTTGCCGACACGCTCGCCCCGGCCAGCCTCTCTTCCCGCGCGTTCCTCGCCCGGCTCGCGCAGGCGGCCAAACGGGACAGGGGCTCGATCCTCGGAGCCTGCGCCCGCAACGGCGTTCCCCTTTTCGTCCCGGCCTTGAACGACTCCTCGATCGGCATCGGCCTCACCGAGCACTACCACCGCTTCCGGTCGAACGGGAAGGAGCCCTTTCAGATCTCCTCGATCCGCGACAACTACGAACTGACCCAGATCGTCGTCAAGAGCCCCGCGACCGCGGCCCTCTACATCTCCGGTGGCGTGCCCAAGAACTACATCAACGACTCGATCGTGATGTCCTACATCTTCGGCATCGACACCGGCGGCCACAAGTACGCCCTCCAGATCACGACCGACGCGCCGCACTGGGGGGGCCTGGGCGGCTCGACGCTGTCCGAGGCCACCTCCTGGGGGAAGGTTTCGAAGAAGGCCACCCACGCGATGGCGTTCATCGAGACCTCCGTGGCGCTGCCGATGCTCTACGGCTACGCGCTGCAGAAGAGAGCGGCGAAGGGAAGGAAGAGGCTTCGGTACCTTTGGGAGGGGGACCTGCTGAAGAAGGTGACGCGACTCTGACTCGGGCCCCGACGGCATCCTCCTCGGACCGCCCAAAAAAGAAACGCCCCGGCTGCCCGGGGCGTCCTCGTTTCTGCCGACTGTGGAGTTTCTACAGAACCTCGCCTTTGAGCGGCAGCTCGATGATCGCCTTTTCCTTGTCGGTCGTGTAGAGCTTGACGGTGCCCTCGATCGCGCCCTTCTTGAGCTTGTCACTCGCCTTGACGACGACCGTGTAGGAGACCCCCTCCTGGGTAGGGACGACGTCGGTCTGAAAACCGGGCACGCTGACCTCGGCCTTGGTGACCCTGATCGGCTGGTTCGGCTTGTTATTCGTGACGATGATGTTGCGGGTGATGGAGTCCTTGCCGGCGGTGAAGTTGCCGAAGTTGACCATCGCCGGCGTCACCGACACCCGGGAGCGGATATATCCGGACACCGGGATCTCGACGGTCGGCTGCTGCGGCACGCCGGTCGCGATGCGCAGCGGGGCGTTGAGCAAGCCTTCTGGAGCATCGCCGGTGACCGAGACGTGAAGCTTGTACTGATCGCCCGAGCGTCCGGCGATCTTGTCCTTCTCCCCCGCCGGGAGCAACTCCGCTTTCACGTACGGCTGGGCCATCTCTGAGACTGTCGGCTTGAAGGTCTTCTCTTCGGAAACCAACACGACGTCCTGGGACGCGCTGTCCCCCTTGACCACCGAGAAACGCAGGTACCCCGTCGGCATCACATCGACGAACGGCTTGACGATCGCCTTGATGAAGAGGTTCAGCTGCGGGCGGTCGGGATCGTTGGAGATCAGGAGCACCGACTTCGAGATCGGCCCTGAAAAGTTCTTCGTGTCTACGGAAGAGATGACCTTCCCTTCGGCGCCGGGCTTGACGACCTTGTCGAAGGAGGCGACCGTGCAGCCGCATCCGGGCCGGGCGTCGGAGATGATCAGGTCCGAGGCTCCGTTGTTCTTGACGATGAACGTCGACTCGATCATTTGCCCCTTGGCGACGGTTCCGGCGTCTTTGGTCTCCGGGATCACTTCGATCTTGGGCCCGGCGACGGCATTGGCTTTGGACGGGGCCGCTGCGGACGCCGGTTTCTCTTGCGACTTGGCCGCGGGCGCCGGGGCCTTGTCCTGAGCGAAGGCAAACGCCGCTCCGGCGAGAAGGGCCGCCAGTGCCAGGACGGCAGATTTTCCAGTCTGACGCATCTTCCGACTCCTCTCCTGTCTTACAGTTACACCGACGGCTGAAACTGACGCGGGGCCGCGGATATTTCCACAAAAAGCTCGAAACACCAATGATTTCGGAGTTACTCGTTCCAAAACGCTTTCACATGGTCCGGATCGGCGGAACGGCGATGGTCCCCCTGGCCGCTCTCCTCGCGGAAGCGGGACACCACGTTACGGGCAGCGACCTCGACTTCTATCCGCCGATGTCGACGCTTCTCGAATCGCTCCAAATCACCGTATCCAGGGGCTTTTCCCCCGATCACATCCCGGCTGACTGCGACGCCGTGATCGTCGGCAACGCAGCCACGCGCGACAACGCGGAGGCGGCCGAGGCCGCGCGGCGGGGGCTTCCCGTCCTCTCCCTGCCACAGACGATCCGCCAGTACCTCTTGCCCGGCAAGATTTCCGTCGTCATCACGGGGACACATGGCAAGACCACGACCTCGGCCCTGACGGCCTGGCTGCTGCTCGACACGGGAAGGGATCCCGGGTTCCTCGTGGGCGGTCAGATGCGCAACCTCGGCCGGGGCTACCGCCGCGGCGCCGGGCCTCACTTCGTCCTGGAGGGAGACGAGTACAACGCCGCGTTCTTCGACCGCGGGCCGAAGTTCCTCCACTACGAGCCGAGGCACCTCTTCATCGGCAACATCGAGTACGACCACGCCGACCTCTATCCAGACCTCGCGTCGATCCTCGAGGCATTCCGGAAGGTCGCCGAGATCGTTCCTCCCGAGGGCGTCGTCGTCGTCAACCGCGACGATCCGCGGACGCTCGAGGTGACCGCGGGCATCGCCGCCCGTCGCGTCCTCGTCTCCACGGAGGACCTCTCCGCCGATTTCGCCGCGGCCGACATCACGTTTCATCCCGGGGGGACCGACTTCACGCTGATCGAGGCCGGAACGCCGACGGCGCGGATGCGATCGCCGCTGCTGGGCTATCACAACGTGCGCAACGCTCTCGGGGCGATCGCGCTGACGCGCGGCCTCGGCCTCTCGCCCGCGGAGATTGCACGCGCGCTCCCGCGCTTTGCCGGCGTGCGCCGACGGCTCGAGGTCAAAGGAGAGAAGGGCGGGATCCTCGTCGTCGACGATTTCGCCCACCATCCGACCGCCGTGAAAGGAACCCTCGAGGCGGCGCACGCGCGCTGGCCCGGCCGGCGGATCTGGGCGCTCTTCGAGCCGCGCTCGAACACCGCAGGCCGCAAGATCTTCCAGGAGGAGTATGCGGAGGCCTTCTCCGGGGCCGGCGGCCTCGTGATCGGACCGGTCTTCCACGCGAGCCGGCTCCCCCCGGAGGGGCGGATCGACCGCGAGAGTCTCACCGAAGGCTTTCGGCACGCCGGCAAGCCGGCCTTCGCTCCGGAGAAGCTCGAGGAGATTCCGGACTATCTGCGGCGCGAGACGAGGCCGGGCGACGTTCTGCTTCTGATGTCCTCGGGCGCGTTCGGGGGGCTTCCGGAGAAGCTGCTCGAAATGCTGTGATGGGTTGAGCTCATCGCGCCACTGCGTTTCGCAACACCCCGACTCCTTCGATCTCGACCTCGACGACGTCGCCCGGCGACAGCGGCCCGATACCCGCGGGCGTGCCCGTCAGGATGAGGTCGCCCGGCAACAGCGTCATCATGCGGGAGACGTAACCAACGAGGAACGCCGGCGAGAAGACCACTCGCGAGGTTCGGGAGCACTGTTTCACGGCGCCGTTGACGCGCGTCTCGATCGCGAGGTCCGACGGATCGAGCCCGGTGACGATCTCCGGGCCCACCGGGCAGAAGGTGTCGAAGGACTTGGAGCGCGCGAACTGGCCGTCCTTCTTCTGGAGGTCCCTCGCCGTCACGTCGTTGGCACAGCAGACGCCGGCCAGCGCCTCGAGCCAGGACTCCTGCTGCCAGTTCTTGACCCGCTTCCCGATCACGAGAGCGAGCTCCCCTTCGTAGTCGATGCGCTGGGACTCCGGAGGGATTCGAATATCCCCGCCGCCGGTAACGAGCGCCGAGGGAGCCTTGAGAAACAGCAGCGGCTCCTCCTCCGGCGCCACGTTTCCGAGCTCGGCGGCGTGCTCGCGATAGTTGCGTCCCACGCAGACGATCTTGGAAGGAAGCGGCGGAGCTTCCGGCGAGCCGAAGGGAATCCGCCTCACGACTGCCAGGCCTCCTCGGAGAGCTCCCCGACGAAGACCTCGCGCGCATCGCCGGAGAGTGTCGCGTCGCGGATCTCCCCGCCGGCCGGGGTGAAATCCACGGTGAAGGAGACGCCGCTCTTCGTCTGGCAGGTAATGGGGGGCGTGACTCGGCGCTGCCTCGCCGCGACCACGGCCGACGCGACGACGCCCGAGCCGCAGGCGAGCGTCTCGCCCTCAACGCCACGTTCGAAGGTGCGCACGGCGAGGCGGCCGCCCTCGAGGATCTTGACGAAGTTGACGTTGGCGCCTTCGGGCAGGTCCGGATGGCGTCGCAGTGGAGGCCCCAGGCGCTCGATCGGGAGCGCCGCGAGGTCGCCCTCCACGAAGACGACCAGATGCGGCACGCCCACGCGCATCGGCGTTCCGGCGGACGGCAGGCCGTCGCCCCAAACGCGAACCTGCGCATCGGGAGCGGGCAGCGGCGGGAGGCGGAGCGTCACGCACCGATCCTCGACGCGCGCGGGGATCTCGGCCCAGCCGGTCTCGAGCACGGGATCTCCCGCGACGAGCCCGTGCCGGACCGCGTAACGCGCCGCACAGCGCGTGCCGTTGGCGCAGAAGGAGGCGAGGCCGCCGTCGGCGTTGAAGTAATCGAGACGGATGCACGGGCCGCGGGCGCCGGAGAGAAACAGCGCCCCGTCCGCGCCGACCGAAAGCCCGCGGCGGCACGCGAGCGACAACCTCTTGCGGTCCATCTCGGTCAACGCGCGCCCGTCCGCCTCGAAGACGAGGAAGTCGTTGCCGCCGCCGGTCATCTTGACGAAACGGTTCGGAAGCACCACGCGGGAAGTCTAGTCGGGGGCGCGGCCGAGGTCCGGAAGGCTCGGACCATCGCCGATCGGGCACCGCGCAACACGTTCAAATCACGGTTCTTACGGCCAGGACCGGCCCGGAATGGACCTTTGCCCTGGCGGAAGTCGGGAACCTAAAGACTCGTCACAAGTCTCACGACTTGAGATCCGGACGGCGATAGGATCCGCGGCACGAAGCGCGGCCGGTCCGGTTGCAGCGCTCCCGCGATCATGAAGACGGAGTCCCGGTGGTAGCCAACGAGGTGACCACATGAAGGTACCCAGCTTCTTCAAGCATCCGGTTGTCGTTGCCCTTCCGGTCCTCGTGTTTCTGCTCGCCTCCGAGTCGACCGCGCCCTCGGCGGACTTTGCCGTCGGCCCTCCCAGTCCCTCCGTCGGCCAGGAGGTTGGCTTTTTCGACAGCTCGGCCGGATCGCCAACCGCGTGGGCCTGGAACTTCGGCGACAGCCAGACCTCGGACCTTCAGAACCCGGTTCACGTTTACGCGGCGCCGGGGCCCTACATCGTCACGCTCAAAGCCTCCAACGGCAGCGGCTCGAGCCAGAAAATCGAAGACGTCTTCGTCAGTGAGAGCGACTCGCTGCGGCTTCTCGCCGCTCACCCCTTCGCCGTGACGCTTGCGGCCCGCGACCAGCGCACCGGAAACACCGGTGCCGGCTTCGCCTTGCCCCAGACCGACTTCTTCGGCTACTTCAGCATTCCGGCCCTGACTTTCAACCCCGGCAATCCCGAGGTCAGCGTCAAGATCATCGACGGCACAACGGTCAACGGACACTTCTGGGTCTTCTACGGAGGATTGACGGACTTCGAGTACACGGTCACGGTTACGGAGGTCGCGACCGGCCGAACCCAGAGCTACTTCAAGGAGGCCGGCAGCACTGAAGGCGGCTACGACACCTCGGCCTTCAGCGGCGATGCCAGCGTGACGACGGCAGAAACCCCCTTTGCCAACGGGTTCCGCCAGGCGTTCACCGTACCGCTATACCCGAACCAGACGAGAAGCCCGGAATCGCCCTCCTTAGAGGTCGGTCTTCGAATCGAGCCCAACAATCCGGTGGTTGGGCAGATAGTTACGTTCCGTTACCTCGAGACCATACCGACCAACGGGCGCAGCTATCAAGAGATTCTCACTACTTTCGGGAATGGCCAGACCTCGACCCAGCCAAACGCGCAGACGGTGTATCAGAATTCAGGGACCTTCAACTGGACGGTGACCGATCCCTTCCTGCACAAACTCTATTCCGGTAGCCTCTCCGTCTCGCCCGAGGACACCCTGACGCTCAATAGTACTGGGCTTCCCGGTGACTTCTATGACATCCACTTGACCGTAAAGGACCCGCGGTCGGGCCGGTTCACGACAGGCACGGCGTTTGCGAACAGTCAGACATTTGGAAGTTACAGCACGCCGGCCTTCACGTTTCAGAGGAACAACGCCGAGGTCTTTGTCAAGCAGGTGGACGCCACTTCCCTCGACGGGCACATCTGGAACTTTCGCACGAGCATGACCGACGACCAGTACGCGCTGGACGTCAAGTGGCGTCTGCAGGGCCTCTCCAAGATTTTCTTCAAGGAACCCTACAGCAGCCGCGGCGGCTTCGACCTTGCCGGTTTCGATCCTCTCCGTGCCCCTGGCCAGATCAACGAGCCGATCATCGACCACACCCTCCCTACGGAGGGCCCCTATGGAACGCAGTTCATCTACGTGGGAAAGAATCTGCTCGGCAAACGAATCGTGCCGTTCTTCCAGGATCCCGGCACGACCGTCCCGTTCAAGTACGAGGGGCTCCGACTCGAGATGCAGTACGCCGGCCACGATTCGGTCAGCGGCGACGACAACGTTCAGGTTCTCGTGAAGAAGCCGAAGGGTTTCACGGTCACCAGCCCTCTTACGCTTCGCGTCGGCCTCGACATCGACCACTACGTCGCCCTGGGCCCCCAGTTCACCGTGCAGCCGGGCGTGGGCCCCTTCGTGCCAACCTTCACGGGCTTCAGTCCGAATCACGGAGTCGTCGGCACGCCGGTCACGTTGACCGGCACGAACTTTCAGTTTCCCGGCACCCGCGTGAATTTTTTCAAGCATGTCATGGCGCCGATCCTCGAACAGAGCCCGACCTCGATCTGGACACAGGTTCCGTTGGGAGCGGAGACCGGAACGATCGAAGTCATGACCCCCTTTGGCAGGGTGGTCAGCACGCCGCCTTTGGTTTTCACGGTGGACGGTTCCACGACACCGACCCCTGTTCCCACGGAGACCCCGACGGTCACCGTGACGACAACGCCCACGACAACCGCGACGGTCACCGAGACGACGACGCCCACGACAACCGCCACCGTCACCGAGACGACGACGCCCACGACAACCGCGACCACGACTCCGACGACCACATCCACGCCGACACCGATACCCACGGTGACGCCCTCGGTCACTCCGACGACGACCGCGACCACGACTCCGACTCCTCCACCGGGCGCGCCGGTGATCACGTCGACGGACGCTCCCGGCAATACGGTCTCGGACAACGTCATCTTCGACTTCTTCGGCTCGAACCTGGCCGGCTGCAGCTCGATCACCGTTACATTCGAGGCAGGCTCGAACGTCTACGTCATCACCTGCATGTTCGGAGACAACCAGTCCGTCCAGGTCAAGATACCGGCCAACAAAATCCCCGCGGGCTTGTACAAGCTCTGCGCGAAGGTCGGCGCCTTGAAGGGGTGCAGCGCGTTCAACATGACCAAGCAGTAGAGGCGGGTTGGTCCGCCCCGCGGAGCCACGGGATTTAGAACGGCTCGGCGACGGCCTCGGGTGACGGCGGACCGACGTTGCCCGCCGCGTCCACCGCGCGGACGGTGTACCGGTAGCGTTTGCCTGCCGGAATCGTCGGGTCGGTGAAGAAGGTGTCGGCGACGGGCTTTTCCGTCAACCGCACGGGCGCGCCTTCGCCCTCGGCGCGAAAAACGAGATAGCCGACGACGTCCGCCGCCGCGACGGGGTCCCAGACGAGGCGCACGAGGTTCGCCTCCGAGAGCGCGTCCAGGCGGGAGGGATCCCGAGGCGGATACACGTCGCGGTAGAGGATGCCGGCCTCCTCGGCGGGCGGCCCCTCGATCCGGGGCTTTCCCGGCGGCGTGGCTCGCACCGTGTAGAGGTAAGACGCCCCATAGCCCACCGCGGCATCGACGTAGGAAGTGCCCGCGATCGGACTCGGATTCAAGGGCGCCGTGTACTCCTCCTGCGGCAGCGCGCGCCGGTAAACGAAATAGCCTCCGACAGCGGCGGGCCGGCCGAGCAGGTCCTTTTCGGGCGCCGTCCACTCGATGCAGATCCGGCCCTCCTCGGGAGCGAGCTCCCCGATCACCGGCGCGTCGGGAGGCACCTCCGGAGCGACGGTCACGATGTTCGACAAGGGACTCTTCTCTCCGTTCCGACGGACCGACACGACGGCATAGGCCAGCGGCGGAGCCTTTCCCCCGGCCAAGAGCGGCAAGAGCGGATCCCGATAGATCACGCTCGCTCCCCGCGAATACTCCCCGAGCGATGCCGCCTCGAGCCTCGCCGCCGGCTTCGCATCCCGGTAGAACGCCTCCTCGGCCAGGCGGGCGGCCTGCGCGATCCGTCTCGCGGCGGCGACCGGGGCCTCGTCCGTCCGCGGCCCCTTGGGCGCGCCGGCGGCCTTCGGGGCCGTCAGGGCCGTCGACGCGCCGACGACGCGGTACACGTCGATTGAGGCGAGATCCGTCAACGGCGCTCCGGTGAGCAATCGGTCGGGGTAGGAGAAGGTCAGGACGGCCTCCCCCCCTTCCTGCTCGATCGAAAGATCCGAGACCGCGCGCGGCCCCCGCGGCAGGGGCGGCGCCGGGTCCCCCTTCTTGCCGCACGCCGGAAGAACGAGGAGGAGGAAAAGAATCGCCGGGGGAAGCGCCCGCCTCACAGGACGTAGCGCGACAGATCCTGGTCCTTCACGAGGTCCGACAGCGCCGAGCGCACGTCCTCGACCTCGATGGCGATCCTCCGGCCGGCGTTCTCCGGCCCCGCGAAGGAGATCTCTTCGAGCAGCCGCTCCATGATCGTGTGGAGGCGCCGCGCTCCGATGTTCTCCAACGCCCGGTTGACGCGCTCGGCGTCACGCGCGATCTCGCGGATCGCCTCCTCGGAAAAGGACAGGTCCACCTCTTCCGCACCGAGCAGCGCCCGGTATTGCTTGAGCAGCGCGTTCTCCGGCTCCGTGAGGATGCGGACGAAGTCCTCCTCGGTGAGCGAGTCGAGCTCCACCCGGATCGGGAAGCGGCCCTGCAGCTCCGGAATCAGGTCCGAGGGCTTGGAGACGTGAAAGGCGCCGGCCGCGATGAAGAGCACGTGGTCGGTCTTGACGAACCCGTACTTGGTGTTGACCGACGTGCCTTCCACGATCGGCAGCAGATCCCGCTGGACGCCTTCGCGCGAGACGTCGGGCCCGCGCCCCGACTCGCGCCCCGCCACCTTGTCGATCTCATCCAGGAAGACGATCCCCGAGGACTGCGCCCGCTCGACGGCTTCCCGGGCCACCTGGCCGGGGTCGACCAGCCGCCCTTCCTCTTCCGCCTGCAGAATCTCGCGCGCTTCGGCGACGGAGGTCTTGCGCCGCTTCTTCTTGCCGCCGAAGAGGCCGGGCAGCATCTCCTTGACGTTGATGTCCATCTCCTCGACGCCCTGGTTCGTGACGATCTCGAAGGAGGGAAACGTCTTGTCCGCGACCTCGACCTCGACCATCCGATCCTCGAGCTTGCCCTCGCGGAGCATCGCCCGCAGCTTCGCGCGCGTTTCCTCGGCGTCCCGGTCGGGCAGCGCCGGAAGCAGCAGCTCGAGCAGCCGCTGCTCGGTGCGCGACCGGGCCCGGTCGCGGATCTCGAGCGTCTTTTCGTCGCGGACCATCTGCACGGCGACCTCGGTCAGGTCGCGCACGATCGACTCGACGTCGCGGCCGACGTATCCGACCTCGGTGAACTTTGAAGCTTCGACCTTGAGGAAAGGCGCTCCCGCCAGGCGCGCGAGACGCCGCGCGATCTCCGTCTTGCCCACACCCGTCGGCCCGATCATGAGGATGTTCTTCGGCAGGATCTCGCGGGCCATTTCGGCCTCGAGCTGCTGGCGGCGCCAGCGGTTGCGCAAGGCCACCGCGACGGCCTTCTTGGCCTTCCGCTGGCCGACGATGAACTTGTCGAGCTCCGCGACGATTTCGCGCGGCGTGAGAGCGGCGGGGGCCTTGCGGGCCTCCTCCGCGGCCTTCTCCCCCGGCATCAGAAAGACCATATGGGAATAGTAATCAGTTTTCGCAACGGACAACACGTAAACCGATCACCGACGCCATCTCCCTCATATCTCTTCGAGCGTAATGCGATCGTTCGTGTAGATGTCGATCGCCGACGCCATCAGGAGCGCCTCCCGCGCGATGTCGGCCGCGTTCATGTCGGGCCGGTGCTTGAGCAGGGCGCGGGCGGCCGCGAGCGCGTAGGGCCCTCCCGAGCCGACCGCGAGCGTTCCTTCTTCGGGCGAGATGAGATCTCCGGTTCCCGAAATCAGGAGCGACGTGGTCTTGTCCGCGACGATCAGCAGCGCTTCGAGCTGCCGGAGCATCTTGTCGGTGCGCCAGTCCTTGGCGAGCTCGATCGCCGAGCGCTCGAGGTTGCCCCGGAACTCCTCGAGCTTCGCCTCGAAGCGCGAGAAAAGCGCGAAGGCGTCGGCCGAAGAGCCGGCAAAGCCCGCGATGACTTCGCCTCCCTTCAGCCTCCGGATCTTCGCCGCGGTTTGCTTCATGACGGTCGTGCCGAGCGTGACCTGTCCGTCGGAGGCCATCGCCACGCGACCATTGTGTCGGACGCAGATGACGGTGGTGTGGCGCCACTGCAGCTTGTCGGTCATCGAGGAGAGATTATCCCAGGCGACTATCGCGGCACAGCGTTCCTCACGGCCTTGATTCCCGCTTCGACAACGAGATCTTCCTCACCCTTCCGACCCGGCCGGTCGGCAACCGCGACGTCCGGGGGCACGCCCTGTCCCTCGAACGACCTTCCCTCGAGATCCCGGATGGCGCGGCGGGAGAGAAACAGGGTCGAGCCGTCGGAGAGCTTCTGTGCCGCGGCGCCGCCGGAGAGCATCCCGGCCGTCTCCTCGCCGACAATCGGCCCGATGGCGTGGGTCCGAAACTTCAAGGCCAGCGCCTCCCCCGCGCTCGCGGTCCCGGAGTTCACGAGCAGAGCCACCGGAAGCTTGCGGTACTCGGGGGGCACGATCCGCTTTCCTTCGCGCGTCGAGACCTGATAGTCGCCCGCGCTCCACTGCCCCCGCAGAAACGTCGTCAGGATGTTGGGATCGTACCCGCCGCTGTTGCCCCGGACGTCGAGAAGGGCTCCTTCGATCGATGCCCAGTCTTTCAGCTCCGGCTTGGCGCGCGAGGTCTCTTCGCGGTCGAGCAGCAGATCCACCACCGTGAGGGCCGTCTCGGCGCTCAGACCCCAGAGCCTCATGTAGCCGTACTTCTTCCCGTCCCGCTCGATCACGCGCGCGCTTCTCCAGACGAGGGTGTCCCCCGGCTCCTCCAAATCGCGCTTCAGGAGGGCCGTCTTCTCGACGGAGGCGGCTTCCGGCTTCCAGGTCACCTCGACCGAGGACCCGGCCGGCCCCTCGAAGACGAAGAAGAGGTCCCGGAAATTCACCCGCTCCGAGCCGTAGCGGCGGCCGCCGACGGAGACCACGCGATCGCCGATCCGGATTCCCGCGCCCTCGGCCGCGTGTCCCGGCAGCACCCCTTTGACCGCGTATCCGTCGCCGTCGCGGCCGATGCGCAGCCCCGCCGTCGCCAAGCGCCGTTCCGGAAACCCGGGCGGCATCCGGAACGTGTGGGAGTCCGAGAGTGTCGCAAGCAGCCGATCGAAGACCGCGTCGCGCTCCGGCGCTGTCCGAGCCTTGGAGAGCTCCTCGGCGGCGCGCCGAACGGCCGAGTCCCAGTCGGCGTCGATCGACTTTGCGTCCCAAAATTCGTTGCGGACGATCCGGTCGACCTCGGAGAGCACGGGCGGCAGCGCCGGAGGCTCGACCGCTGCGATACGTCCGCGCAGAGCCAGGAGAAGCAACGGGAGAACCGCCCGCTTCACGCGAGCCTCACGCCTTGGGGTGCGCGTTGCGGTACACCTCGGCCAGGCGCGCCGCGTCCAGATGCGTGTACTTCTGTGTCGTCGAAAGCGAGGCGTGGCCGAGCAGCTCCTGGATCGAACGCAGGTCGGCGCCCGCCTGGAGCAAGTGCGTCGCAAAGGTGTGGCGCAACGCGTGCGGCGAGATGTCCTGCGGCAGGCCCGCCGCCGCGAGTCGCCGCTTGAGCATCCGCGCCATGGACCGGGTCGTGAGCCGGCCCCCGCGGCGGTTGACGAAGAGCGGCTCCCCGCCGTCCGCCGCGCCGCTGGCACCTTGCCGCAGTGCCGCGCGCAGGGGAAGGTAAGCGCGCAGCGCCTCCTTCGCTTCTTCTCCGAACGGGACGATGCGCTCCTTGGAGCCCTTGCCCAAGACGCGCAAGAGGCGCGAGGAGAGCTCCACGTCCTCCAGATCCAGCCCGGCCGCCTCCGAGACGCGCAGCCCCGTGGCGTACAGCAGCTCGAAGAGCGCCCTCTCCCGCTCCGGGACGGCATCCCCTTCGAATGGCGCGAGAAGGCTCTCCGTGTCGGCGAGCGTCAGTGCGCGCGGCAACGTGCGCGGCACACGCGGGGAAAGCAGCCCCTTGGCCGGGTTCTTGTCCAGGTGTCCTTCGCGGCAAGCCCAGCGAAAGAAGGAGCGCAGCGTCGAGAGATGCCGGGCAATCGAGCGGTTCTGCAGGCCGGCGCGGTGCAGCGCCGCCAGGTAGGAGCGGACGGCGAGCGCATCCACCTTCGCAAGGGGAGCCCGGACCGCCGGTTCTTCGCCGAACTCGCGCTGCCAGAAATCCGTGAAGCGCTCGAGGTCCGTCTGGTAGGCCAGAACGGTGCGCGGAGAAAAGCGCCGCTCGTCGGCGAGGTACGACTCGAATCCTTCGATCGCGCGGTGCAGCGTGACCACCGGACGAAAGTGTAACCCCCGCCTCGCGTCCTACAATGCGTTCCGGTGGAACTACGGCCGTTTCGCTCCCTGCGCTACTCGCCAAGGGTCATTTTCGAGCGCGGGCTCTCCGCGCTGATCGCTCCCCCCGTCGGCAGCGCCTCCCCTTCCCGCCCGGCCGGTCCCCCCGACGAAGAGAACATCCTCCGACTCGTGCTGCCGCCGCCGGGCGAGGAGGACCGGGCCGCGGCGGCCGCGGCAACGCTCGGACGCTGGCTCGCGGCCGGAGTCCTTCTGCACGAACGGCGACCCGGCCTGTGGATCTACCGACAGATGATCCCCCGGCAGCCGCAGCCGCTCGTCGTTTCTTTTCTCGTGGGCCTCGTCCGGACCGAAGCGGCGCGCTCGATCGAGGGGCTCGCGTCCGAGAGCCCCGACCCCCGCGGCGGCGAGGAGCGCCTCGCGATGCGGAGGGCTCTGCGAGCCGACTTCGAGCCGTGTCTGCTCGTCACGCGCGCGCCGCTTTCCGGCCCGCTCTCGACCACGCGGGTACCGGATCTCTCCGCCGAGGACGGCGCCGGCATCCGGCACGACGCCTACCGCATCCACGACTACGCGCAACACGTCGAGCTGCAAGGGCTCTTCAAGAACGCCGAGGTGGTCGTGGCGGCGGGGCGCGACCTCTGGGAGACCGCGCGCGAATTCGAGTCCGACCCGGCGGCCCAGAAGCTACCCGGGGCCCGGTTCAAGCTCTGCGCGATCCTGGAAGAGGAGTTTCTCCGCGAGCACCGCGGGGCACCCCTTCCCGCAGCGGCCCTCGGGCTCTTCGGCGTGTCGCTGGAGGATCCGGTCTATTGACGCTCGGGCGCGCCCCGTTTTCGGAGCCATCCCAGAAGAGCCAGGAGCCCGACCGGTCCTCCGATCAGCCACTGCCAATTGCTCGCCACGAATTGCTGAGCCAGATAAACCGGGTTTACGTGGACGATGATGACGGCCTCTTCCACCGGAATGTCCTTGAACTCCCGGGAGCCGTCGGGGAGTTGCAAACGCGCGCTCAGCCGGAGGTTCAAGTGTCGTTCGCCCGAGCGCAGCGGTGTGACGCGCCATTGCCATTGGGTGAAAGGGCCCGTGACGACCTGGGTGGCCGTGCTGAGCGGCACAACCAGGAAATCGCCCGGGTCGTGATCGAGAGAAGCGGTCATCACCTCGCCGACCTTGACTTCCTCGACCTTGACCGAGCCGGCCTCGTCCGCTGGCAGACCCGCCGTGATGCCGGTCTTCGTGCGCGAAACCCGCGCGGTGACCGTGGTTTCGACACCCTGGCGCATCTCGCGGCGCGGAGCGTAGGCGATCTCTCCCACAGGAAGCGATTCCCACCGTCTCCTCAGCTCGTCCGCGGACGACTCGACGCCCACCGCGCTCGACCCCAACCCCGGAATCTTTTCCGCAAGGATCGTCGGAGGAGCCATTTCTGCGGGCTTGGGTAGGAGACGATCGGGTTGCTCAGGACGCTCAGCGGAGGTCGCCGCCGATCCGGCGGGCTCAGGGGCGTGTTCCGCTCCAAGTGTTGGCAATGGCCTCGGCGCCGCGGTCCCGGTCTCTTCGGCGACTGCAGGCGCCTCGCTCGCAGTCTCCTCGGCGACTGCAGGTGCCTCGCTCGCGGTCTCGGTGGACGTCGGCTCCTTCTTCGTGCAGGCCGAAAGGAGGGCCACCGCAAACACAACGAGCGCCCAGCGGAAGAACCGTAGGGGCCCATTGCTCATCCGCTCGGAACTCCAGCGCCTCATCGTCTCCGTGGGAGCATCCTTCCGGTGCCTTTCCAATTGATCGCCCGGAAGAGGGAAAAAGGCTAGAGGAGACCGAGCCCCGAGCTCGAAAGGTTCGACTCCAATTCAGAGCCTGAGGCCGCTCGCCAAGACTCATGGAACCGCGCCCCGCACCGCCACCGTCGCGATCGAGTCCGGGATCCCGCTCGGCGCGCGGCAAGTCACTTCTTCTTCCCGAACCCCCGCACGTCGTTCTTCACCAGGCTCTCGATCTGCTCCGGGGACAGCTTCTTGCCGAAGGTCGGCATGTCCATGCCTCCTTCGGTGACGATCTTGATCAGATCGCTGTCGCTCTTCTTCTGCTGCCACTCTTCGTCGGTGAAGTTCTGCGCTTTGAGCTGCTTTCCTTTGGGGGTCTGCGCCTTCCCGTCTTCACCGTGGCATCTGGCGCAATACTGCAGGAACGTGTCCGACGGGTGCGGTTCGGCCGCATACAGCCCGACTCCAAGGCTCACGATCACACCAAAGACGAGCCCTCCGAGGATCCGACTCTTCCTCATCCCTTCCTCGCTTTCTCCATGTCTCGAAAAATGTGCTCCGGCTGCCAGTCCTCGCCGTAATAGACGTTTGTGAGCTTGCCCCGCGGGTCGACCACCGCCACCGCCTGCGAGTGCACGACCTGGCCATGATCGGGATAGTAGAGAACGCCGAACCGCTCGGCGACGTCGGCCACGGCCTTCGGATCTCCCGTCAGGAACCTCCATCGCTTCGGGTCGGCGCCGGCCCTCTTCGCGTAGTCGGCGAGGACCGCGGGCGTGTCGTGCTCCGGATCGACGGTGATCGTCAGGAGTTCCCCGAAGCCTTCTTCCTTGAGCATGAGGTCGAGCTTCGAGAACTTGGCCGTCGTCATCGGGCAGGCCGTTGCAACGGGACAGCGCGTGTAGAGAAACGTGATCGCGACCGGCTGGCCGGCGAACCCCGACAGGCGCACCGCGCGGCCGGTCTGATCGATGAGAGTGAAGTCCGGAACGGCGTCGCCGACGGCCACACCCCGGTTGGGGCGCGGTGTGATGACGCCGGAAGAAGGCCTTTCCGGCGACGACGACGGCGCGGACGAAGGGGGATTGACCGTGAGCCCTTCCAACCAAGAGTCGCCGCCGTCCATGACGAGAGTCGCCGCGATCCGGTCGCCAACGGAGAGACGCGCGAGCACGGCCGGCTCGGCGTGGACGGGAAACGCCATGGTCATCCCTTCCATGAGGCCCGGCACGGGCCCGTGCTCGAGAGTGATTTCGGAACTGGCCGCATCGAGGCCCCGGACAATGCCCGATATGGCGTATCGCTTCGCGTTCCGTGAAGGGCCTTCGGCAGGCTTCTCGGCCTGGCGGCAGGCGCCGGCCAAGACCGCCAGCAGGAGCGCCAGGTTCGAGGCTCGCGCGCGGCGGGTCATCGAGAGATCATTAATGCCGGTGGGCAGGCCGTGTATTTCCGAATCTAGCAGGCTGCTGAAAAAGGGATGCGGGCGTCGCGTCCGGCACCTTGCATCCGGCGCCGGCCCGAAGGCGAAAGAAGCCGAGCAACTTCAAGGATCGGGCCGGCGCCGGCAAAGTGCCGTCCTCCCTTCGGGTTGCGGCGGCGCGCTCGCAACGCCGCCCCACACCCTTTTTCAGCAACCTGCTAGGGGACTTCAAACGTCAGCGAGGTCCACACGCTTTCCCAGTCCGCGTCCACGCCGGCGGGAGCCGGGATCATGTGAACCGCCTTGACGAGCCAGACGCCCCTTTCTCGCAGCAGCAGCGTCGCCTTGCCCCTGGCATCCGTCCGCGCGGTGAGCTTCTTCGCCGGCTCCGCCTGATTCATGGCGACGATGAGGGCTCCTTCGAGCGGCCAGCTCTCGTACAGAAGGCGCAGCGGCAGCTTCCCCTCCGGCCCCACGGCGGCCGGGTTCTTCTCCGGCACGAGCTCGAGCGTCAAGCCGAGCGGACGATCGAAGCCCGCGCCGGCGCCCGGCCCGCCGGCGACGAGCATCGATTTGACCGAGCGGGAAAAGACCTCGCGACCCGGCTTGCCGCTTTCGCCGCGCGATTTTCGGACTTCCACGATCTTGTCGAGTCCCTCGTCGGAGAGATACTTTTCAAACTTCTCGGCTTCGAGCGTGACGGGGCTGCGGCCGCTGCGATAGCCGATCCACAGGATTCCGGGATCGGTGATCTTGACCAGTCCCGCCGGGTCGGCCCCCGGGAGCCCGTCGACCGGCCTTTCGCCGGCGCCCGAGACGAGGACGAAGGTCCGGATGAGGCTCGGATTGCGCGGGACCGGGTCGCCGCGAAAGTCCTGACCGACGCGCAACGAAACGGCGAGCTCCGATCCGAGCGCCGGCCGAAAGGTCGAGGGCTCGATCCAGAAGTCGTGCGCGAAACCCCGAGCCGAAAGACTCGCGAACGCCGCAACGAGAAGAACGGCGCGTTCGGCCCTCACGCGCTCTGTTCCAGATACTTCGCGAGCTTGTCGCGGTCCACGTTGCCCCCCGACAGAATCACGCCGACACGTTTGCCCGAGAAGGCCGCCCGGTGGCGCCGCAGCGCGGCCGCCCCGACGACTCCGGAAGGCTCGACCAGAACCTTCATCCGCTCGAGCATCCACACGAGCGTCTCGATCATCTCCTCATCGGATACGACCAGAATGTCCCGCACGGTTTCCCGAATGATCGGAAAGGTCAGCTCGCCCGGGCAGGGCACCTGGAGGCCGTCGGCAATCGTCTTCGGCACGGGGATCGTGATGCGTTCGCCCTTGCGAAAGGATTGCGCGGTGTCGTCGGCCGTCTCGGGCTCGACGCCGAAGACCTCGATCGACGGGCGAAGGTGCTTCGCCGCCGAGGCGCAGCCGGCGATCAGCCCTCCCCCCGACACCGGGACGAGGAGCGCGTCCAGATCCGGCACCTCCTCGAGTAGCTCCGCCGCGGCCGTCCCCTGTCCGGCCATCACCAGCGGATCGTCGAAGGGCGGGACCAGGACGGCGCCGCGCTCGCGCTGAAGCTTCTTCCCGATCTCATCGCGCTTCTCGGTGTAGCGGTCGTAGAGGACCACCTCGGCGCCGTAGCCACGGGTGGCCGCGAGCTTGGCGGCCGGGGCGTCCTTCGGCATCACGAGCGTCGCCTTGAGGCCCAGAAGTTTCGAGACCAGCGCCACCGCCTGCGCGTGGTTGCCGGAGGAGTATGCGACGACCTCGCGGAAGGGGCGCCGCTCGAGCTCGGCCTTGACCTTGTTGTAGGCGCCGCGGAACTTGAATGCGCCCGCGCGCTGGAGGTTCTCGGCCTTGAAGAAGACCGAGGCGCCCGCGGACTCGTCGAACTGCCGGGAGGTCAGGACCGGCGTGCGGTGCGCCACGCCGGCGATGCGCCGGCGGGCCGCTTCGATCTCCGAGAAAGGGATCAACGCGCCGCCACCGCTTGCGCCGCGACCGCATCTCGCCAGTCTCGAATCGACCCGAGCGCCCGGTCCACCATCATTTGCCGGCGCTTTGCCTTGTCGCGAATGGGCGAGTGCGAGGTGTCCTCGATCAGGCCGAAGGTCACGTTCATCGGCTCGAACTTTTCCGAGGGAGAACGCTGAGAGCAATGGCGCGCCAGCGACCCGATGGCGGTCGCGTACGGAATCGGCAGCGGCTCGCGCCCCTCGAGGACCTGCGCGATCGTGAGCCCCACCGCGAGCCCCGTCGCGGCGCTCTCGACGTATCCCTCGACGCCGGTGATCTGTCCCGCGAAGAAGAGCCTCGGCTCCCGGCGCATCCGCCAGAAGCGATCCAGGTGCGCGGGAGCGTGGATGTAGGTGTTGCGGTGGAGCATCCCATAGCGCACGAAGACGGCCTCATCGAGGCCCGGGATCTTGCGGAAGAGGCGCTGCTGCTCCGGGACTTTCAACTTGGTTTGGAAACCGACCAGGTTGTAGTGCTCTCTGGCCAGATCGTCCTGACGCAGCTGGACGACCGCGTAGGGCGGCTTTCCCGTGCGCGGGTCGGGCAGCCCCATCGGCTTCATCGGCCCGTGGCGCAGGGTCTCGGGGCCGCGCTCCGCCATGACCTCGATCGGCAAGCACCCTTCGAAGTAGATCCCCTTTTCAAAGTCCTTGACCGGCACGATCTCGGCCGCGAG
>JBGPCK010000026.1:0-31834 GCA_041481715.1 Thermoanaerobaculia bacterium | reverse complement strand
CTCGGAATTGGCGGCGACGCCGCCCGAGAGCGCGAGGAGCCGGATCCCCTCGCGCCGCCGCACCGCCTCGACCCGTTCCAGGAGCGCCGCGACAATCGCCCTCTGGAAGGAGGCGAAGAGGTCGATGAGGTCGGAGTCGAGCGCCTCCGGGTCGAGGGGAGCGCCGTCCACGCCGCGCCGCTCGAACTCTCGCAGCATGGCGGTCTTCACGCCCGAAAAGGAGAAATCGAGCGAGCCATCGCGCAGGCGCCCGATCGGGAGCGGGTAGCGGCTTCCGTCGCCGCGGGCGGCGATTCGGTCGATCGGCGGACCGCCGGGATAGGGGAGTCCGGCGCGGCGCGCGACCTTGTCGAAGGCCTCGCCCGGCGCGTCGTCCCGGGTGCGCGCGATCGGAACGATCCGGCCCGGCTCGACCCGAACGAGCTCCGCGTGGCCGCCCGAGACGACCAGGCCGTGAAACGGATACGCGACGGGGCGAGCCGGCACTCCCGCCGCGTCGAGGTGCGCCGAGAAGAGGTGCCCCTCGAGGTGATTGACCGGGATGAGCGGAATGCCGCGCGCAAAGGCGAGCGCCTTGGCCGCCGAGAGCCCCACGAGCAGCGGCCCGATCAACCCGGGCCCCGCCGTGGCCGCGAACAGGCCGACGTCGGACAGCGACGCTCCGGCGCGGGACAGGGCCTCTTCGAAGACCGTCGGCAGGTTCTCCAGGTGTGCGCGCGCCGCGAGCTCCGGCACGACGCCGCCGTACCGTGCGTGGGTTCGCATCTGGGAGGCGATGACATTGGACCGAATCGATCCGTCCTCCTCGAGGAGGGCCACGGAGGTCTCGTCGCAGGAAGTTTCGAGACCGAGGACGATCACCGGGGGAACACCTCGCGCGCCGCTTCGACCGCGCTCCGCAGGCTGACTCCATACGGCGCCTCGCAGACCCGCTGCTCCGTCACGATCGCCGTGATGTACCGCGCCGGCGTGACGTCGAAGGCGACGTAGCGGCCCCCGACTCCGGCCGGAGCGATCGGCTGCCCCGCGAACGAGAGTACCTCGCCGGCGTCGCGCTCCTCGATCGGGATCGCGGCCCCGTCGGGGCAGGCCAGATCGATCGTCGTCGTGGGGGCGGCCACGTAGAAGGGCACGCCATTCTCCTTCGCGAGCACCGCCAGCGAGTAGGTTCCGATCTTGTTGGCGGTGTCGCCGTTGGCGGCGATGCGATCGGCGCCGACGATGACGGCCTGAATGTCTCCACGCGAAAGAAAGTACCCTCCCATGCTGTCCGTGATGAGCTCGACGGGAATCCCATCGCGCGAGAGCTCCCACGCGGTTAGCCGCGCGCCCTGCAGGTACGGCCGCGTTTCCCCGGCCAGGACCCGCACGGTCCGGCCCGATGCGACGGCGCCGCGGATGACGCCGAGCGCCGTGCCGTAGCCCGCCGTTGCGAGGGCTCCCGCGTTGCAGTGCGTGAGGACGGTCGCGTTGCGCGGCAGGAGCGCCGCGCCGAGAAGCCCAATGCGCTGACAGGCCTCGAGGTCTTCGGCGGTGAGAGCGTCCGCCTCGGCCACGAGCGCGGCCTCGATCGCCTCGGGAGGCCGGTCCCGCACGCGCTCGAAGCCGCGCGCGAGGCGGTCGAGGGCCGCGAAAAGGTTGACCGCGGTCGGGCGTGTTGCCGCGAGCAGCCTTCGGGCCGTCGCGAAGCGCTCCGCGGGGGGAGTCGTGCGGCCGCTGCGCATCGAGAAGGCGGCGCCGTAAGCGGCGGCCACACCAATCGCGGGCGCGCCGCGCACGGCCATGTCGCGGATCGCGAGCGCGATCTCCGGTGCCGTCGAGAGCTCGAGCCACACTTCGCGCGCGGGCAGGAGGCGCTGGTCGAGCAGTCGGAGCACGCCTCCTTCCCGGTAAAGCGGGCGAAGCATTGTGGTCACGGCGGCCCGGGCGCCGCCCGGACGACGATCGCCGCGCCGCGCCGGCGCGGATCCGCGGCGGCCTCCGTCTCGCCGTTGGGAAGAGCCGCGACCGCGTGCACCCGGCCGATCTTGCCGGGCACGGGGCTGCGCGCGCTCACCTTGGTCGCGTGACCCATCTGCTGCAGCGCGGCGATCCACGCAGGATCGAAGCCGTCGCTCTCGACCTCGATCACGTCCGGGTAGTCCTGTTGGTGAAAGCGCGGCGCGCCGACGGCCTCTTCGAGAGACTCGCGCCGCGCGACGAGCCCGAGCAGAACCTGGAAGTTGGTGGTCAGGATCGCGGACCCGCCCGGCGTTCCCCAGGCGAAGACGCCCCGGCCCGGGATCACGGCAAGCGCCGGGCACATCGAGGAGAGCATCCGCTTGCCGGGCGCCACGGCGTTGACCTCTCCCTGGATGAGACCGTAGGAGTTGGGCTCGCCGGGACGGGCGGCGAAGTCGTCCATCTCGTTGTTCCAGAGAAAGCCGAGGCCCGGGGCGACGCGCGCGTTGCCGAAGGAATCGTTCAACGTCGTCGTCACCGCTACGACGTTTCCCCGGCCGTCCGCGACCGAGAAATGGGTCGTGGATGCGTCGAGCTCCTCGAGGGCGCGCAGTGTCTCGACGGGTGTCGCCCGGTTGGGATCGATCGACGCCGCGAGGCGCCGGGCCCGCTCGGCCGACGTGAAGAGACTCTGCCGCCCGCCGCCGAAGTCCGGGTCTCCGAGAAACCGATTGCGGTCGTAGTAGGCTCGCTTCTCGATCTCGGCCGTGAGATGCGCCGCGGCGGGGTCGCGCGCCCGGATCCGGTCGAGCCCGAGCGCCTGCGCAACGAGGGCCATCTCGGCCAGGACGGGACCGGAGGAGGGCGCCGGCGTCGTGAGCAATTCGGCCTCGCCCAATCGGACCGAGACCGGCGGTCGCACCTTCGCGGAGTAGAGAGCGAGATCTCCACGGTTGATGAGGCCTCCGGAGAGCTTCTGTCCCTGCTCGATCGCGCGTGCCACGCTCCCGCGGTAGAAGCCGTCCTCTCCACGCTCCGCGATGGTTTCCAACGTGCGCGCCAGCGCGGGCTGGCGGAATCGGGATCCGACGGCGGGCGCGTCGCCGCCGGGCAGGAAGATCGCGGCGGTCTCCCGATCGCCGGCCAGGCGCGTCTTCTCGGCGGCGATCGACTCGTGGACGTTTTCCGTCACGACAAAGCCGTCGCGCGCCAGCGAAACGGCCGGCTCGACGAGGCTCTTCCAGGGAAGCTTGCCCCCCTTGCGGTGCGCGAGGGCGAGACCCGCCACGGAACCCGGGACTCCCGAAGCGAGCGGACCCTCGGTGGAGGAGGGAAGGGGCTCTCCTTCTCTAGCGGGTCGCTGGAACATGTCGCGTCGGGCGGCTCGGGGAGCGCGTTCGCGAAAGTCGATCGTCCGGACCTGGCCGTTCGCGTCCCTGGAAATCCAGAACCCGCCGCCGCCGATGTTGCCGGCCTCGGGCCAGGTGACGGCCAGAGCGAACGCGACGGCTAACGCGGCATCCGTCGCGTTGCCGCCGCGGCGCAGAACGTCGACTCCGACGCGGGCCGCCGTCTCCTCCTCGGCAGCGACGGCGCCGCCCCGGCCGCGGGCGGAGAAAAGCGTCGCGCCGGAGGTCAGCGCCGCGACGAGCCAGAGCAGGAAAGCGGCGCGCAGGCGCATGGCCGCGCCATTCTATCGGCGTTAAGATCCGCGCCGTGAAATCCCTTCGTGAGCTGCAGCTAGAGGGGAAGAGGGTGCTCCTGCGCGTCGATTTCAACGTTCCCATCCAGGACGGGCGGGTCCTCGACGATACCCGGATCGTCGAGACGCTCCCGACGGTGCGGTACGCGCTGCAGCAAGGCGCGCGGGTTCTCTGCGCGTCGCATCTGGGCAAGCCCAAGGGAAAGCCGAGCCCCAAGTACTCGCTCGCCCCGGTCGCTGTGGCTTTTGCGGACGCCCTGGGCCGTCCCGTCCGCTTCGTCTCGGACTGTGTCGGACCCGAGGCGGCGAAGACGGCCGAGGAGCTCGCTCCCGGCGAACCGGTCCTGCTCGAGAACCTCCGGTTCCATGCCGGCGAGGAAGCCAACGACCCGGAGTTCGCTCGGGCGCTCGCGTCGTTGGCCGACGTGTACGTCGACGACGCCTTCGGCGCGGCGCATCGGGCGCACGCCTCGGTCGTCGGTGTTCCTCGCTTGATGCCGGTCAAGGGTGCCGGGTTCCTGATGGAGAAGGAGATCCGCGCGCTGACGAAGCTCCTCGAGCCGGATCGTCCGTTCGCGGCGGTGCTCGGAGGAGCGAAAATCTCAGGCAAGATCGACACGCTGCGCGCTCTGGCGAAGAGCGCGGACATCCTGCTCGTGGGGGGCGGGATGGCCAATCATTTCGTGAAGGCGTTGGGTCTGCCGGTCGGCAAGTCCCTGCTCGAGGAAGACGCGGTGCCCGTGGCGCGGGAGATCCTCGATTTCTGCAAGAGGGAGGGCAAGACGATCGCGCTGCCCTCGGATTTCGTGGTCGCGGCCTCACCCGAGGACGCGGCCGGCGCGCGCACAGTCGGGATCGACAAGATTCCCGGCGACCGGATGACGCTCGACGTCGGCGAGAAGACGATTGCGCAGTTTGCGAGGCTCCTTGTCGGCGCGCGGACCGTCTTTTGGAACGGGCCGATGGGCGTGTTCGAGAAGCCCCCCTTCGACCGCGGCACGATGGCGCTGGCCCGGCTCATCTCGGAAATGAAGGCCTTCACGGTCGTCGGCGGTGGCGAAAGTGTGGCGGCCGCGCACGAGGCGGGGGTCGCGGAGAAGTTCACGCACGTCTCGACCGGCGGCGGCGCCTCGCTCGAGTTTCTGACGATGGGAACGCTTCCGGGGATCGAGGCCCTCGAGTAGATGCGGCTGCTCGGTTTTCACCCAACACATGACACCGGACGGGCACCGGCCGCATGAACCTCTTCGTCGCGAATTGGAAAATGAACATGACCCGGGCAGAGGCGCGGGTCTTCGCGCGGGAGCTCGGCGGAAGCCTCGAGAGTCGGCCCCCTGCGGTCGAGCTCGTGGTCGCGCCGCCCTTGACCGCCCTGGATGCCGCCCGCGATCCGAGCGGGCGCTGGTCGCTCGCCGCCCAAAATGTCGCCGCGGATTCCTCCGGCGCGTTCACGGGCGAGGTCTCGGCGCAACTGCTCGCCGAGGCGGGGTGTCGGTACGTCATCGTGGGGCACTCGGAGCGGCGACGGCTCTTCGGCGAGGACGGCCCGTTGCTCGCACGCAAGCTCGCGCGGGCTCGCGAGGCGAAACTCACGCCGATCTACTGCCTTGGGGAGAGCGAGCAGGAGCGCACGCAGGGATTGACCGACTCGGTCCTGGAGCGCCAGACGGAGACGCTCTCGCAGGACCCTGTGGGAGCGCCGCTCGTCGTGGCGTACGAGCCGGTCTGGGCGATCGGTACGGGCCGGGCGGCGACCCCTGCCGACGCCGCCGCGGCGCGGGCTCAACTGGCGCGGCTCCTCTCGCAGCGCAGCGGCCTGCGCCTCATCTACGGTGGCTCGGTGACGCCCGAAAACGCCGGGGAGCTGTTGCGTGTTTCCTCCATGGACGGCTTTCTGATCGGCGGCGCGAGCCTGAGTGCGGCTTCCTTCGCACGCATCGCCTCGGTCGCATAGCGCGGGTCTAAAGTCTTGCAGGAGGGACAGGGCGGCGGGGGAGGCCGACCTTCCCCTCGTCCGCCTTGGCGGGGGCTTCTTGACGCCCCGCGCGGGCAAACGTAGACTTCCAACCCCTTTTTGGGAACGGAGGCCTCGTGGGAATCCTTTACGTCGCCCTGGTTGTGCTGTACACCTTCGTCTGCTTCTTCCTCATCCTGGTCGTTCTGGTCCAGCAGGGGAAGGGAGCCGACATCGCCGGCGCCTTCGGCGGTGGTGGGACTCAGACTGCCTTCGGTGCCCGTGGCGCAACCACGCTCCTCCACAAGCTGACGACCGGCGGCTTCGTGGCCTTCATCGTAGTGGCTCTGGTCCTGACGATTCTCGAGGCGCGCCCGCGGGCCTCGGTCGTGCCCGAGAAAGCCTCGACGGCGAAGGTGGCCCCGGCCCTACCGGCGCCAGCCGCGCCGGTCCCGGCGGCAGCTCCGGCTCCCGCGCAGGCCCCGTCTCAGAGCAGCCCGCCCAAACAATGACCCGTGCCGTCGTGGTGGAATTGGTAGACACGTACGTTTGAGGGGCGTATGGGGTAACCCATGCCGGTTCGAGTCCGGCCGACGGCACCACCTCTCACATCGTCACAGCGTCTGGTCGGTCTGATTCTCTCGGTCTGACCGCGTCGGCGGAGATACTCGCCCGGAGATCTCGCCCGGCGCGACTACGGCACCGGGTCGTATCCGCCTTTCGACCACGGATGACAACGCAGGAGGCGGCCGGCCGTGAGCCAGGCCCCTCGAGGCAGGCCGTAACGGGCAATTGCCTCCCGGCCGTACACCGAGCATGTCGGCTCGAAGCGGCAGCGCGCGAGGCCGGTGCGCGCGAGCACCGGTGACACGGTCGCCCGGTAGAGGTCGATTGCCGAGGTCGCCAGTCGCGCGCCGAGCTGCTCGGAGGGGGGCCTCGCGGCGTCTCCGATCGCGAAGCCCAGGATCGCCGCCAGGAGAATCGTTTTCGGAAAGCGGGAGCGAGTCATCGGCGGCGCCGCCGCATCGGGAATCGCGTCAACCATGAACGGCTCGGGCCGAGAGGCTAGCGCGCATAGCGAGAGATACCGGGCACGATGAGGCGCTCTCCCTGAAGCGCTTTCACGATCGCGAGGATCGTGATGAGCGTATAGGCGACGAGCACGAAGAGCATGACCACGGGATAGAGGCACCCGAAGGATGGGAGCAGGAGGCCGACCAGGGTCGCGGCCAAACCGAGAGCGGCGACGGCGCCGAAAAGGAGCAAGCCGTTGCGCGCATGCCACCGAATCTCGCGGTCCTGCTCGGCCGCAAGCGCGATGAAGCCGGCAAGCGGCAGGTAACAGAGCAAAAGAAGCGCCGAGCGGCGGGCCGAAGCTTCGGGCATCAGCTCGAAGCCTAGCAGGCTCGAGAAGGGTGCGGGATGGCGTTGCGGAAGGGGGAAGTGGGGAGTTATCGGGCCTACAAATCGGTCTTCAGTCGGATCGACCCGTTGACCGTCTCGCAGTGGAGGGCTTCCGCCCCGCCGTTGTAGGAGCCTTTGGCCTCTTTGGGGCCGTACTTTCCCTCGACGTTCAGGTCGAAGTCAGCCTCGATGTGCCCGTTGATCGTCTCGAGGTCGTAGCGAACCGAAGAGCCCTTTTCGAAGTGGACTTCGATGCCGCCATTGACCGTCTCGAGATGAGACTTCTTGAAGGGCCCCTTGAACGCCACTCGGACCGAGCCGTTGACCGTCGTGGCCTTCACGGGCCCGTTGATGTCGCGCAGCTCGATCGAGCCGTTGACCGAGTCGGAGGAGAAGTCTCCCGTGAGGCCGGACGCCTCGACCTTGCCGTTGCAGGTTTCCAGGTGAGTCGACGCCCCTGCCGGAATATGAAGCTCATAGTCGACACGCACGTTGCGGCTTCCCAGGTCGAGGAAGCCGAAGAGCTGCCGGCGGTGGGGGCTGATCGTCTCGATCTTGATCAGATTCCCGACTTTTCGGACACGGATCTCCGTCTCCCGAAGGGTCTCGGCGGAAGCTCCCCTCGAGGTCTTGACGGCCCGTACCTTCAAGTAGGGCTTGTCCCAGGCTTGCGCCTCGATCTGGCCGTTCACGTTCTCGACCGAAACCCGGGAAACACCCTCCATGGAAAAGGCCTTCTCGAAGACCTCGTCCTCGGTCCCGGCCGCGACGGAGGCCAGGCCCGCGAGGAAAAGAAGGCCAATCAACACCTTGCGCATTGCTCTCTCCGCATTCATAAACGGATTCGCGCCGGAAAGGTTCACTTGCCCTTCAGGCCGGTCGGAAGAAGGCAAGGCCGAGGCGCTCCAACAGCTTACCGCCCTCAGTCGCAAGGAATCACCTGGAAACCGCGGCCACGGTCGGCTCGCCGCGGCGCCCGGCCGTCCGTCAAGACCGGCCAAGCCTCGGCGAGATTCCAGCCCGGGACGAGCAGGGGCAAATTTCGTCGGATCGAGCCGTAGCGCCCGGGCGCACGACCCGCCGCGTCCCGGACCTCGAGCGCGAGCCATCGGCGGGCGCGCCCTCCGCGGGCATCGCGCAGCAGGAAAGCGCAAACGGCCGCCGCAGCCGCCGGAGGCCAGATCCAGGCCGCCTGAGCGCGGCTGCCGGGCGCGAGGTACCAGAGGGCGGCGCTCAAGAGGAGTCCGATCCCGTCGGCGATCGAGGCCGAGATCAGCAGATCCAGGCAAAAGGCCAGGGCGCGCGCCCTGCGCATCTCGGCGTTCATCGGGGAAGGTCTATATTGCCACCTTCTGGCGGATCGCGATGGGCGACGGACCGATGGTTGATGGATCAGTGAACCGATACCTAGCGGACTGCCACCTCCATTTCGAGGGGTGCCTCCCGGAGGAGACGGTGAGCGCCCTCGCTGCCCGGGCAGGACACCGCTTCGCCGATCCAGCGGCGTTCGCGCGGGAGCGCACGGAGGTGCGCGACGCTGCGAGCTTTCTGGCTCTCTTTGCCGAGGTCTGCCGCCTCTTCCGCACCCCCGACGACTACTTCGAGGCCGCGCGCGCGGTGGCCGCGCGCCTGGCGAGCGACGGCCTCGCCTATGCCGAGGTCTACGTCTCTCCCGAGATCTTCTCGCGCCTCGGGTTGCCGCCCGGCGAGTGCCTCTCTGCCGTCGCCGCGGCCTTCGAGGAGACGGGGGCCGAAGGGACGCGTTGTCGCATCTTGCTCGACGCCGTGCGCCACTGGGGGCCCGAGGCAGCGGACCGGGTGCTCGATCTGCACGAGCGCCGTCCGTTGCCCGCCGTCGTCGGCCTGGGCCTGGGGGGAGACGAATCGTCCTTTCCCGCGGCCGCCTTCGCCGGTGTCTATCTGCGCGCCCGCGCGCTCGGTCTACGGACGTCCGTGCATGCGGGGGAGTGGGCGGGCGCCGAGTCGGTCGCCGAGGCTCTCGACGTGCTGCGCCCCGATCGCATCGATCATGGCATCGCGGCGGCGTCCGACCCGCATCTGATGGCCCGTCTGGCGGAGGAGGGAACGGTGCTCTGCGTCGCGCCGTCCAGCAATCGAGCCACCGGGGCGGTGCCGAGCTCCGCCGCACATCCCCTGTCGCGGCTCCTGAAAGCCGGCGTCCGCGTGGCGATTGCGGCCGACGATCCCGTCCTCTTCGGGACGACGACACGGCGCGAGTACGAGCTCCTGCGCGACGAGCTCCACCTGACCCCCGGCGAGCGGCGCCTCTGTGCGGAGAATTCCTGGCGCGCCGCCTTCTGCACGCCCGGAGAGCGCAAGGCCGGCCTGGCCGCGCTCGCGGACATGGAGATGTAAACCTTCGATCGAATCCTCTACCCGAGCGTCTTCTGGTACAGCTCCCGGTAGCGCCCGACGATCGCTCCGGTGGGAAAGTTCTCAACGGCGTGACGTCGCGCGTTTCGCGAGAAGTCCGCCCACTTCTCCGGATCGCGCAGGAGCGTGAGCGCGGCCTCCGCCATTCCCTCGACGTCCCCGACCGGGCGCAGGTATCCGTCCGCGCCGTTCTCGACCACCTCGGGCAACCCGCCCGCGCTCGTGCCGATGACGGGTACCCCGCAGGCCATCGCCTCGAGGGCCGCGAGACCGAAGGACTCGGCGTCCGACGGAAGCAGGAAGATTTTGCCGACCGGCAGCACCGTTTCGATGGAAGCGACGTTGCCGAGAAATGTCGTGCGGTCGAGGAAGCCCCCATTCTCCGCGAGGCGCTCGGCCAGCGAGCGGTCGGGGCCGTCCCCGATCAAGAGCAGCCGGGCGGGGATTTCCCGCCGGATGCGGTCGAAGACCGCGAGCACGTCGGCGATGCGCTTGACCGGGCGAAAGTTGGACACGTGGACGACGACGCACTCCCCGGGCGGGAAAAGCGAGCGGGCGTAGTCGGAGACTCCGTCGGGCCGATAGAGCTCCGCATCGACGAAGTTTGGAATCACCTCGACGTCGCGCCGCACGCCGAATTCCCGGGCGGTCACGTCGCGGAGATAGCGCGACACGGCGGTGACGGCGTCGCTTTGCTCGATGCCATAGCGCGTGATCGGCAGGTACGAGCGGTCCTGACCCACGATCGTGATGTCCGTCCCGTGCAGCGTCGTGACGACCCGGAGATGGATGCCGCTCGAACGGCTCATGTCGCGCGCCAGGATCGCGGAGATCGCATGCGGCAGGGCGTAATGCACGTGGAGCAGATCGAGCCCCGCGTGCGCGGCGACTTCCGCCATCTTCGTCGAGAGCGCGAGCGTGTACGGAGGCGAGACGAAGAGCGGGTAGCTCGGCGCCACCACCTCGTGGAAGTAGACGCGGGGCCGCGGCAGGGCGAGCCGAGAAGGGAGCGCGTAGGAGATGAAATGCACCTCGTCGCCGCGGTCGGCGAGCGCGATGCCGAGCTCCGTGGCGACGACCCCGCTGCCGCCGAAGGTCGGATAGCAGGTGATCCCGATTTTCACGCTGGGCGGCGCCTCGGGTGAAGGTCGAGTCGCATCAGAACCCCGGCTCGAAGCCTTCGAAGCAGCCGATGGGGTCGTCGATCTTGGGCGGACGCATCGACACGAACCCTTCTCCGAACTCGACGCCGATCAGAAAACCGAAGTGGCGAGCGCGCGCCTCGATGATCTGCAAGAAGGTCTCCTGGGAGAGCATCGTTTGCGGCTCCCGGGAGCTCGGGTCGTGGAACTGGCTCGAGAAGGACTGGATCGCCGCCCGCCGGGTCTCCATGGCGGCGGTCACGTCCACGACGAAAGACGGCTCGTGCAAGTAGGCGGTCGAGAAGTAGATCGTCTGCTGGGGACGGTGCGCCGGATGGCGCGTCTCGATCTTACGCAGCCCCGCGTAGAAGGCGGCGTCACTCACGATCTGCCCGGCCCGCCGGTGGTCCGGATGGCGGTCGTCGGGATAGGAAGTCAGGACCAGGCGCGGCCGCTCCCGCCGGATGACGTCGATCAAGAGCAGCTCGTTCTCTCGATCGTGCCGCAGGCCGCCGTCGCCAAAGTCGAGGGTCTCGCGGAATTCCGCGCCGAGGAGCTCCGCGGAGCGCCGCGCCTCCTGTTCCCGCTGCGCCGCGTCTCCGCGCGTCCCCATCTCCCCCCGCGTCAGGTCGACGATGCCGAACCGACGCCCCCGGGCCCTCAAGGTCACAAGGGTGCCGGCGCAGGTCAGCTCGACGTCGTCCGGGTGCGCAGCGATCGCGAGGACGTCAACCGGCACGGTCTTCTCCTCCGCCGCTCTCCGCTTCCCCCGGCCCCAGGTTCACGATCGCGGCGCCCTCGAGCGAGCCCGTCGCGGCCTCGCGGATCGCGGCCAGGACGTCCCGCCCGTAGGCCAGCATCGGCACGAGCGGCGGGTAGAGGCGCTCGGCGGCCGTCCCTGCGGGGCGGAGCATGGTCTCGAGCCTGCGGCGCCGGTTGGTCGTGGTCGCGTCCTTTCGCTCCGTGGCCTTCCGGATCCGCTCGGTCAGCTGCACGAGAGGGAAAGCCGCTTTCTGGCGGGTCGTTTCGAGCGAGGCCAGGAGCGTCGGGTCAACCTCCTTCAGGCGCGCTTCGAGGGCGGCGAGGCTCTGGTCGAGCGACTTCCCGATCCGGACGACCTCGTCGGCCTCGGGCACCGGTCCGGCGGGAAGAGACGCGGGACTCGTCAGCAGCTCGCTGGCCGGCAGGCCGAGCGCCTCGGCCGCGCGCCGCTCGCGGGGACCGAGCAGGACCAGATGGGAGCGCGGCAGCAGGATCGGTGGCTTGACACCGAAGAGCGGGAAAAGTGGGAGTGCCTGGGCGTGATAGGCGATCTCGGCAGGCCCGAGGATGGTGGCGGCCGTCGGGATCAGGAAGGACTTGAGGACCGGCCGCGTCAGGACGTCGGTGGAGGGCCAGGCCGTGCCCGCGCGGACCTTGCGAAGGGCCTCCTCCGGATCCGTCACGCGCCGGCGCTCCCCGTCCTCGATCAAGAAGAACGGAAAGACGTCGGGCCGATACGGGACGGGAACCGGTTTGCCGCGCCGCTCCAGCCGCTCCGCCGCTTCGCGCAGAGCATTCTGCAGTCGTTCCCGTTTCTCGACCGCGATCGCGAAGAACTCGGTGATCGCGCCGCGGAGGCTTTCCTGGCAGGGGTCTAGGACGAGTAAGGGCTCGGGCTCGACCAGATCGAGCAGCGTCTCGATGAAGGCGTCGGCATAGGTTCCGCCCTGGCCGTAGCGCCGCGCGAAGGATTCCAGGATTGGACCGGCGTCGGGCGCGCGCGCGTCGGCTCGGAAGGCCTCCAGCAGCTCCCGCGCGCGCGCGGGAACGGGAAGCGGCCCGACCGGCCGGCGGTTGGCGCGGTCCGCTCCTTCCAGGACGAGCACCTCCGGGCCCTCGACGCCCGGCCGGGCGGTCCGGGCGACCTCCTCGAGATCATGGTCGTCGGTCAGCGCCCAGAAGGCGGGAGCCGCGGGCACGCCCCGCTCGCTGATCGCGCGCGCGACGCGCAGAGTGTCGAAGGCTTTGGTCAGGGTGTAGAGAGGCCCGGTGAAGAGGCCCACCTGGTGTCCCGCGACGGCGGCCACGGCGCGGCCGGCGGAAAGCGCTTCCGCCGCGGCCTGCGCCTCCGCGCCGCGACATCGCCAGGCGGAGGCGGGAACCCTCGACGGCGTTCCAAGCAATTCCTTGCCGCGCTCGAGGCCGGCCTCGAGCGTCGGCGGATCGGGGAAGAACTCCGGAAGGCCGCGCAGAAACTCGAGGAAGAGCGGGGGCAGGCCCGGGTAGTGCTCGAAGGGAATCCGCCCGTTGCTCATGGTTTGCTCGCGAGCAGGATCAGGCGCGGCGAGTCGCACCCCACCGGGCTTGCGTCGAAGTCTCCCCAGGTCGCCTCGACGTGCATTCCGGACGCCTCGAAGAGGCGGGTCAGCTCGGGCGCCGTGTAAGCGCGCACGCTTTCCCGGAAGGTCTCGGTCGAGCCCCCTCGGCGCACCTCGATCTCCTTCTCGACGCGCCGGGACTCGGCGTTCCACCAGCGGCGGATCCGGTACTCGCGGCCGGAGCTCGA
Organism: Thermoanaerobaculia bacterium; assembly: GCA_041481715.1. GTDB lineage: Bacteria > Acidobacteriota > Thermoanaerobaculia > UBA5066 > Gp7-AA6 > DATBFU01. The sequence goes on along the minus strand of JBGPCK010000026.1, from coordinate 18,749 downwards.
CCGGCTCTCCTCGGGAACCAGGCGGGCGAGGACGTGGTCCAGGCCGAAAGTGTCGCACAGGACTCGGCCTCCCCGCGCCAGGACGCGCTCGATCTCGCCGACCACCGCGGCGTTGTCCGGCTCGCGGACGAAGTAACCGAAGCTCGTGAAGAAGTTGACGACCGAAACGAAGGCGCCGTCGGAGAAGGGGAGAAATCGCATGTCGCCGCGCACCAGGAAGTGCTTCCCGGCCCGGGCCCGCGCGAGCTCCAGCAGCGGAGCCGAGTAGTCGAGACCGATCGGACGGATCCCGAGCTCCAGGAGAACGGGGAAGTGGCGGCCCGCGCCGCAGCAGAGATCGAGCATCGGGGCCGGGTCCGGCGAGAGCTGGCTCAAGGCGAACGCGACTTCCCGGCGAGCGGAGTCGTGGTCGCGGTGTGGATAGAGCTCGAGGTACTCCTCACCGAACCACGACTCCCACCAGGTCATGCGGGGGCATTATGACGTAGGGAAAGACGTGAGAAGCAGGGCGCAGAGGAGAGGAGGACGTAGGCCTTCGTCCGCATCCGCGTTAGAGTTCGCGGCGTGAATCGCCGCTTCCGCCGTGCTTTCTCCCGGGGCCTCGGCGCCGCTCTTCTGCTCGCCGCGTCGGCCTGCGACGAGTTCGGCGGTGGTCCCCGCACCGTGTCCCGGAGCGGCTACCGCGCAATCCTCGCCTTCTCGCCCAAAGAACACTACGAAGTGGCGGTCCGGGGCGAGAAGCAGCGCGTCTCGGGCTCTTTCGACGGTTCGGAGCTCATCAAGATTCTGCGTCCCGATCTCGGCAAGGTCTGGCAGTTTCGTCCTTCGACGCACAAACTGATCGAGTCGGCCTGGTCGCCGACCGAAGAGCTCGTGCCGGGCTATCCGCTCGAGCCGCACTTCGATCCGGTGGGCTATGCCGAACGGTTCGGAGGGAAGATCCGACGGATCGATGACGCCGCGCACGGCATGCATCCATGCGAGCGTTTCGAGCTGGCGATGCCCTCGGGTGATCGCGCGATCGTCTGGGTGGCGCGCGACCTCGAGAGGCTCGCCGTTCGAATCGAGCATCTGAAGAGGGATCCGAACGACGAGTTCCAGCCCGTGACCGATACGCAGTTGCTCGACATGCGCCTCGGCGCCCCGTCGAAGCTCTTCGAAAAGCCGGAAGGGTTCGCCGCCGTGAAGACCTACGAGGAGCTGGGGAAGTGAGAAAAGGCCGTCTTAGACGGCCGGGGTCGCACGTCGGCTGGATTCGTGTAACGGGGTCCCGATAGCGGGGTTGGTCGTAGGGGCGGGACTTGTCCCCGCCCGCGGGCGGCCGCAAGGGCCGCCCCTACGGAGCAACGACGCTAGTTCTTCTGAAGCGGGATTCGAACCTCGCGCGGCCCCGTGGAGGTCTTCAAGGAAATCGTCAGGGTCAGCGGCTCGACGAGAACGTCCTGGATCGGCCGGTCGAAACGGAAGGGGAGGGAAACCCGTTTCGTCTCCCCGGCCGCGACCGTTCGCGACGACAATGTCTCCAGCCCCGGCGGTGCGCTGTTGAAGACACCCTCGGATGTCGAAAGCTGCCCGCCGGTCACGACGACCGGAGCGACGGAAGTGTTGTGAATCGTGAGCTCCGGATGGAGCGACCTCGAGCGGGCCTTGCCGGCGACGCCGTGTGTTTCGATGTCGAGGCCCTCGATCGACGTCGCCCACCGCTGTGGCCCCGCGACGCGCCAGTCGCGGGGGCGGTAGTCGATGCCCGGATCGCAGGCGGAGACGCCGAGCGCGGCGATCAGGAACAGACCGGCGCAGGCGAAACGGTGTCGTCGAAGCGTTCCGAGATCCTCTACGATCGCGCCCCGACTCCTTCGACCGCGCCAAAGTCGCGGAAGAGGATGTGGTCGTAAAAGTAATGGATCAGCAGGAACGAAAGGACCACGACGTAGTAGGCGCGGTCCTGCGGAATGTCGAAGCCCCTCCACAGGATCAGATACACGACGCCGGCGAGCAGGGTCGCGCCGATCATGGACGCGTAAAAGATGGCGGTATGCGAGGTGCCCGAGATCCGGCGCACGAAGCCGCTGCCGATCTGGCCGGTCTCGGCCTTTCGCGAAAGGATGAACCACGTCAACGCCAGGTACTGGAGCGAGTGCCAGGTGTTGAAGCCCTGAAAGGCGACGTCGAGGTTGTCGAAGATCGGGATGATGAAAGCAAGCGCCACCGTCGCGGCCATGAACGCAAGGCGCGGCCAGCTCGACGCGCCGCGGCGGATCTCGCGGAATGTGCGCGCGACGTAGTACAGAAACAGGATTGCAAAGCCCACGGTAAAGGCCTGGGCGACCCAGGGATGCCTCAAGGAATCCGGGAAGAGAAGGGTCGACGTGCCGAGCTGGAACCGGCCCTCCACGAACTTGTACATGGCCACGGTGTAGAGGGCGCCCAGGATGACCGCCCCGTCGAGAAGGCGGTCGATCGGCGAGACCGGGAGGCCCGCCCGGCGACGGTAGGTCTCCGAAATCCACTGCGCCTGGTGGGTGACATGCATGGACGCCCATAAGAAGAATCCCGTCAAGAGGAGCAGGAAGGAGTAGATCGACCCGATGATGACGAGCGTCGGGATGAGCAACAGCGGCAGGTAGGTGAGCCAGCCGTATCGCTGCCGGAACCGGGGCTCGAGGGCCGTGCGCAAGTAGGTCGAGTACATGTGGGGACCTCCCACCAGGAGGGTCACGGCCAGGCCCACGGCCAGGCTTGCGGTCCCCTGAGACGCTCCGAGCCGCTGGAGCAGCCCGTAGGAGACGTAGGGAAAGAAAACGAGCGCACCCGACAGCGTCAGGAAAAGAAGGTCGAAGCGGCGGCTGTGGATCCAGGGACTTCCAGCCGACCGGTCCGGATGCCCGGCGGGAGCGAGCGACGACATGACGAAACCCCACCTCCTGAAGAGAAACGATTGTATATCCCGGATCAGAGAATAACTCCTCTTCCCGGCTTCGAGAGCCTGCCGAGAGACCTAGAATTGTCGATCCCATGCTCCGCTTCGGACCGGTCCCGATCGACCCGCCCCTGGTTCTGGCTCCGATGGCCGGGATCACGGACCACGTCTACCGGCTCATGCTGCGCCGGATTGGCGGGGTGGGCCTGGTCACGATGGAGTTCATCTCCTCGGAGGCGATCACGCGGGGCAACGCCCGCCAGATCCGAAAGCTCCTCTTCTCGGACGAGGAGCGTCCCCTCTCGATCCAGATCTACGGCTCGGATCCGCGCCGCATGGCTGCGGCCGCCGAGGTCGTCGAAGAATTACGCCCGGACGTCTGCGACATCAACATGGGCTGCCCGGCCAACAAGGTGCTGAAGGGGTGCGCCGGCGCCGCGCTGATGGGAGATCTCGATCTGGCGCGGGCGATCATTCGGGAAGTGCGCGGGCGCCTGACGATCCCGCTCACCGTCAAGTTCCGCCTCGGTCTGGACGAGTCGCGAAAGAACTTCCTGGAGCTCGGCCGCATCTGTGAGGGCGAGGGGGCTGCCGCCGTGGCGCTGCACGGCCGCACGGCGCGGCAGATGTATGCGGGGCGCGCCGACTGGGCGCGGATCGCGGAGTTGAAGCGCGCCGTTTCGATCCCGGTCGTCGGCAACGGCGACGTCGAGACGGCGGACGACGCGGTCGCGATGTTCCGGGAAACCGGCTGCGACGCGGTGATGTGCGGGCGCGCCACGATGAAGAACCCTTGGATTTTCGGGCAGATCGCAGCCCGGCGGGAGGGGCGGCCCGTACCGGAGCCCGGCCTGCCGGAACGGCGCGACCTGATGCTCGCGCACTTCGACGCCATCGAGCGGACGGCCTTCGATCCGCGCGAGGCGCTCCACAAGCTGCGAACCATGACCGGCTGGTACACGCACGGCCTGCCCAACGGCCGAGCCCTCCGTGTCCGGATCTCGCAGCTCCAGGCCCCGGAAGACTTCCGAGCCGCGGTGGAGGAGTTCTTCGCCGCCTCCTTCGATTCGGCTCCCGTGGCCGCCACGGCATAGCGGGCGCCCCCGGCGGCCGGCCGGGCGGCGGCACAACTGCTGAAACGTTCCCGGGTGGCCCGCCGTTTCCTTCAGCGGAGGCGGGGCCGGGAATGCGCCCTGCGACTTTCCGGGTTCGATTGGTTCGATGATGACGCCGCGCTTTGTCCTCCCCGGGGTCCTCCTGCTCTTCGCCGTGCCGGTCCTGGCTCAGGACGCGGGAAAGCCCCGACAAATACCCGTCAAGACCAAGGTCGGAACGTTTTCCCTCGGCATCGAGACCGACTTCCTCGGGATGGCCGGGACGAAGACGGTCGTGAGGGTTCGCCTGACGGCACCCGAGCTCTCGCGAGAGGCTGCCGCGCATGGGGTCAAGGGATTCCGGGGGCAACTGAAGGGAGGCTTCCGCCAAGCGGAGGCCGAGGTCGATTCTTTCGAGTATCCGGTCACGGCCGACCTCGCGGCCGGCGTTCCTTTCGCCTACTCATTTCTGCGGGCGGTTCCGCCCGGCACCTATCGCCTCCGTTTGGTGCTCGCCGATCCCGACGGGAGGGACATGGGCGAGGGCTCCCTGGACCTGCTGGTGCCGGAGCTCGGCAACCCGTTTCGGCCCGAGATGGCTCCGGGCGAGGCGGGCACGCTCCCCTCGGCCGAGGCGATCGTCATCGCGGACGAGGCGGCGGAGAAGCCCGCGACCCCGGATTCGCCCAAGCTGAAGATCCTCCCGCCGTCGCGCGAGACGCCCATCGGCTTGCTACGCCTCGAGGCCGTTGTCGCGCCGCCGATCGAGCGGGTCGAGTTCTATCTCGAGGAGAAGCGTTTGGTTACCCGCACCAAGCCGCCCTACTCCGTCGAGATCGATCTCGGAGACGTTCCGCGCCGGCAGACCGTGCGCGCCGTCGGCTTTGACGCCACCGGCACCGTCATCGACGAGGACGCCTACGCGATCAACCAGGGCAAGGACCGACTGGTGGTTCGCTTGCTGCCGCGCCTGGACGTGGGGTCGGCGACCGTCCACGTGAAGGTGGTCGTCCAGTCGATCGCGGGTGGAACGGCGAAATCGCTCGAGCTCTTTCTCGATCAGAAGAAGCTCGCCTCCTGGACGACGCCGCCCTACGAGGCGACGATCCCGATGGCACAGTACGCCTCCGGCACGGTCCTTCGGGCCACGGCGATCGGCCTGGACGGGCAGGAATCGAACGACATCCGGATGCTGAAGGGCCCGCAGACGACCGTCGAGAGCGTTCGGGTGGACGTCGTGCAGTTGCACGTCTCGGCGCTCGACAAGGCCGGCCACTTCGTGAAGGGGCTCGCCAAGGAAGATTTCTCGATCAAGGAGGACGGGCGGGCGGAAGAAACCACGGCCTTCGAGGTGGCGGAGAATCTGCCGCTGACCATCGGCCTCGTTGTGGACGGCTCGGGATCGATGGAGAAGAGCCTCCCGTTCGTTCATGAGGCATCTGCCGCGCTCTATCGAAACCTGATCCGCCCGAAGGACCAGGGGTTCGTGATCGAGTTCCGGGACCGGGCGAAGTTCCTTCAGGAGCTGACCGGCGACTCGCTCGCCCTTCAGAGGGCGGCAAGCGACACGCGCGCCGAGGGGGCCACGGCGCTCTACGATGCCGTCGTGCTCGGCCTCTACCAGTTCCGCACGCTTCAGGGGCGCAAGGCCCTGATCGTCATCACCGACGGCGACGACAACCGGTCCCACGTCGACTTCCCGACGCTGTTGCGCTACTGCCGGTCGGCGGGCGCTCCCGTCTATTTCATTGCCGTCGGTATTCCGATCACCGACTTCAAGTCGCGGAAGGTGATCAAGCAGACCGCCGAGGAATCGGGAGGTGATGTCTTCCATCTGGGAAGCGCGGCGAAAATCGCCGAGGTCACTCAGCACATCGAGGAGGAGCTGCGCTCGCAGTACATCCTGGCCTTCCGCAGCGACTCTCCCAAGCCTCCGGGCGAGTACCGCACGATCGAAGTTGCCGTCGGGAAGCCGGGAATTGCGGCGAGGACCATCCGGGGGTATATCCCGTAGCAGGGGTTAGGGGTTAGGGGTTAGCGCCCTCTCCCTAGAAATTGGCCAGCACGCAATACTTCTCGCGGCATCGGAGAAACCGGGCGGGAGGTCTTGCATCCTTGAAATCCTCCCGGTCCTTCACGCGCGCGACGGCGACGAGCGGCCTGCCGGAGCTCCATTCCGCCCAGAAGCGCTCCCGCCCCCAGAAGATCTCGCGCCGGCGCTCTTCGGGTAGCCACCAATCTTCCAGCTCCCCCTTGAAGTCCGCCACGGGCACGACCGCGGAGAGCTGCCACGGGAAGCCCTGCAAATAGGTTCGGTAGGAGACGACGCGGGCCGACGAAGACGATGCGGCCTCCCGTGCCGTCGCGGCAAGCTCGTGGACCTCGGTCGAAAGCGGGATCCGCGGCCAGGCAAGAGCGAGAACGGCGTAGAAGCCCGCCCAGCCCAAGCCCGCGGCCGCCGCTGCGAGGGCCGGGCGCCGAGGCGCCGAGAGCGCGAGGAGGGCTCCGGCGAGAAGGCTCGCGGCGCCGGAGAGCGCGAGCCGCCCGAGACCTTGTCCGGCGATGGTCTCGCCGACGGCGGGGACCGCCGCGCACGCGACGACCAGAGCCGCGGCGAGCGCCGCGTGGGCCCGCCAGAGCGCCGGGCCGCGGCCGGTCTCGATCCCGCGCGCGGCGAGCGCGGCCGCCGCTGGCAGCGCGGGAAAAATGTAGGGCGGCAGCTTGCTGCGCGAAACCGAGAAAAAGACGAGAACGACCGCGAGCCAGAGGAGAAGGAAGAGCGAGAGCGGGTCACGGCGCAGCGCCTCGCGCGCGCCGCGAAAGAAGAAGGGGAGGCCCGGAAGGAAACCGATGAGAAAGAGGCCCACGAAGTAGAAGATCGGGCCCGGCCGACTCGCCGCCGGGGTGGCGAACCGCTGGAAGTGCTCGTGGACGAAGAAAAACCGCAGGAAGCCGGGATGGGCGCGCTCCGCGAGCACAAACCACGGAGCGGCCACCGCGAGGAACACGGGCGCGGCCGGCGAGAGAAGGAGCGCCCCGAGGCGCCGCAGGCTCTTCGTGGCGAGTGTCCAGAGGAGGAGGATCCCGCCCGGCAGCACCACCGCGATCAGTCCCTTCGAGAGGAATCCTGCTGCCGCGAGCGCTCCGGTCGCCGCGGCGAGCCCGGCCGTCGGGCGGCCAGCCTCGGCGCGCCGCAGTGTCGCGAGCGCCGCGAAGAGCGTCGCGGCGAAGAAGAACGTCAGGACCCCGTCGGTCAGGTTCATGCGCGCCGCGGTGAAGCCGAAAGGCGCCGCGAGCAGGAAGATGGCGGAGAGCAGCCCTTCCCGGCGCCCGCGCAGCCGCCCCACCGCGAAGGCGAGGAGAAGCGCGGTTCCCGTTCCGGAGAGACGCGTGGGCAGGCGCGCGGACCAGGAGCCTTGGCCCAGGAGCGCGAAGGACGCCGCGTTGGCCCAATACAGAAGCGGGGGCTTCTCGAAGTACGGCGCGCCGTTGAGACGGGGTGTTATGAAGTCCCGGGCCTCGAGCATCTCGCGCGGGACCTCCGCGTAGCGCGCCTCGTCAGGCTCCGCGAGCCACGACCCGGCAGGCTCGAGCCAGACGGCGAACAAGAGGGCGATCAGAGCCGCAAGGAGGAGACCGTCTCCCCACGAGACGGTCCTGCCGGCCGTCGGCTCGATCACGTCGGCCCGAGTCAACGCCCGGTGCGGACGCGGATGCGGTAGGTCAGCTTGACCTCTCCCCCGGCGGGAACGGGAACCGGAAACTCGACGATGCGCGAGCTCTTCTGGCTCGCCGGCACGGAGGACTGCTCGAGCGTCCAGTCGCCGGGGAAAGTATCGCGCACGATCACAGTCACCGCGTCCTTCTTGCGGCTGAGGAGGGTCACCTCCCACGCCGACTCGGTCTCCCGGGGGCTGGTCTGCGTGAAGCTCGTCTGCCGGCGACGAGCCGTCAGATCGAAAGCCTGGGAAGTCTCGATCTCGAAGTCGGTCTTCTCGGGCGTGTGGCCGATGTGGTCCTCGCCCCCGAAGATGGAGCCCCCCTCCGTGTAGACGCGCACGACGCCCGCCGGGAGCGCCGCCGCGAGCTTCTTCGCGCCGACCCGGTAGATCACCGAGACGGGGACGGTCTGGGTCTCCGCATTCTCGCCGAACCAGTAGCTCGTCCGCGCCAGGTAACGCTTCTCGATTCCGACCTCCGCGTTCTCGGCCAGCGGAAACGTCGCCCGGCCCTCCGCGAGGCGCCCGGGGGAGGCGATCTCGTACACGCGGGACTCCGAGGCGGGTTCGGATGAGGCCACTTCTTGAGACACCGTGACCGCCTCCGCGCGATAGGCGGCAGCCCGCGGCATCGGTGCGGAGGCAGTCCGCAGCACGCCGGCCAGAAGCCGGAGCCGTGTCGGGGAAAACGACGTCCCGCTGCGGTTGTCGATGGTGAACCACCCTTCCAGCCGGCCGCTCTTCTCGTCGGCGGCGAGAGTCAGCGCGTAGTTGGCGTCCCAGTTGATGTCCGAAACGAGATAGCGCGAGGTGAGCTCGCGGGCGCCCGCCTTCTCGCTCGAGAGCTTCAGGCGAACGCGGCCGGGGCGCAACGCCGCCGTCCCCTCCGGGAAAATCAGCCGAGCGCCGGGCTCGCCGTAGACGAGGTCGTTGCCCTCGCGGAAGAGGATCTGATCGGGCGTGGCACCGGAGACGGCAACCACCTCTGCCTCGACCGAGCCCCCCGCGGGGCGCTCGACGCGAACGCGCTTTCCGACGAGGTCCGCGAGCGCGCTTGCGGAAGGAAGAGACACCGACAGCCCCAGCCAGCGCACGGCGGCCTCGCGCGCGTTGGTCAGGCTCCAGGTTTCCGTGCGCGCGGAGGAGGCCGCGCCGACCCAGGCGAGAGTCACGTCGCCCGCCGGCAGTTCGGCCCGACGCGTCTCGTTGACGACGGCGAGGTTCTGGTTGGTCAGAACGATTTCCTGGCGCGTGGTCTCGCGGGCGTCCACCTCGGCCGGGGCCGGCGCGGGACGCGCGAGGCCCTGTCCGGACAGGTTCAGAGTCAGAGCGCAAAAAGAAGCGATGAGAGAGCGCATCGAGACTTCCTCCGAGGCCCCGGAGTTTACCGTTTCGTCGGGCGGCGGCGTCCGGTCGGACATCCGCCCCGTGCTAACATTCGCGCCGTTTTGTCGGCGGAAAACCGCACCCGCTGGGCCCTTGTGCTCGGAGCCTCCTCCGGCTTCGGCGAGGCCTGCTCGCTCGCGCTCGCGCGCGCCGGGTGGAACGTCTTCGGAGTGCACCTCGACCGGAAGGCCACCCAGCCCAATGCCGACCGGATCGTCGCCGAGATCGCGTCGATGGGGAGAAAGGCCGAGTTCTTCAACGTGAACGCCGCCGACGACGAGCGCCGAGCCGAGGTCGTGGCCGCGATCTCGAAGGCCTGCGGCGGGGAGCCGCCGGAGTCGCGCGTCTCGGTTCTGCTCCACTCGCTCGCCTTCGGGACTCTGAAGCCCGTCTTCGCCGAAAGCCGAGAGGCGTCGCTGACGAAGGCCCAGATCGAGATGACGCTCGACGTGATGGCCAGCTCGCTCGTCTACTGGACGCAGGACCTCGTCTTCGGCGACCTCTTCGCTCCGGGCGGGCACATCTTCGCCATGACCTCGGCGGGCGACCACATCGTCTGGCCGTCCTACGGAGCGGTCTCGGCCGCCAAGTCCGCTCTCGAGTCCTACGTTCGGCAGCTCGCCGTCGAGCTCGCCCCGCGCCGGATCGCGGTCAACGCCTTGCGCGCGGGCGTGACCGACACTCCGGCGCTGCGCAAGATCCCCGGCAATCAGGAAATGATCGAGCGGGTCCAGAAGATGCACCCTGCGGGGCGGGTCACGACTCCCGCCGACGTCGCCGGGGCGCTGGTGGCGCTCTGCCAACCCGGCTGCGGCTGGGTGAGCGGGAACGTCATCGGTGTAGATGGAGGCGAGGACGTGGCGGGGGGCCGATGACGCCTCGGCCGTCGACGGTCGACCGTCGGCAGTCCGGAGGGCCCGCACAGGATCCCGAAGCCAGAAGCGAAAAGCGAGACGGCGCCTTCGAATTCGTCAAGGAGAAGGCGGGCATCCGGGAGTGGCGCCTCCGCGCGAACGGCTTGAAGCTGTTGCTCCTCTGCAACCGCGTGGCGCCCGTGGCGACCTTCGCCGTCGTTTATCACGTGGGCAGCCGCAACGAGGCGGTGGGCCACACCGGCGCCACGCACCTGCTCGAGCACCTCATGTTCAAGGGCACGCCCGACTACCGGCGAGAGGACGGGACCGCGATCGCGGCCGTGCTCGAGGCCTTGGGCGCCCGCTTCAACGCGACGACCTGGTTCGACCGGACCAACTACTACGAGACGATCCCCTCCGATCGGCTGGACGTGGTCGTGAAGCTCGAGGCATCGCGGATGCGCCATTGCCTGCTTCGCGACGAAGACCGCGTCCCCGAGATGACGGTCGTGCGCAACGAATTCGAGCGCGGCGAAAACTCGCCGTTTCAGGTGCTCTACAAGCAGTCCTTCGCGACCGCGTTCCGCGAGCATCCTTACCACCATCCGACGATCGGCTGGCGTAGCGACATCGAAGGCGTGACGACCGAGCGGCTCCGGGAGTTCTACGACGTCTTCTACCACCCGAACAACGCCACGGCCATGCTGATCGGCGATTTCGAGGAGCCGGAAGCGCTCGCGCAGGTCGAGCGCCACTTCGGCGGCATCGCCCCGGCTTCGCGGCCCATCCCGCGCGTCTATACGGTCGAGCCGCCGCAGGAAGGCGAGCGCCGGTTCGTCGTGCGTCGGACCGGCCAGGTCGCCTGGGTCGCGCTTTCGTGGCGGAGCGTCGAGGCCGCGCATCCCGACACGCCGGCCCTCGCGGTACTCGGCAATGCGCTCGGTGGCGGCCTGACTTCGCGGCTCTACCAGGCCCTCGTCGAGAAGAGCCTGGCACTGTCGGTCACCGTCGTGCCATGGCAGCTGCGGGACCCGGGGCTCTTCTCGGTCTTCGCGCCTGTTCGGCCGGGAGTGGACGCGGCCTCCGTCGAAACTGTCATTCGCGAGGAGATCGGGAGGCTGGTTGCCTCGGGTGTCACAGAGGCCGAGACGCAGAAGGCGCGCACGCAGATCGAGGCCGAGATCATCTTCGACCGCGACTCCACCGATCAGATCGCGGCTTCCCTCTCGGAGGCGATCGCCGTAGCGGACTGGGAGTGGTACGTGGACTACCCTGCCGTGGTCGCGCGCGTGGCTCCCGAGGACGTCGCGCGCGTCGCGGCCGCCTACCTTCAGGACGACGCCCTGACGGCAGGCCTCTTCCTGCCGCGCGAGGTTGCCGGAGGATCCGAGGCGGCGGAGCCGCCAGGCCCCGTCGGAGAGCGGGCCGAGTGACACCGGCAGCCGGCGCGCCCCCGTCGGCCCGGCGACGAGCTTCCTTCGCGGAAGCGGTTTCGTCGCGCACGCTCGCCAACGGTGGGCAGCTTTACGTGCTCGAGAACCGCTTCAACCCGACGCTGGCGCTTTCGGGGTCGCTCGACGCGGGGCACCTCTTCGCTCCGCCGGAGCGTCGGATGATCGCCGCGGTCACGGCGGGGGAGCTGACCAAGGGAACGGTGCGCCGCACGAAGCTCGAGATCGCCGAGGCCCTCGAAAGCCGCGCGGCCTCGCTCTCTTTCGCGTGCGACGCCTCGGATCCGGTGGGCCTGGACATCGGCGGGTCGGCGCTCTCGCGCGACGCGGACCTGCTGCTCGACCTGCTGGCGGAGATTCTGCGAGAGCCAGCCTTCCCGCAGGAGGAGATCGAGAAGGAGAAGAAGCGGCTGGTCGGCGGCATCCGCCAGCAGCAGGACCAGACTTCCGCGCGCGCCTTCGAGGCGGCGATGCGGCGGATCTATCCCGCGGGGCACCCCTTTCACCGCCGCCCCGCCGAGGAGCGTGTCGCGATCGTGGAGTCGTTGACGCGCGAGGAGCTGTCCCGGCACTACGAAGAGCGATACGGCGCCGCGACGCTCAGGCTCGTTCTCTCCGGCGACGTGGACGCTGGCCGGATCCTGGACGGCCTCGAGGCCCGGTTCGGGACGTGGCGCGCGGGACCGGCGGCAGGGCTCCCGCCCGTGCCGGCCTCGGAGGCCGCGCCCGGAGAGGAGGTCGTGCGAATGCCCGACAAGGCGAGCGCCGACGTCGTCCTGGCCGAACCGGCGACGCTCACGCGGACCGACCCCGAGTTTCTCGCCTGCGTCCTGGCCAACTCGGCGCTCGGCCAGTCGTCGCTGACTTCGCGCCTGGGCGTCCGGGTGCGCGACACGGAGGGCTTGACCTACGGCATCCACTCGAGCTTCTCGGCAACCCATCTGGCCGGGCCCTTTGTCGTCAGCCTGACGGTCCGTCCCGAAAACCGCGACGCCGCGGTGGCCGCGACGCGGGACGAGATCGCCCGCTTCTTGAAGGATGGCCTGACGGACAAGGAGCTCGCCGACGAGAAGAGCTCGCGCGCCGGGAAGTTCAAGGTGGACCTTGCCTCGAACGCGGGCCTGGCCAATGCGATCGACTCGGCGGTGTACTACGGGCTCGGCATCGAGTACCTGGATCGGTTTCCCGCCTTGGTCGAGGCCGTCACGCGCGAAGAGGCGAATGCGGCGTTCGCGAGTCGGGTCCATCCCGAGCGATTCACGGTCGTCTCGGCAGGTTCCTTTCCGTGACCGTCCGCGGACGGTGCGACGGGCAAGTTCGCCAATGTCCCGCGATCGTCCTCGAGCGGTTGGACGGCATCGGACAGTGTGAAAGAATGACCGCCACAAGGAGGCTCTAATTCCCAGACACCCTCAGTACCGCAAGCCGATGCGGCGACGGCCGGGGGAAGCCCCGCCGACGCACCGCGTGTCTCTCTACACCGAGGCTCCGCTGCGGGAAGGACCGGCCCCGGATGGGCGGATCTATTTTCGGGCGAGACTCGATTCGGAGCCGGCTCCCGAGTGGATGCGCGCCTACCGCGCGGGCATGCTGGGGCTGACACCCGAGGACCGCGACGCGGTGCTCCGCTTCGAGTTTCAAGGGGACAGCGTGCGCTTCACCGCGCAGGAGGCCGAAGTCGGCCGCTTGCGGCGCGTGCTCGAGCGCCGGATCGACGCCGTCAATTCCATTCTGTCCGGCGGGCGCAGCGGGCCCGCGGGAGGCGGGCGCTAACGACGGCGGATCGGGGCGGGCTGTCGGCCGCGGGCGTTCGCTCTGCGAACGGCGGCCGAGAGTTTCTAACGCGGGCTGGACCGCCGATCCATGGCGTGTTTTTCGGGTTTCGGGAGTGTCTTCGGCGGCACGCCGGCGGGCGCTTCCGTCTCCTCCCAGCGCAGCTTCCGGTAGTCGAGCTCATCGAGCTCCCGGGCGTGAAACTTGACGATCTCGAAATAGGGAGACAGGTCGAAGTCCCTGGGAACGCAAAGGGTCGGGTGCCTGGCCTTCAAGAGGCCGCTGTAGGCCCGCCGGGTCGGCCGGCCCAGGACCCGCTGACGGATGCGGGATCCGAGCGTGCGCGGACGGTCCCGCGAGAGCATTGGAAGGACGGGAAAGCGCACCGTCGCGAAGGCCTCGGCGAGCAGGGTCGAGCAGATCGTCTCCGTCGCGAGCCCGCTGCCGAAATGGAGGGCGTCCTCGCGAAGGCGCGGCGGGATCAGATGGAACGGCAGCAGATACCGGGTCAGGTCGAGAAAATTTCGGCGGTCGTAGGTGTGGCCGATCCGTGAAAGAACGTAGTCGAGGACGATCTTCCGGTCCGGCGGCGTCAGGCCCACGGGCCGGCAGATCCGCACATTGAAGTCGACGTACTTGGTGAGCGGAGAAACGATCACGCCCTTTTCGACGAGCGCCTCGACGATCAGAAAGCGAGCCTCCCGCCCAAACCGGCGGAGAGTCTCGCGCCGTGTCGCCTCATCCCGGCGCAGCAGCGCGTCGCCGACGAAGAGGGCGCTGTGGGACCAGGAGGACTGCGTGAGGTACTTGACCGCCTCCGACACGCGCTGATCCCCGTCCACGAGGAGCACGTCGCCGGGCTCGATGCGGGCCTTCAACTTCTGCGGGTCGTTGTAGACGAAGCGCCGGTAATGACGGCGTGGCCGGGTGACCTGGCGGAGAAACCATTCGGCCAGGAAAGACATGGAGCCCCTATTGTGACCGGAGCCGTGAATCGTGAATCGGAAATCGTTACGGGTGAATCTTGTCGGCCTCAGTCGCGCTTATAGAGAAACGCGCTCTGCTCCAGCCTCGGCCCGTTCGCGTCACAGACGGCGAACCGCGAGGGGCGAATCTCGCCCTTCGGGTTTTTGAAGCCGCTCCAGATTGCGGCGCTCGCGTAGCGGCCGTCCTTGGCGACGACGTAGTAGTGGAGGTCGAACATCGGGCGGCCCTTCGCGTCACGCTTCTGCTCGTACGCCAGCCGCACGACCCGCCCGAGGGTCGCCAGGCAAGCCTCCTCCGGTGACTTCCCCTGGCGGATGAGCTCGAGGATCGTATGCGCGCCGACGACACGGATGTTGCCCTCGCCCCACCCGGTCGAGCCCGCAGCGCCCACTTCGTTGTCGACGTAGAGGCCGGCGCCCACGATGGGGGAGTCGCCGACGCGCCCCGGGATCTTGAAGAAGAGTCCGGAAGTCGTGGTCACGCCCGCCAGGTCGCCGGCCGCCGTGACGCAGTCGCAGTTGATCGTGCCCTGCGGCCGGAAGTCCTCGTCCCCGTACTTGTCGATGTACCAGCGGATGTCGGGGTCCTCGGCTTCGGCGGCCGAGGGGAGCCAGTCGTCCTTGCCGGACAGGTTCTCCTTCCAGTAGAGCCAGATCTTGCGGGCACGCTCGGTCAGCAGGTTGGTCTCCGCGAAACCGTGCGCGCGCGCGAACCGCAGGGCGCCTTCGCCGACGAGCATCACGCGGTTGGTCTGTTCCATCACGAGCTTGGCGACGCGCGAAGGGTTCTTGATGTTGTGGAGAGCGGCGACGGCCCCGGACTTCATGATGCGGCCGTCCATGACCGAAGCGTCGAGCTCGACGACGCCTTCCTCGTTCGGGATTCCGCCGTATCCGACCGTGACGTCGTCGGGGTCGTCCTCGACGAGGTTGACGCCCGAGACGACGGCCTCGACCGGATCGCCGCCCGCGGTCAGAACCTGATAGGCCTTCTCGACGGCCTTGATCCCGTTCGCCGAAGAGATGACGAGCGGGCGCGCTCCGGCCGGCTTGGTGGTGGTCGCCTGGACCCGCGCGGCCACCGGCAGAATCGCCGCCACCTTGAGGAGATCCCGCCGGGTCGATCCCCTCATGGGGTCCCCTTCCGAACCTGACGGCTGACAGCTGACAGCTGAGGGCTGACAGCCTCTTCTACTCGTCCGGCAACTCCGGTTCCTCCTGAATCTCGCGCTTGGTTCCCGGAGCGAGCAGATCCATGACGAGATCGGGCAGGGTCTCGGAGAACTGGCTGCGCGGCATCACGCGGGTCATGCCTGCCGACTCCGCGTCGCGGGCGAGTTCCCGGTCCACGTGCGAGAGAAAGCCCACGATCGGCAAATCGCGCGTCTCCTTCTCCCGGCGCAGCTTCCGCACGGCGTCCAGCGTCTCGCCATTGGCGGACAGCTCCAGAAGCAAGGCCGCGGCCTGGCCCTCGGCAAGCGCGGGGAAAAGCCCCCGCACGTCGGTGAAGCGAACGGGGACGTTCAGGTGACGGGCCGTCGCCTCGATCTTCGAGCGGAAGAAGAGATCTTCTACGCAGGCCACGATCGTCTTGCTCATGGGTGGTTGGATTGTATTACGCCGCGGGGCGTCCGGCGGGGTGCGCGGGACCGCCCTTTTCGGGCGCTTAGGGCATCGCCGCGATTCGCCGGAAGTAGTCCGCGAACGCCGCCATTCCGCCCGCGGCCTGCGCCCAGTCGAAGTTCTCGTTGGGGGCGTGGTAGCCGTGCTCGGGCAGCGAGAGCCCGAGGAAGAAGACCGGCGCCCGCAGGACCTTCTCCATCGAGAGGACGGCGCCGATCGAGCCGCCCTCCCGGACGAAGACCGGCTCCTTGCCGAAGCCGAACTTCATCGCGCCCCGGATCGCGTCGGCATACGGTCCCGTCGTCTTTCCCTGGTAGGCGGGCAGCTCGTGCTCGGCGGAAACCCTCACGTCGGGATTCTTCGAACGAACGAAATCGGTGACGAGCTTGACGATCCTGCGGGGGTTCATGTTCGGCACCAGCCGGCAGGAGACGATCGCCGTCGCTCGGGGCGGGATCACGGTCTTCACGCCCGGCCCCTGATAGCCGCCGGCGATGCCGTGCACCTCGAAGGTGGGCATCATCCAGATGCGCTTCATGACCTCGAGGGCGTCCTCGACCCGCAGCTTCTTGTAGAGGTGGTCCTTCTTGAATTCCCGGACCGTGAAGCCGCACTTCTTGAGATCGTCGAGCTCTTTCTTCGTCGGGGGCACGACGTCGGCGTAGAAACCGGGGATCTTAACGCGCCCGGTCTTGCCGTCGACGCAATCGGAGATCAACTGGCACATCTCGGTGACCGGGTTGCGCGCGGCGCCGCCGGCGGTTCCGGAGTGCTGATCGGTTTGCCCGGTCTGCAGCTCGAAGCGGAAGCCCTGGAGGCCCCGCAGCCCGGCCGGTTGCGCGGGGCGGGAGCGAGAGACCCACACCGTGTCGGAGACGACGACCGAGTTCGTCGCGAAGCTCTTCGCCTGCTGTCGAATCGTGGTCTCGAAATGCGGCGAGCCGATCTCTTCCTCGAGCTCCCAAAGAAAGTGGATGTTCGCCGGCACGCCGTTCTCCCACGCGTAGCGCGCCCCGAACAGCGCCGTGATCGCAGGGCCCTTGTCGTCCGTTGTGCCGCGGCCGAGGTAGCGGTCGCCCTGCTTGATGAAGTCGAAGGGAGGTGTCTTCCAGTCGTCTCCCTCTGCGGGCTGGACATCCAGGTGGTTGTAGACGGTGACGGTTGGAAGTCCCTCTCCGCGGTCGAACCGGCCGTGCACGATCGGATGGCCCGCCGTCGGGTACAGCGTGGCCTTCGCTCCGAAGGACTCGAGCAGCGAGACGGCGTAGTCGGCGCCGCGCCGCATCTCCGGCTTGCGGTCGGGCTCGACGGAGACGGTCGGGATCTCGACGATCTTCTCCAGCACCTGCTCGAACTCAGTGCGCCGGTCCGCGGCGTACTTCTGGAGGCTCTCCTTGGAGAAAACGTCACCCATGAGACCTGCCTCCCTCCTATTTTTTCTTCGGAATGCGCGGCGGGCGCTTTCGGCCGGCCGGCTTCTTCGCGGCGGCCGCGGGCTTCTTGCGGGCGGGTGACTTCGGGGGGACGGCCGGCTTCTTCGCCTTCACCGCGAGCCCGGGTTTCCCCGTGGGCGTCCCGGCGGCCTTGGCGCTCTTGGCACGCGCGATCTTTCGGGCCTCGGCCGCGGCTTCTTTTTTCTGGCGCGCCTTCTCGAGGGCTTGCCTCTCGATCTCGGCGAGCTTTCCGGAGAGCTCCGGCTCGGTCACGAAGAAGGCGTGGGGCAGTCGCTTCCGGACGATGTCCTTCCGGTCGTCGGGAACTCGGAGCAGGTAGAGCGGCGTCTCCCGCGTCTCCTTGGCCTTGGCGAGGTAGTCCGCCGTCTCCAGGCAGTGCGACGGGGCGAGCGAGAAATCGACCGCAATCGCGAAGGGCTTTTCCTTCTTGGCCACCTCGTGGAAGCCGGGCCAGCGCGGCTCGGTGACGACCACGCGGGCACCGCTGCGGGAGAGCTTCTGGACGCGGGCGTCCCGCTCCGGGCTGTCGAAATGCAGATAGAGGACACTCATGGCGAGGGGGGACTATAGCAATAACAGCGAGCAGCTATCAGCTGTCAGCTGTCAGCCGGAATGCGACGTGCTCCCTCTGGCTGAAAGCTGAGAGCTGACAGCTGACAGCTATTCGTCCCGACTATTCCCTCTGGCTGAAAGCTGAGAGCTGAGAGCTGACAGCTATTCCTCCCGACCATTCCCTCTGGCTGAAAGCTGAGAGCTGAAAGCTGAAAGCTGACAGCTACTCCTCCCGATAGTGACACCCTCTCGAGACATGGTTGTCCGATGCGGCGCGGTGGATCGCCAGCGCGGTCTGAACGCCATTGCGCAGGCCCAGCAGCGCGTCGGACATCGTGCCGCGCCGGTAGAAGTCCTCGATCTCGACGCGCAGCTCCGAGAGAATCCGCCGCGCCCGGCCGAGACGCTTTTCCGAGCGGAGCAGCCCGACGTAATTCCACATCGTGTGGCGGATGACCATCCAGTCCTGCGCGATCAGGGCCGGGTCGACGAGCTCGTGCTCCGGCAGCCACGGGGGAACCCGCGGCAGCGCGGACACCTCACGAGCCTCGCGGGCCGCGGCGCGGCCGGCCTTCCAGCCCCACAGCAGGCCCTCGAGGAGCGAGGTCGAGGCGAGGCGGTTGGCGCCGTGAACGCCGGTGCAAGAAACCTCTCCCGCCGCCTTCAGGTGCGCGAGCGTCGTTCGCCCTTCGGCGTCCGCGGCGACACCGCCGCAGGAGTAGTGGGCGGCGGGAACGACGGGAACCGGGCCGGCCGTCAAATCGAAACCCTGCTCGAAGCAGCGGCGCGCCATGCCGGGGAAGCGGCTCCGGATCCAGTCGGCCGGCTTGTGCGAGATGTCGAGCAGAACATGCGTCCGGTCCTGCTCGAGCATCCGCTTGTGGATCGCGCGCGCGACCACATCGCGGGGAGCGAGCTCTCCGGCCGGGTGCGCCTG
>JBGPCK010000025.1:0-31943 GCA_041481715.1 Thermoanaerobaculia bacterium | reverse complement strand
TCGGGCGGACCCTCCGACAGGCCTCGCTCATGGCTTTGGCTGCCGCCGGAAGAGGCCGGGGTGGAGCTTCTCGATCTCGCGGCGCAGGATGCGCCTTGCGTTGAACAGGTGGTTACGGACGGTGGACTCGCCGCATCCCAGGATCGATGCGATCTCCCGAGTGTCGCAGTCCTGCATCTCCCGCAGCACGAAGGCGGCCTTCTGCTTTCCGGAGAGGCGATGCGAGACGCGCTCGAAGAGTCGCGCGAGCTCCCCGTCCTCGGCCGCGCGCGTGGTCTCGAGGACCGACGACTCCTCGCGCTGCCGCACGAGATGCAGGGTCGCCCCGTGGGCGCGCTCGCGCGAGCGGGCGCTGCGAAGAAAGTCGATCGCGAGATTCGTCGCGATGCGGTAGAGCCAGGTGTTGAAGGAGTAGGTCTCGTCGTAGCGCTCGATCTGCTCCCAGACGCGCAGGAAAACCATCTGGGCGACGTCCCGGGCATCCTCGCGGTCCCCCACGATCCGCCGGGAAATGGCGATGACGGCGGGGGTCTTGCGGGCGACCAGCGCCTCGAAGGCCAGCATGTCGCCCTGCCGGGCCTGCCCGACGAGCTCTCGATCGGTCGCCTGCGCCGCTTCGAGCTTGCGCCGACTTTCGCTGTAGACAAGCTCCATCGGCTCTCTATACGGATTTGGCTCCTCCGGCGTTGGGGGCTTTTCGTCGGACATAAACCATTGAATTGTAAGGTGAAAGGGCGAAAACCGAAAGCGGAAACCTCGCCGCCGGTTCTCGGATCGGACACGCAAGTTCTCTTTCCCGTCATTTCGAGCCGCCGGCCCGAGGATCTCTGCGGCATCGCCGAACAGATCTCTTACCGCGCGCGGGATGACGCCGCCGAGGGCTCCTCGCGCTCGGTCATAATCCGGCGGTGCTCCTCTACCGTCTGCTTTCCACGCTCGCCCTGTTGGCGTACAGCCCTTACGCGTTGCTGCGCGCCCTGACAGGACGCCGGCGGATGGGCGACATCCGCGGCCGGCTCGGACGCGCGCCGTACCCGGATCTCGACGGCGGGATCTGGATCCACGCCGTGTCGGTGGGCGAGGTGGGCGTGGCCCGGAACCTTCTTTCGGCGCTTTCACGCAAGGCGCCCGGACACGCGATGGGGCTCTCGGTCACCACGGCGGCGGGGCGGCAGCTCGCCCAGACCAACCTCGGCGACGGCGTTCCCGTTTTCGCGTTTCCCTTCGACCTCGCCGGCGCCGTGGAAAGAGCCCTCGAGGCGGTGCGGCCGGGACTCGTCCTGCTCACCGAGACGGAGATCTGGCCGCTCTTTCTCGACCGGGCAGCGGCGCGAGGGATTCCCGTCGTGCTCGTCAATGGCCGGGTGTCTTCACGATCCTTTGGAAGGTACAACTACGTCCGCGCCTGGCTGGCCGGAAGCCTCCAGCGCGTGGCGGTCTTCGCCATGCAGAGCCCCGAGGACGCAGCACGAATCATCGCCCTCGGCGCGCCCGGGGAGCGCGTCCGCGTGACCGGCAACGTGAAGTACGACATGCCCGAGGCGCCTCCCTTCTCCGACGCGCTTCGCCTGCGGGAGACGGCCGCGGGCCGGCCCGTCTTCGTCGCCGCGTCGACGGCGGAGGGAGAAGAGGAGATCGTGCTCCGCGCCTGGCGGAGCCTCGCCGCGCGTCCGCTGCTGGCGCTGGCTCCACGCCGTCCGGAACGTTTCGACGCCGTCGCGGCTTCGATCGCGCGCGCGGGCTTTCCCGTCGTCCGCCGCTCGCTTCCCGGCGGGCGACCGCCGGCGACCGATTCCGTCTACCTTCTCGACTCCATCGGAGAGCTCGCTTCCCTTTACCGCGAGGCGAGGCTCGCCTTCATCGGCGGCAGCCTCGCGCCAATGGGCGGCCACAATCCGATCGAAGCCTGGGCGGCCGGCGTTGCCGTCCTCGTCGGTCCCCACACGGAGAACTTCCGCCAGATCGTTGCCGACGGCGAGGCGCGAGGATTCGCGAAGCGCGTTTCGGGCGAGGAGGCTCTCGCGCGGGAGCTCGCGCGTGTCTTCTCGAGGTCGGCGGGGGCGCTCGAGTCGGGCGAGCGCGCGCGCCGATTCGTGGGCGAGAACCGAGGCGCGGCGGACCGAACCGTAGAGCTCGTCCTGCCTCTGCTCGAGCCGCGGGCGCGCCGAAAGACCGCTCCGTGATCCTCGAACCCTTCTCCCGCCTCTACGGCTCGCTTCTCGAGGCCCGCGCGAACCTGTACGCTTCGGGGCGGATCCCCTCCCGCCGGCTCCCCCATCCGACGGTCTCGGTCGGGAACATCACCTTCGGCGGAACGGGTAAGACCCCCTTCGTCGAGTGGCTGGCGCGGCGCTTGCGCTTCGAGGGGAGACGTCCCGCGATTCTCTCTCGAGGCTATGGCCGACGCTCGCGGGGAGTCGTCGTGGTCTCCGAGGGAGACGGGCCGCTGGTGGACGCGGAACGGGGCGGCGACGAGCCGGTCGAGCTGGCGCGGCGGCTGCCGGGCGTGGTCGTGGTCGTGGCCGAGCGCCGGGCGGAGGCGGCCCTGGCCGCCGGCCGGCTGGGGGCGAACCTCTTCCTGCTCGACGACGGCTACCAGCACCTCGCGGTTCGACGCGACGTGAACCTCCTGCTGCTCGACGCGCGCGATCCCTTCGGGGGAAGCCTGCTTCCACCCCGCGGCCGCCTGCGCGAGCCCCTTTCGGCGCTCGCCCGCGCGGACGCCTTCGTGTTCACGCGAATCGACCGGGCCGAGCCGCCCTCGATCGCAAGGCGGACGCTCGAGAAGGTGCGCCCCGACGCCCCGATCTTCACAGCCCGCATCCACGCCGCCGGCGTGCGCGATGAAGACGGCTCGCCGGTGCCGACCTCTGCCCTCTCGTCGCGGCGAATCCTCGCGGTCTGCGGCATCGCCAGCCCTGCGGGTTTCGCTTCGAGCCTCGCGGAGCTCGATCTGACGCCCGAGGAGACGCTGGTCTTCGGCGATCATCACCGCTACACCGACCGCGACCTTGCGCGCATCCGGCGCGCCGCGGAAGCGAGCGGCAGCTCCTGGGTCGTGACTACCGAGAAAGACGCCGTCAAGCTCTGGGGGCGGCTCGCGCTCCCGGTGGTGGCGGCGCGCCTCGCGGTCGACGTCCTCGAGCCCGGCTTCTTCCCCTTTCTCGCGTCGCGCATCGCTCCCGCGGACGCCGGGCGCGAGGCGGGATGAGGACTTCCCCCTCCGCGATCTTCGACGACGGCGCGGTGCGGCGAGCCCGCCGCGGGCGCCGGCGAGGATCGCGAGCGCGCCACCTCGTCGAGCACGCCTTCTTCCGACTGGCCACCGGCGCGTTCGGTCTGTTTCCCAAGGGCTCGGGATCGCGCCTCGGGCGTTTTGCGGCCCCTCTCGCGTTTCGGCTGGCCGGCCGGCGGCGCCGGATCCTGCTCGGCAACCTCACGCACGCCTTTCCGGAGAAGAGCGGCGCGGAGATCCAACAGATCGCGCGACAGTCGGTGGAGAACCTGGGCGCCGCCTTCTTCGAGTTTCTGGAGGTCTCGCGCTGGGATGTCGCTGACCTGCGGGCGAGGGTGGCGTACGACGGAGTCGAGAACCTGGAGGCCGCCCGGGCCCTGGGGAGAGGCGTCATCCTGCTGTCGGCCCACTTCGGCAGCTGGGAGCTCGGGGCGCTGGCCGCAGGCTTGCTCGGACAACCGATCGCGTCGGTCGTCCGGCCGCTCGATAACCCGCTACTCGAAGCCGAGCTCGCACGGCGACGCACCCGCTTTGGCAACCAGGTCATCGCCAAGAGAGACGCGCTGCGCGAAATGCTCCGCGCGATGCGCCAGAACGAGACGGTGGCGATCCTGCTCGATCAGAACGTTCTTCCGGAGGAAGCGACCTTCGTCCCTTTCTTTGGCCGGCTCGCGGCGACCACTCCGTCCGTCGCCCTTCTGCAAAGAAAGACACACGCCGCCGTCGTGCCGGTCTTCACCTGGCCGGTCGGCCACGGGCGCTACCGGCTCGTCTTCGAGACGCCGATCCTCGCCGAGGAATTCGCGTCGGCCGTGGGCGGCCGGGGCGAGCAGGTCCGGCGCGCGACGGCCCGATACACCGAGGTCACGGAGAAGGCCATTCGTAGGCAACCCGCGGCGTGGCTCTGGCTCCACAACCGTTGGAAGACGCAGCCGCCGGAAGGCGAGTAGGAATCTCAGGAAAGATATCGGCTTGCCCCGCCCGCGGGCGGCCGCAAGGGCCGCCCCTACGAATTACCTGACTGATGGCTGATGGCTGATGGCTGATAGCTGATAGCTGACAGCCGAAAGCCGCTTCACCGCAATTCCGAATTCCAGTAAGCCACATCCAGAAAGTTGCGCCATGCCGGATGGAACTTGTTCGCCCCGAAGTGCCCGACCGGATGCCAGCGCGGTTTCTTCGGCTGCTGGATCAGCCTCATGGACGCCTCCTGCGGCGTCCGGTTTCCCTTGCGCACGTTACAGGCAAGACACGCGCAGACGACGTTCTCCCAGGAGGAGTTGCCGCCGCGCGACAGCGGAACGACGTGATCGAGCGACAGCTCGGCGGACGGGAACTTGTGCCCGCAGTACTGACAGCGGTTCCCGTCGCGCACGTAGATGTTGTGGCGCGAGAACTTGACCTCCTGGCGTGGGAGCCGGTCGTAGTCCTTGAGCGCCACAACCCGGGGAATGCGAATCGCCATGGACGGCGTCAGGACCACCTCGTCCTGCGGCTGGGGCGGGATGTCGCACCAGTTCTCGAACTCGTAGGTCGAGTAGTCCGGCAGCACCGCCCGGACGTGCCCCTTGTAGAACAAGGAGAACGCCTTGCGGACGGAGGTGACCTGGACCGCCTGAAAGACGCGGTTGACGACCAGTACGTGCGAGTCCAACATGCCGTTTCCCGGAGCGCCGTCATTATAATCCGCCCGGTTTGAAGACTCTCCGAAACGGGCGGCGCAAGTGACGCCGCCGGCCACGAGCCGGGAGCGCCTGCTGACGCTTACCGCCGCCTTCGCCGGGCGCCGCCTCGTCGTCGCGGGCGACTACGTTCTCGACCGGTTCGTCTACGGCCACCCCAAGCGCGTCAGCCGCGAGGCCCCCGTGCTGATCCTCCGCTTCTGGAAGGAGGAGCACCTGCCCGGCGGCGCGGGGAACACCGCGGCCAACGTTGCCTCGCTCGGCGGCATCCCGCTGCCAGTCGGAGCGACGGGAGACGACGAGGCGGGGAGGCTCCTCCGGCAGATCCTCGAGGCGCGCGGCATCGCCACGGCGGGCCTCCTCGAGGCGGCGGGCTACGCGACGCCCACCAAGACGCGCATCCTGGGCGGCGCTCCGCATTCGATCAAGCAGCAGATCGTGCGCTACGACCGCGAAAGCCATCTGCCGTCGGACGAAAGGATCGCCTCCACAATCGCGCGCAACCTCGCAGAGCGAGCGCATGGGGCCTCCGGCGCCATCCTCTCCGACTACGGCTATGGCGCCGTCTCCCCCGGGGCGGTCCAGCCCCTGCGATCGGCGCTTTCGGCGGGTGCCCCGATCCTCGTGGACTCCCGGCACGATCTGCTGTCCTACGCGGGGGTCGATGCGGTGACGCCCAACGAGGAGGAGCTCGAAGAGTGCGCCGGCTTTCCGATCGGGGAATCCGACGAGGCCCTCGCCCGCGCCGTGCGCCGGATGACCGAGCGCATCGGCTGCCGCACCGTTCTCGTCACGCGCGGCTCGCGAGGCATGGCTCTCTTCGACGGCACCGGAGAGCCCCAGCCGATCCCCGTCCACGGCACCGACCAGGTCGCCGACGTCACGGGTGCGGGAGACACGGTGCTGGCAACCTTTTCGCTCGCACTCGCCTCGGGAGCGTCGGCCCGCGAGGCGGCGCTGCTCGCCAACTTCGCCGGCGGGGTGGTCGTCATGAAAATGGGAACGGCGACCGTAACGCCGAAAGAACTGCAAGAGGCGATCCGTTCGGACCGAACGATCCTTTCGTGAACCGTAAACCGTGAACCGCCGGCCGGCTCCGCGTCGGATGAGTTCTCCGCTTTCTTTTCTCCGCCCTCAGCTCCGCATTCGAAGAACTGCTGCGGCTAGCTTGTGAAACTCCTGATCGTCCGCCTCTCCGCGCTGGGCGACATTGTGCACACGCTGCCGCTCGCGGAGAACGCGCGGCGAGCAGGCGTTTCCGTCGGATGGCTCTGCGAGAGCCGCTACCGGGACCTGCTCGAGGGCAACCCCAACGTCGACCGGCTCTTTCTCGCCGACACCCGCGGCTGGCGGCAGGACCCCGTCGGCCCGCGAACGCGGCACGGCTACCGAGGGCTGCGCAAAGAGCTTTCAGCCTTTGCCCCCGACCAAACGATCGACGTGCAAGGACTCTGGAAGTCGGCGATCCTGGCGCGCGCGGCGCGAGCGCCGGTGGTCGGGTTCGCCGCTTCGGAACGCCGCGAAGGCGGTTCCGCGCTCCTGTGCGCCACCCGAGTGCGCCCCGCCACCGAGGCGACGCACGTCGTGGACCGCAACCTTGCCCTGCTCGGTGCCGTCGGGATCGCCGTCATTGCCCGCGCGCCGGACGCCACCTACCTTCTGTCGCGCGAGAGTCCTGAGGCGGACGCCTTCCTCGCGAAGCAACCCCGGCCCTACGCGCTCTACCACCCCGGCGCCGGCCGCCCCGAAAAGGTCTGGGGCGAAGAGAAGTTGGCCGACGCCGCGCGCCGACTCGAGGAGCGCTCCGGCATCCATCCGGTCCTGTCCTGGGGGCCCGGCGACGAGTCCCGACTCGAGCGGATGGCCGGCTGGCTTCCTGGCGCGCGGCGCATTCCCTTGCTCTTGCCGCACGGCCTGGCAAAAGTGATGGCAGGCGCCGCGATCTTCGTGGGTGGAGATACCGGCCCTCTCCATCTGGCCGACGCCCTCGGTGTCCGCACGCTCGCGCTGTTCGGTCCGACCGATCCCGAGCGCAACGGCCCGTACCGCGGCGCATCGCTGCGCTTCGATCCGTCCACCACGCCCGAGAAGGTCGCCGATCGCGCGATCGAGATCCTCGCCTCGCAACGCCGCTCGGACTCCCCCGCCGCTGACCGCCGACGAAGGGGATGACTACCCTTTGACACCCGGCCCCCGACGCCTTACGATGTTCTGACTCCATGGTCGTCAAGCTAGGGGACCTCCTTCTCAAGGCGAAGCTGATCACGCAGGATCAGCTCGAGGCGGCCCTGAAACTGCAAAGGGAAGAGGGCGGAAAACTCGGCGAGGCCCTCGTCCGCGTGGGAGCGGTGTCCGAAAGCAACATCACGGAGACCCTTTCCCAGCAGTTTGGGGTTCCTTCGATCGATCTCACGAGCTTCGCGATCGACCCCAACGTGATCAAGATCGTTCCCGGCGAAGTGGCCCGCAAGTACGGTGTCCTTCCGGTGAACAAAACGGGAGCGACTCTCACCATCGCGATGGGCGATCCCACCAACGTCTTCGCTATGGACGACATCAAGTTCATGACGGGCTACAACGTGGAGCCGGTCGTCGCCTCGGAGGTCGCGCTCCGCAAGGCGATCGACAAACATTACGGCACGCCACGTTCGGTCGTGCTCAAGGAGAAGGCCAAGAGCGGCGGGGCGTACGTGCCGGAATCGAATCTCGAGGACGTCATGGCGTCCTCCGCGCTCACGATCGACGACATGGCGGGAGTGGGTCTGGGCGAGCTCAACATGGACGAGATCACCGGGATCGAGACCGGAGCGGATGTCGACGTGTTGAAGCAGGACGAGGGCGAGGAGATCGACCTGTCGGACCTGACCAAGTCCACCGAGTCGGCTCCCATCATCAAGGTCTCCAACCTGATCCTCATCGAAGCCCTGAAGGCCGGCGCCTCGGACATCCACGTCGAGCCATACGAAAAGGAGTTCCGCGTCCGCTTCCGCATCGACGGCGTCCTGCACAACATCATGGCCCTGCCCATGCGCACCCGGGACCCGCTCATCTCGCGCTTGAAGATCATGGCCAAGCTCGACATCTCCGAGAAGCGGCTGCCCCAGGACGGACGCATCAAGATTCGCCTGCGCGTCGAGGAGCGGTCGCGCGACCTCGACCTGCGCGTCTCGACCGTACCGACCCAGTTTGGCGAAAAGGTCGTGATGCGGCTACTCGACAAGACCAAGCTGCAGCTCGACATGACGCAGCTCGGCTTCGAGCAGGAGGCTTTGAGGCGATTCAAGGACTCGATCGACCGGCCTTACGGCATCGTGCTCGTCACCGGGCCGACCGGGTCGGGCAAGACCAACACGCTCTACTCCGCGATCGCCGCCTTGAACGATCCGACCGTCAACATCATGACCGCCGAAGACCCGATCGAGTTCAATCTCGCGGGCATCAACCAGGTCCAGATGAAGGAGCAGATCGGTCTGACGTTCGCGTCGGCGTTGCGCTCTTTCCTCCGCCAGGACCCGGACATCATTCTGGTGGGCGAGATCCGCGATTTCGAGACGGCGGAAATCGCCGTCAAGGCGGCGCTGACGGGCCACCTCGTCCTCTCGACGCTCCACACGAACGACGCTCCTTCGACGATCAACCGCCTCATGAACATGGGCATCGAACCCTTCCTGGTGGCGACGTCGATCAACGCGATCTGCGCCCAGCGGCTCGTGCGCCGCATCTGCGCCACCTGCGCGGAGGAGGTCGAAACGCCGCCGCAAATGCTCATCCAGGTGGGCTTCGCTCCCGACGAGGTCAAGACGGTGAAGATCAAGCGGGGGCGCGGCTGCGACAAGTGCAACAACGGAGGCTACAAAGGGCGCATCGGGCTCTACGAGGCGCTCCAGTTCTCCGACGAGATCCGGGACATGATCCTCTCGGGGGCCTCCTCGATCGAGTTGAAGCGCAAGGCAATCGAGGAGGGCATGGTCAGCCTGCGCATGGCCGGGTTGCAGAAGATTCGCGAGGGAATCACGACCTTGGAAGAAGTCCTGCGCGAGACTGTCCTTTAGGTCAGTATCGGCCTAGAGCCCAAGGTCCAGACTCTCTCAACTTGGATGGCGGTCGGCGGCTAACCTCGAACGCCGCGCTTTGAACCATTTCTGAACACCCCGGCTTCCATTTTGCTCGTTCTGGGCCTAAACTACCGGGACACTTAACGTTTGACCCTTGGGGGGCAGATGGCCAGCGATACGACGCTCCATCAACTTTTGAAGCAGATGGTCGAGATGGGTGCCTCCGACCTGCACCTGACGACCCAGTCTCCCCCCATGGTCCGCCTGGATGGACGGCTCCTTCCCCTTCCTTATCCTCCGCTGACGGTCGCCGAGACCAAACAGCTCGCCTATTCGGTCTTGACCGACACCCAGAAGCACCGTTTCGAGGAAAACCTCGAGCTCGACCTTTCCTTCGGCGTGAAGGGGCTCGCGCGCTTCCGGGGCAACAACTTCATGCAGCGCGGCGCGGTCGGGGGTGTCTACCGGCAGATCCCCTACGAGATCCTGGGCTTCCGGGAGCTCGGCCTGCCGCCGGTTGTCGAGGGGCTGTGCGACAAGCCGCGCGGGCTCATCCTGGTGACCGGGCCGACGGGCTCCGGCAAGACGACGACGCTGGCGGCCATGGTCGACAAGATCAATCGTGAGAAGCAGCTCCACATCATCACGATCGAGGACCCGATCGAGTTCCTGCACACGCACAAGAAGTGCCTCGTCAATCAGCGGGAGCTCCACGCGGACACGCACTCCTTCCCGAACGCCCTGAAGTCGGTCCTGCGCGAAGACCCGGACGTCGTGCTGGTCGGCGAGATGCGCGACCTCGAGACGATCGAGTCGGCCCTGCGCATCGCCGAGACCGGGCATCTGACGCTGGCGACCTTGCACACCAACTCCGCCGTGTCCTCCATCAACCGCATCATCGACGTCTTCCCGGCGCACCAGCAGACGCAAATCCGCACCCAGCTCTCCTTCGTGCTGGAGGGGATCATGTGCCAGGCGCTGCTCGAGCGAGCCAGCGGCAAGGGGCGCGCGATGGCCATGGAGATCATGGTGCCCAACGCCGCGATCCGAAACCTCATCCGCGAGGACAAGGTGCACCAGATCTACTCGATGATGCAGACCGGTCAGACGAAATTCGGCATGCAGACCTTCAACCAGTCGCTCGCCACGCTGTACCACAAGAAGCTCATCACGCTCGAGATGGCGCTGTCCCGCTCCTCGAACGCGGACGAGCTGCAGGACATCATCAGCCGCGGCGCCGGCGTGAACGTGGCGCCCACTGCAACGACGCCCGCAGCGGCCGCGGCCGCCGCGCGCAAGGCTTGAGGTAACGGGAGAATCGCGCCATGCCCAATTACGCCTGGAAGGGACGCAACCGCGCCGGACTCGTTCAAGAAGGGGTGCTCGCCGCCGACTCGAAAGACCTGGCGCTCACGAACCTGCGCCGCCAGAACATCGTCGTCACGGGCATTCGGGAGCGCGGCAAGGAGATCTCGTTCGCGAAGATGGGACTCCGGGTCCCGCCCAAGACCCTCGCGGTCTTCACGCGGCAGTTCTCGGTCATGATCGACGCGGGCCTCCCGCTGGTCCAGTGCCTCGAGATCCTGGCGAACCAGCAGGAACACAAGAACTTTCAGAAGATCCTGCTGCAGGTCCGGCAGGACGTCGAGGCCGGCTCGACCCTGGCCGACGCGATGCGCCGGCATCCCAAGGCCTTCGACAATCTCTACGTGAACATGATCGCGGCGGGAGAGGCGGGCGGTATTCTGGACACGATCCTCCAGCGCCTCTCGGTCTACATCGAGAAGTCCGTCAAGCTGCGCTCCCAAGTCCGCGCGGCGATGATCTATCCCATTGCGGTCATCACGATCGCGGCGATCGTCGTGGCGGTCATCCTGCTGAAAGTCATTCCGACGTTCGCGGCCCTCTTCATGAGCTTGGGCGCGGAACTGCCGATGCCGACCCGCGTCGTCATCTTCTGCTCGAACTTCCTCGCCCGCTATTGGTGGGGGTTCGTCGCCGCGATCGGCGCCGCCGCGTTCGCCTTTCGCCGCTACTATGCGACCTACCAGGGACGGCGCGTCGTCGACGGCGCCCTTCTGAAGGCGCCGGTCCTCGGAATGATTCTGCGAAAGATCGCGGTCGCGCGCTTCTGCCGCACGCTCGCGACCCTGACGTCCTCGGGCGTCCCGATTCTGGAGAGCCTCGACATCACGGCGCGCACCTCGGGCAACGCGATCGTGGAGGACGCGATCCTCGGAGTCCGGAAGAGCGTCGAGGGGGGCAAGACCATCGTCGAGCCGCTCCGCGAGTCGGGCGTCTTCCCGAACATGGTCGTGCAGATGATCGGCGTCGGCGAACAGACCGGCGCGCTCGACCAGATGCTCAACAAGATCGCCGACTTCTACGAGGACGAAGTGGACGTGGCGGTCGCCGGCCTGGTCAAGCTGCTCGAGCCGGTCATGATCTTCATCCTGGGCGTGGTCATCGGCGGCATCGTCATCGCGATGTACCTGCCGATGTTCACGCTGATCAACAAGATCGGGTGAGGAGAAGTCGCGTCATCGGGTGATCGCGAGAGCGCCACTCGAATGACGGACCTCACCCGATCGCTCGATCGCCCGATCGCTCGACCGGTGCCGTGATGGACTCCCTCAAACGCTCCATCGGCTGGCTGACGGCGGCCCGGATCCTCGTCCTCCTGTTGATCCTGCTCTCGGCGATACTCGTTCAGGCGGGCTCCGGCGTCCCGCTGCAGCTGTCGTTTCTCTACCTCCTGAATGCCGCCGCCGTCCTTCTCGCCCTCTATCACTGGACTGTCGGGCGCCACCTGCCCTCGACGCTGGAGGCCTACATCCAGCTACTGGGCGACCTCGCCATCGTGACGGTTCTCGTGTACGCCTCGGGCGGGCCCGACTCGGTCTTCAACTTCCTGTACCTCGTGGTCATCGGGGCCTCGGCCTTTCTCCTCTACCGAACGGGCGCGGTGCTGGTTGCCTCCATCGCCGCCGTTCTCTACGGCTCGGTCGTGCAGCTGCTGGCCTATGGGATCCTTCCCCCGCCGCCGCTCGCTCCCGTATCCGACTGGAGCGGCGCGCGCGTGCGCTACAACCTCGCCATCACCGTGGCCGGCTTCTACGGGGTTGCTTTCATGGCGTCGTACCTCTCCGAGAAACTGCGGTCCGCCCGCGACGAGCTGGTCCTGCGCCAGAGGGCACTGCAGCGCCTTCAGCACCTCTACGGCAACGTCATCGCGACCATGTCCTCGGGCCTCATGACGACCGACGCCCAACAGCGGGTGACGTTCTTGAACCGAGCCGGAGGGGAGCTCCTGGGCGTGGACCCGGCCCGGGCCCCGGGACGGCTGCTGCCGGAGCTCGGCTTCCGGTTCTCGGAGCAGTGGGACGAGCTCCGGGCGCGCGCCCGCGGGCCGGAGACCTACCGCGACGAGATCGAGATCGCGCGCGGCCCCGAGCGCCGCGTCCTCGGCTTTTCCCTGCGGATGCTGAAGGACGCCGAGGGGGAAGAAGGGACGCTGCTTCTCTTCCAGGACCTGACGGAGCTGAAGAAGCTCGAGCGCCAGGCCCTCTTCCACTCGCAGCTCGCCGCGGTGGGAGAGCTCGCCGCGGGGATCGCCCACGAGATCCGGAACCCCCTCGCCTCGATCTCGGGCTCCGTGCAGGTTCTCTCCAAGGAGCTCAACGTCGGCTCCGCCGAGCGGCGCCTGATGGAGATCATCGTCTCGGAGTCGAACCGGCTGTCCAAGATCCTCGAGGATTTCCTCCGTTTCGTCCGGCCGCAGGAGCGGCGGGTGGCGGAGTTCGACGTCGCGACCGCGGTGACCGAGGTCATGGACCTCTTTCGCTTGAGCGACGAGATCTCCGACGCCCACCGCATCGAGGTGGTCGTCCAGCCGCCCTCCTCGAAGCTCTCGGGCGACCGCGACCAGATCCGCCAGATCATCTACAACGTGGCCAAGAACGCCGTGCATGCGATGTCGGCCGGCGGAACGCTGACCGTAGCCGGCCGCGAGGAAGACGCCTGGTATACCATCCGGTTCACCGACACCGGGCGTGGGATGAGCGAGGAGGAGCTCTCCCGCCTCTTCACGCCCTTCTCGACGGCATTTGACGGAGGAACGGGGCTCGGAATGGCGATCGTCCGGCGAATCGTGGAAGACCACGGCGGAGCGATCGACGCGGAGTCGCGGCCGGGCGAGGGAACGACCGTCACGGTGCTGCTCCCCCGCTCGTCCCGCAAGGCCGGAACCTCCGAGCGCAACGAGGTCCTGACGGGAGCCGCATGACCAGACCGCGTCTCTTGATCGTCGACGACGAGGCGAGCCTGCGCGAGATGCTCGGGTTCGTCTTCAAGAAGGAAGGGTTCGAGGTGCGCCTCGCGTCCAACTTCACCGAGGGCCTGGCCGACGCGCTGCGCTCCTCGCCCGACGTCATCCTCTGCGACATCAAGATGCCGGACGGCAACGGGCTCGAGCTGCTGCGCAAGGTCAAGGAGGAGAACGCGCGGGTCCCCGTCATCATGATCACGGCGCATACGTCCACCGACGACGCCGTCGAAGCGATGAAGGCCGGCGCCATCGACTACATCAAGAAGCCCTTCGACAACGACGAGCTCGTGCTGATCGTCCGTCGGGCGCTTGGCGAGAAGACACTGCAGGAGGAGAACGTCTACCTGAAGCAGGAGCTCGCCGCTCGGTACACGTTTGCCAACATCCTCGGCAAGGGCTCCCGCATGCAGGAGATCTTTCGGACGATCGAGCGCATCGGAAAGGTCTCCTCGACGGTCCTGATCACCGGCGAGAGCGGCACGGGCAAGGAGCTGATCGCCCGGGCGATCCATTTCACCTCGATCCGCCGGGACCGGAAGTTCGTCTCGATCAACTGCGGCGCGCTGCCGGAGACGCTGCTCGAGTCGGAGCTCTTTGGCCACGAGCGCGGCGCCTTCACGGGCGCGGTCAAGGAAAAGCGAGGCCTCTTCACCGAGGCCGACAACGGCACGCTCTTCCTGGACGAGATCTCGGAGACCTCTCCGACGATGCAGGTCAAGCTCCTGCGCGCCATCCAGGAAAAGCTGATCCGCAAGGTCGGCGGCAACGAGGAAGCGAGCGTGGACGTGCGGATCATCGCCGCCACGAACAAGGACCTGACCGACCTCGTCACTCAGGGAAAGTTCCGCGAAGACCTCTTCTATCGCATCAACGTCATCCCGATCGTGCTTCCGCCCCTGCGCGCGCGCACCGAGGACATCGCGCCGCTGACGCAGCACTTCATCGCCAAGGTCTGCAAGGAGCAGAAGATTCCGGAGAAGAAGATCTCGGCCGAGGCGATGCGGCTGATCGAAGCCTACCCATGGCCCGGCAACGTCCGGGAGCTCGAGAACACGCTCGAGCGGACCGTGGCGCTGGAGGCCGGACCGGTCATCAACGTCTCGAGCTTGCCCGAGGCGATCGCGCTCGGTGTGCGGACGCGCGTTCCGGACTTCGAGAGCCTGCCGGCCGAAGGCATCAATCTGGAGGCGTACCTGGAGGCCGTCGGCAAGCGGCTCATGCGCGAGGCCCTCGATCGCTGCGACGGGGTTCAGACCAAGGCCGCGGAGCTCTTGCGCATGTCGTTCCGCTCCTTCCGGTACTACGCCAAGAAGTACAACCTGGTTCGCAAGGAAGACCTATACGAGGAGGGAGAGCCGCGCGAGGCCGAAGGGCCTTGAGGCGCCCGCTCCGGTCGGGCGCGATCGCCGCGCTCCTCGCTTTCGTGGCCTGCGGCGCCGCGCCCAAGCCCACGCCCGCGCCATCGGCCACACCCGCCGCGGGAGCCGGTCCCCGCGTCGTGATGCCTTCGAGCGCCGTCTACGCGCTCGAGATCGCCCGCACGCCCGAAGAGCAAACGCAGGGACTGATGTACCGGGAGAGCCTTCCCGCGAACACCGGGATGATCTTTCTCTTCACCGACGGCGGCGCGCACCACTTCTGGATGAAGAACACCATGATCCCTCTCGACATCATCTGGATGGACGGGGACGGGAAGGTGCTCTTCGTCTCCGCGAACACCCCGCCTTGCAAGTCCGATCCCTGTCCCACCTATGGTCCCGAGGCGCCGGCGTCGACCGTCCTCGAGATCGCGGGCGGGTTGGCGGAAAAGGAGGGGGTGAAGGCGGGGGCGGTTCTTACGTTGAGGGACGTGAAGTAGAGGGAGGGTCCACTCCCGCTTCTACTCCCTCTCCCGGCGGGAGAGCGTTGGGGTGAGGGGCGCTTCTCTCTCCGCGGACCCCCCTCACCCTGCCTCTCCCCCCGACGGGGGGAGAGGAGTTGGCTGTGAGCGGGGCAGCTACGGCTCGAACAGGTACAACCCGTCTCCCGTGGTCCCGACGTAGATCCTTCCGCCCGGCGCCGCCGCGGCCGTGGCCAGAGCGAGGCCCGCCCGCGGGCTCGTGAAAGCCAGGCGGCGGTTGCCTTCCTCCCAGACGAGCTTTCCGTCGATGTCCTGGAGGGAGCTGTAGGCCGTCGTCGGCGATGCCGCATTCGCCTCGGCAAGAAACAACCCGCCGGTCAACACCGCCCGCCGGCGGCCGTTCCAGCTCCGGCCGTCCCAGCGGAAATCGGAGTCCGTCGTCTTCACCTCGAGCACCGGGCTTCGGTCCGCGCCGGCAAGAAGCTCCGCGCCGACGAGACCCGAGGGAGCGCCGTTGACCGGCGCAAACGACCGCCCGCCGTCGCCCACGCGGAACACTCCTGCCGTGGTCACCAGCACCGGTGTCCGAAACGGGACGCCAAAGAGGGCGACGGGTATGCCGGGCGGGGGCGCCTCCGGCGCCGTCCAGCGCACGCCGCCGTCACGAGAGAGCAACAAGCCGCCGGCCGACGACAGCAGCACCACGGTTTTTCCCTCGGCGTCGCGCAAGGCGGCGAGCGAAGCCGAGGGCGGAAGTGGGTCCGCCGACACACGCCGCACCTTGGTCCCCTCCGCAACCCAAACGCCGCTCTCCTCGCCTCCATAGGCGCGGAAGAAGTAGACGCGGGAGGCGTCGTTCGGGTCCGCCACGAGGTCCGCCACGCGCCCCTCGGCCAGCCCCGTCGCGCCGCGCTCGAGTGTCGTCCCGGCATCGTCGGAGAGGAAGACGCCCTCCCCTTCCGTGCCGACATAGAGCCGGCCGGTGCGCGGATCCACGGCGAGCGCCGTCACGACGAGGGACTCTCTCGAGACGCGATCCCAGGACTTTCCGCCGTCGGTCGAGCGATGCAGACCTCCGACCGTCGCCGCATAGATCGTTCCGGGCCGCGTGGGGTCACGGCGGACCGCCTGCGAGCGCCGGTTGCGGAAGCCCTGCGTGAAGCGCGTCCAGTGGTCCCCGCCGTTCTCGCTGTGGTAGACCCAGCCGCAGGTCGAAACCCAGATGTCGCGCGGATCCTTCGAATCGAAGTCCCACGCGTACACCGTGGCGTCGAGCACCATTCCATCGGCGATCCGCGCCCACGAGGCCCCAGCGTCCCTCGTGCGGAAGGCCTGCCGCCACGTGCCGGCGTAGAGCGTCTTGCCGTCGGCGGGATCGAAGGCGAGCGACTCGACCTGCTGGAGGCCCTCGGTTTCCGCGCCGGACGGCGTCCACGTCTTGCCGCCGTCGTGCGAGAGCCGCACACCGTCGTCCCCCCCGATCGCCAGAACCGGTTTGTCGCCCGGGAGCACGGCGAGCGCACGCGTTGCGACGGACTTCTGCCAGCGCGCCAGAGGGGTCCACGTGGCGCCTCGATCCTCCGTCACGGCGACGAGGCCACCGGCATATTGGCCGGCGAGCGCGGCCCAGAACCGGCCAGGAGTCGTCGCATCGGCCACGAGCGCCGTGACGACGTAGCCTGGGAAGGCCGGGCCCGCGTGCAGCGCCTGCCAGGTCGCCCCGCCGTCGGTCGAGCCGTAGAAGTTGCCCCGCGAAGTGCCAAGGTACACCGTGCCTGGCTGAAAAGGATCCACGGCGAAGGCGCGGATTTCCGCTCCCCAGAGCGGCAGCCGCCACCAGCGGGCGGCGAGCGAGTAGCCGGGGATGCCGAGCGTCAGGGCAACGGCGCACAAGACCGCGCGGGCGCGCGGAGCCCGCGCTCGGTCGATGCGTGACCTGTGCATGGAATGCCTATTTTAGCCTGCCACCGGCCGCTCGACGGTTCCCGCCTCAAGGTTTCCGGCCCTCGGCTACTATCTCTCGATGCAAAAAGTCCGCGTCGCCGTCTTCCCCGCGGCCGGCCTCGGGACCCGTTTCCTGCCCGCCACCAAGGCTCAGCCCAAGGAGATGCTGCCTTTGGTGGACCGCCCCCTCGTGCAATACGTCGTCGAGGAGGCGCGCGCCGCCGGCCTGGAGCGCATCGTCATCGTCACCGGCCGCGGCAAGAACGCCATCGAGGACCATTTCGATACCTCCTTCGAGCTCGAAAGGCTGCTGGAGGAGCGCGGCAAGACGAGCCTGCTCGAACAAGTGCGCGCCGTCTCCGACCTGATCCGGGTCTCCTACGTGCGGCAGAAGATCGCTCTCGGCCTCGGGCACGCGGTTCTGCAGGCGAAGGACCTGGTGGGTAACGAGCCCTTCGCCGTCATGCTGGGCGACGACATCGTGGACGCGGCAGAGCCGTGCATCGGCCAGATGCTGCGCCTCTACGAGCGCAGGGGTAACCCGGTCATCGCGCTTCAGGAGGTGCCGAAGGCCGAGACCCGACAATACGGAATCGTGGCGGGAAAGAAAATAGAGGACCGCCTGATTGCGATCGAAGACATGGTGGAGAAGCCGACGCCGGAGAAGGCGCCGTCCAACCTCGCCATCATCGGGCGCTACCTGCTGCCGCCCGAGATCTTCCAGATTCTGGAGGAAACTCGCTCCGACGTGGGCGGGGAGATCCAGCTGACCTCCGCGCTCCGGACGCTTCTCTCACGGCGGCCGATCGACGGCTATCTCTTCGAAGGCAAGCGCTACGACGCGGGCGACAAGCTCGGGTTCCTCAAGGCGACCGTCGAGTTCGCGCTGAAGCGGGAAGATCTGGGAAAGGAGTTCCGGGAGTACCTGAGGGGATTGAAACTGGACTGATGGGGCGCAGCTAATCCTTCGACTCCTTCGACGCCTTCTTCTCTTTCTTCTCCGACTTCCCTGCTTTCTCGGATTTCTCGGCCCGCTCGGACTTCTCCGCCTTCGCGGACCTCTCCACCTTCTCGGCCTTCTCAGCCTTCTCGGACGATTCGTCCTTCGATTCGCTCTTCGAGCTCTGGCCTTCCTTCTTCGCCCGTGCGTAATCGGTCACGTACCAGCCGCTGCCCTTGAACTGGATCGCCGGAGCGGAGAAGGCCTTCTTCAGCTTGCCGCCGCAGTGCGGGCAGACCCGGAGCGGCCTCTCGCCGACGCGTTGAATGACTTCGGTCTTCTCAGAGCACTTGTCGCAGACGTATTCGTAGATGGGCATGGTGAAGAAGCTATCAGCTATCAGCTATCAGCTATACGAGCATCATCCAAGCTTGTCCCACGGGCCCACGGCTGACGGCTGAGAGCTGACAGCTGAAAGCTATTTTCCAATGCTCCCTCCGCCCGTGCTGTACTTGATCTTCTTGGCGCCCGGCGCCGGCGTCGCGCTCTTGCGGAGCAACCCAAGGCAGAAAAAAGCATAGAGCAGGCGCGCGTTGTCTCCCGCCGAGCCCGGTCCCTTGCCGCACAAAGGCTGGAGCGCCGTCCTGCCGTCCACCTTTTCGTAGTAAGCGCGCTCCTCGGGCGTGAAGAGGGAGATGATCTCGTCGGGCGTCCGCTCGAGGACGGTGGTCGCGTGCCCGAGACGCTGCACGAGGCGGCGAACGTCCTTCGCGCGGCGGATCCCCTCGAGGATCACTTCCGGGATCGACAGATCGATCCGGATGGCTTCCCCCGACCGGCGCTCGCCGATGTCGAAGACCACCTCCCCCGACTCCCATTCGAAGGCGCCCCAGAGAACCTCGCGGATCTGTCCCGAGACCGCTTCCTTCAGGCCCTGTTCGTCCAGGACCCCCATCCGCAGCAGAATCTGCCCGAGACGAAGACCCTCCCTCACCTGCCGCGCCGCTTCGCGGCCGACCTCCGGTGAGAGGATCCGCCGCCGAATCAGGTAGGGGCCGAGACTCGCCTCGCGCTCGTTGGTCGAGGCGAAAACAACCAGCCCGTTTTCGAGGTAGATGAGGCGTTGGTGCGCCTCGCGCGACACGCGCACGACACCGGGAACGCGATAACGATGGATCGTCGCCAGAATCTCGGCGAGGGGAGTCACCGCGAGGTCGCCGCGGTACTCGAAGCGCTTTTCCATTGTGTGTGTTGAGCACATGGTAGCGCGGCGGCGCCCCGGACGGTAGCCGGGAGAGGGGGACGGCCGAAGGGAAAGCGCCTCGGAGACCACGTTCCAGGAAACCCTGGCCTCAATCGCCCGGATCGGGCCCTCTGGCAGCAGGAGGGCCGCGCGGCGATCGCGTGATAGCGTTGGTCACAATCTCTGGATCCGAAACGATTCTTCTTGGATGTTGCTCCGATGCCACGGGCCCTTTGGAGCGACCGAGCCCTGTCAAAGGCCCATCGCTTTAAGTCGAGGAGGGAACCATGCGTAGGAATTGCCTCTTGGTCGCTCTGCTTCTTTTCGTATCTTTCTCCGCGTTAGCCCAGACACCGATGTCCGGTGCCTTGCTCTGCGCCCCGGCAAACCCTACCTACCTGATCCGTGTCGGCGACACCCCGGGACACTCCTACGGGCTGGCTCAGGGAACGTGCACGTGGACCAGGCCTTGGGAGATCGCGGGACTCAAGTCTACGATCGGAGTCGGAACCCAGATCACAGAGACCAACGGCGATACGACGAAGATCCGGGGAACGTTCGTGGACACCTTCACCAACGGAGACAAGGCTTACTACAACTTCGACTTCACGCTCCTCGCCAAGGCGGGCGGAGCCCAGGTCACGAACCACACGTGGCAGCTCGTCGGAGGCACCGGCAAACTCCAGGGCGCGAAGGGCCAGGGAACCTGCACGGCCGTAGCGGCAGGCACCGACGGCAGCTTCAACTACGACTGCCGCGGCGACTACACACTCCCGAAATAGGCAGCTGCAGTTCCCTAACGCGGATCGACAGAAACCCTTCTCCCGAGGGAAGAGGGCGTGGCGGGGCGCCCTCCCTTCCCTCTCCCCGTCGCAGGGGGAGAGGGGTAGGGTGAGGGGGTCGGCGATCTCGGGAACGGAACGACGACCCCGTAGAATCGCCGGGTGATCACCGTCGCAGAAGCTCTGGCCGTCATCGGCCGCATCGAGCCGCTCGGAGTCGAATCGACGCCCGTAGCCGATGCTGCGGGACGCGTTCTCGCCCGAGAGATCCGTGCCGATCTCGACTGGCCGCCATTCGAAACCTCCGCGATGGACGGCTACGCGGTCCGCCTCGCCGACGTCCCGGCGCCCGGCGCCTGGCTCGCGGAGAGGGCTGTCCCCGTCGCCGCCGGCGACCCGCCGCCCCCGCCGATCGGACCCGGCGAAGCCGTTCGCGTCATGACGGGCGCCGCGATCCCCGAGAACACGCAAGCCGTGATTCCCGTCGAGCAGGCCCGGCGTGAGCAAGGCGGCCGCGTCCGCTTCGAGGCCGTTCCCGCCCCGGGCGCGCACCTGCGGCGTCGGGGAGAGAGCATCACGGCGGGCACGATGCTGGTCCGGCCGGGCCGCCGGCTCACCGGCTCCGACGTGGCGCTGGCCGCCATGGCGGGAGTCGATCCGGTCCCCGTGTTCCGACCTCCGCGCATCGCGATCGCGGTCACGGGAAACGAGCTCGTCTCCGCCGGAAAGACGCCCGGCCCGGGGCAGCTACGCGATTCGAACGGACCGATGCTCGCGACCCTCTGCCGGGAGCGCGGCTGGCACGCCCGCCTCGAAGGCCGCGTCGCCGACGATGCCGCGGGCGTCGATGGCCTCTTCGCCCGGGCCGGGCAGGCCGAGGACCTGCTGCTGACGACCGGCGGTGTCTCGGCGGGAGACTTCGACCTGCTGCCCTCCGCGGCCGCGAAAGCCGGGTTCGAGATCCTCTTTCACCACGTTTCGATAAGACCGGGCAAGCCCATCGCCTTCGGCCGCCGCGGCGCGGCGCTCTGGCTCGGCCTCCCCGGCAACCCGGTCTCGACCGCCGTGTGCTTTCACCTCTTCGCTCGCGAGGCCGCCGCAAGGCTCGAGGGGAACTCCCGCCCGGGCGCGCCCCGGGTCGCGGCGCGGCTGACGCGGGCGCTGTCGGCGACAGGGCCGCGCGAGACATACCGCGACGCCCTCTGGGAGATCGCGGGCGGCGAAAGCCGTGTCGAGCCGCTCCGCTCGGCGGGCAGCCACGACATCGGCGCGTACGCGGGCGCCAACGCGCTGATAAGGACACTCGCGGGGGCGCCGCCCCTAGAGGCGGGGGCGCTCGTGGAATGCCTGGTCATCGGGGAAATCGACGGGAAGACGTGACGACCGCGGAGCAGCGCAAGGCGCACGAGGTCGCGCACCGCGAGGCGCGCACGGCCGACGGCGTCGTGATCGCCTACACCTGGTGGCGGCGGCCCGCGCCGGAGCTGCTCGTGCTCGCCCCGGGCTTCTGGCGCGTGCGGCTCGCCCGGGAGAACCTCTTCCTCGCGAACTTCTTCGTGCGCCGCGGCTACGACGTCGCGTCCCTGGACTTCCGCGGGCACGGCGACAGCAAGGGGTCCTACACCTTCGGGACCTTCGAGGCCAACGACCTGAAGGCCGTCCTCGACGAGCTCGTGGGCGAGGGGAAGCCCTACGCCCGCTTCGCCCTGCTCGGCCTCTCGATGGGGGGCATGATCGCGGCCGACGCCCTGGCGCGCTGGCCGGAGCTACCCTGCCGCGCGCTCGTCTTGGTCTCCTCCCCCGCCGACCTGCGCACTCTGCGGCCCAAGCCCTGGAAGGCCGGCGCGATGCGGCAGGTGCGCCTGCGCCACGTGTTGCGCATGCCGCGCGTTTCACGCCGTACCCGCATCGGCACGACCCCGCGCGGCCACGAGTCCGTCTCAGGTCTCGCCATGCCCAAGCTGATCGTGACCGCGGAAGGCGACTGGTTGGTCGATCCTTCGCACGGCCGAATCCTCGCCAAGGCGGCCGCGCCGCCGGTGGACGACGTGCACCTGAACCTGCCCGGGTCACTCCACGCCGACGCGCTGGTCAAGTTCGTGCCGCTGCGGTTGCTGCGCCTGCTCGACCGCTGGTTCGCGAAGAACGCGCCGCCGTAGGAACGAGCTGTCAGCTATCAGCTATCAGCTATCAGCTATCAGCTATCAGCCAGAAGTGTCCCACGGCTGCGTAGGGGCGGCCCTTGCGGCCGCCCGCGGGCGGGGGCAAGCCCCGCCCCTACACCCGATCATCGTGACTAAAAATTCAACGCCCCCTCCGGCGTGAAGAGCTTGTCATCGATCTTCGCGGAGCGAACGTCGAGGTACTCCAGACGCGTGAGGGTTCCCTCCTGGTTGGCGAGCAGATCTCGGATCTCCATTTCGCCGACGACGGGCCTCCCGGCGGCCTGCCGGAACTTCACGAACGTAATCTCCTTGGCCTCCTTGCCGGACGGCAGTGAGAAGAGCAGGCGACAGGGAAGACGTTCTCGCTCGTCGAACCAGAGGACGACGCGCGGATACGGCGCCGGGTCGGACTTCGCCGTCAGGTCGAGGACCCGGCAGGGCTTGCGGTTGACGCTC
Source organism: Thermoanaerobaculia bacterium (assembly GCA_041481715.1). GTDB lineage: Bacteria > Acidobacteriota > Thermoanaerobaculia > UBA5066 > Gp7-AA6 > DATBFU01. The sequence goes on along the minus strand of JBGPCK010000025.1, from coordinate 9,274 downwards.
TCCGCGCCGGGCCGCGCCGTCGCCGTGAAGTCCGCGGCGAACTCGACGCGCGCCACGTCCCCGACCGAAGCGCCCCCGAGAAGCCGCTGATTCGGGGTGATCGGGAGCGCGCGGGAGGCGCCCGGCACGATCAGCCACATCTTTTCGCCGAGGTTCAAGATCTTGCGCCCGTCGTTCTTGCCGCCGCGAAAGACGATCAACCCGCGGTCCGCGCCCTTTCGGTAGATCTGAAAGTCGGCGCTGCCGGTGACCTTGCCGTCGGTCATCTGGCTCGCGCGCGCCGTGATGAGCGCTTCGGAGAAGGCATTGCGCGCCCGGTCCACGTCCTCGAGCCAGGACTGGACCTGCGCGGGCGTCTGGCCGATCGCCACACCGCCTGCGAGCAAAAATGCCAGAAACATAGGGGCCGGGCCTGTCGAAACCCTGCTACACATGCGTCAATGCTTCCACGATCGACATCCTGGAGGCTCGCCGCGCCGGAAAGTACGACGCGATTGCCATCGTGAGAATCATCGCCGCCAGTCCCGCCGCGTACGCGAGCGGGTAGAACTGCACGTTGATCGGCATGCCGTGGGTGGCTCCCGGCGGCGGCGGCAGGATGATCCCGGACGCATTCAAGACCGTCCGAATGACGAGAGCCAATAGGGCCCCGGCCACGCACCCCGCGACCGCGATCGCCACCCCTTCCGCCAGGAACATTCGGAGGATCCCGGAGGGCCGCGTCCCCAGCGCGCGCAACGTGCCGATCTCGCGCGTGCGCTCGGCGACCGCCATGGTCATCACGATCGCCGCTGAAAGGATCACGATCACGACCAGAACCCCGCCGACGAAACCGAAGATGCCGAGGTAGAGCAGGCGCACCTGGCCGTAGAAGACCGCGAGCTCCTTCCAGTGCCGCACCGCGACCGGGTAGCCCGCGGCGGAGAGCGCGCCGCCGAGGCGCTCGGCCGCCTGTCGCTCGTCGGCCCCGGGCTTCAAGAACACGACGAGCTTCGAGACGGTTCCGGAGGATTGGAGAAGCCGTGAGGCGAGGTCGACGCCGATCGCGACGTAACGGTCGTTCAACTCCTTGATACGCACATCGGCGAGCCCCTTCACCGTGGCGTCCACGGCGTTCAACGTCGCATCGGGTGTCGTCGCCATCAGGGTCACGCTGTCGCCGGCCTTGACCCCGAGCGCCGAGGCGATCCCCGTGCCAAGGACCACGCCGTCCCCCCCGCTGCCGGAAAGATATGCGCCGGAGACCATCAGTTCGCCGGCGTACGTCGCCTTCGCCTCGGGCCCGGGGTCGACGCCCAGACCCAGGAACGGCACCGAGCGCGCCCCATTGGTCGCGAGGCCCACGAAGTCGATCCGCGGAATGACGGCCTCGACCGCCGGATCGCTGGCCACGATCGACCGCGCCCGCGCCGCGTCGCGCAGCCCGAACTCGAGCGTCTTCTCCTCGCTGCCCGAAACCGCTCGCGTGTCCACGATCTGGAGCTGCCCGACGCTGCGGATCGTGCCCTCCCTCAGTCCCTCGAAGGACTGCGCGATGAAGCCGCCCGCGAGCGCGAAGGCGGCGAAGCCGAACGCCACGACCGCGCCCATGAGCAGCGCGCGCCGCCGCTGCCGCAGGAGGTTGCGCCAGGCGAGCGCGAAGACGCTCATCGCGCCACGTCCGACTCGATGCGGCCGTCGTGGAGCGAAACGACGCGCCGCGCCCGGGCCACGACCCGCGGGTCGTGTGTCGCGAAGAGAAAGGCCACGCCCCCCGAATCGCACACCTCGCGCATGAGGTCGAGAATCCCTTCCGCGGTGTGTGAGTCGAGGTTTGCCGTGGGCTCGTCGGCGAAGACGAGATCGGGGCGGTTGGCGAGCGCGCGGGCGATCGCGACTCGCTGCCGCTGGCCGCCGGAGAGAAGGTCCGGCCGCACGCCGTACTTTCCCGCGAGTCCCACCGCGTCGAGCAGCTCCCGCGCGCGGTCGCGCCGCTGCTCGGCAGAAATGCCGCGGAGCACCATCGGATACGCCACGTTCTCTTCGGCCGAGAGGACGGCGAGCAAGTTGAAGGTCTGGAAAATGAAGCCGAAGCGGTCGCGCCGCAGGTCCGAGCGCTCGTTCTCCGACAGATTGCCGCCGTCGACCCCGCCCACTTCGATCTGCCCCTGGTCCGGCCGGTCGAGGAGACCCAGTAGGTTCAAGAGCGTGGTCTTCCCGGAGCCGCTCGGCCCCTGCAGCGCGACGAACTCGCCCTTTCGGATCGAGAGGGAGACGTCTTGAACGGCGGGCACGACGGAAGTGCCGAGGCGATAGAACCGGAAGGCCTCACGCGCAGTGACCAGAGGCGAAAGCAGCGCGCCGCCGGTTGCCCGGCCGCTCCCGCCCGTCCCGCGCCCCAAAGGTGACGAAGACACGTCACGCCCTCCTACGGCGCCGCAGTTTAGCCCGCCCGCCTCATCTCCGGCGTGACTCGGGCGAGGCCGCCGGCTGACAGGCGCGCCGGTCCGTGTTACCTTCTTTAATGCTCCGACAATTCCTTCGGGGTGACTTGTTGTCTCGGTCAACACAAACGGCCTCGTGCCCTCTCCGGACGGGAGGGCCTTTGCGGGCGCTCGGAGGCTCGAGGTGATCGATTGGTCGGCATAGCGCTTCTCGCCCTGCTCCTTTCGGATGAGCCCCAAACCGCCGACAAGCCCGCTCCGGCCCAGACGCCGAAGGTCCACGAGGAGATGGTCGTCACCGCCGAGCGCGGCCCCGAGCCGCGCGAAGAGAGCCCGGCGTCCGTCTCGGTCTTGACCCGAGAGGAGATCGAGCGGCTGCCCGCGCAGGACCTCTCGGAGCTGCTCGAGTTTCTGCCGGGCTTCCACGCCCTCTTCCGTGAGAGCTTCGGAGGCCCGCCCCCGATCGTGATGTCCCGCGGCTTCTTCGGAGGCGGTGAGGCCGAGTACGTGCAGCTTCGCATCGATGGAGTGCCCGTCGAGGACGTCGAGTCGGGCCTCGTCGATTGGCGCCGCATCCGGGCCGCCGACATCGAGCGGATCGAGGCGCTGCGCGGCCCGGCCTCCTCCCTCTATGGAGATACCGCGCTCGGCGGCGTGATCCAGGTCTTCACGCGCAAAGCGCCCGACAACGGCACCGCGGCCTCGGTCTCGGCGTCGGGGGGGAGCTTCGGCACCGCCGCGGCCGACCTGTCGTATGGGTTCGGGCGAGACGGGTTCCAGGGTGGCGCCGCCGGAACGTACTTCCGCACCGACGGTTATCGCGAGCACAACACGGAGGAGACCGGCATCCTGGGATTGGCGACCTCGGGCGCGCTCGGCACCGGACGATGGTCTTTCGACGTCGACGGGAGCCGCACGAACCGTCAGGACCCCGGCGCCCTTCTACGAGAGCAATACGAGAGCGACGACCGGATGTCCGACCCTCTCTACCGCTTCGACTACTCCGACACCGACCGGGGGCGGCTTGCGCTCTCCTTCCGGCAGGACACCGGTCCGATCCCCTTCCAGGCCACGTTCTACGGCGCGGCCCGCAGCGCCCAGATCCTGCGCACGCTGCCTGTGGCACCCGGCTTCGGCAATCGGACCTTCCGCGACCTCCATTCGGGCGCCTTCGGCGCAATTCTGGAAGGCGAGAAGTCCTTCCGGCTCTTCGGGCGCGAGGCACAGCTGCGCCTCGGGACCGAGCTCGCGCACGAGACGCTCTCGACCAACTACCGGTTCGTGGACGACCAGGGGGAAATGGGCCCGATCGTCTCGCGCGAGGACGGCGCGCGCAACCGCTCCGCGGTGTTTCTGACCGGCGACTGGCGCCCGACCGAACGGCTAAGGTTGAGCGGCGGCGTGCGCTGGGATCGGATCGCCGACGACTTCCACGTCGAGGCGACGACGACGGAGTCTCACGAGGCGTGGTCACCCCGCGCGGGCGTGACCTATCGCGTCGGCAACCTCGACCGCGCTCCGGTCGCAATGTACTTCCAGTATTCGAAGTCTTTCAAGGCGCCGACCGTCGACCAGCTCTTCGACCCCCATCCCTTCGACGACTTTCAGGGCGGAACGATCCAGATCTCGAATCCCAACCTGGTCCCGCAGGAAGCGCAGAACTTCGAGATCGGCGTGTCGCAGCAGGCGCAGAACCTGCGCTGGGAAGCCCTCGCCTACCGGATGACCGTGGACAACGAGATCGACTTCGATCCCGCGACTTTCTCCTACGAGAACATCGGTAAGAGCCTTCACCGGGGAGTCGAGGCGAGTCTGCGGCTTTCCCTCGGGCCGATCGTCTCCCCCTTCGTGTCGTACGCCTGGACCCGAGTCGAGTCCCGCACCGGAGAGCACGAGGGCAAGCAGTTGAAGAACGTGCCCGAGCACCTCCTGCGCGCAGGCCTGAGCGTCGCTTTGCCCGCCGGAATCTCCGCCGACGCAATCTGGACCTGGATGGGCACGCGGTACTTGGACGACGACAACGTCTTTCCGCTGGGCGACGTCTCGATCGTGGACCTGCGCCTCTCCCGCAGCTTCGGCAGTCTGCGCGCGCGGCTGGATCTCTCGAACCTGACCAACGCCAAGTACAGCCAGTACGGCTTCGCCCTGGCGGACTTCTCCGGAAACCAGGTGCCGTACTACTACCCGGGGTCACGGTTCGCGGCGCGGATCGGCGTGGACTGGAAGCCCTGACCGGTCCTCATCCTCACTGAGATATAAGGCGGCCATGATTGGCCGCGCCGACATCCCCTGCCCGGAAGGTTCCGCGGAACCCCCCGCACTCCGACGGCCGCGCTCATGAGCGCCGACGGCAAGCCGGCCCCCGACCGATCCCTCTTCATTCCGATCATCCTCGGCACCGCTCGACAGGAACGCCACAGCGAGCACGTCGCGCGTTTCGTGCTGGAGCGGGTCCGGCAGCTCCGGGCAGTGGAGACCGAGCTCGTCGACATCCGGGACCTGGCTCTGTCGATGGTCGACGCCGGGGAAAACATCAAGGACCCGCGCTTCTCGGCGCTCTGCCTGCGGGCGGATGCCCTCGTCATCGTCGTGCCCGAGTACAACCACGGGTACCCCGGACTCTTGAAGCACGCGCTCGACACGAATTTGAAGGAGTACATCCACAAGGCCGTGGGCCTGTGCGGCGTCTCCGCCGGGGGCTTCGGCGGCACGCGGGTGATCGAGAACCTGCTCCCGGTGATGCGGGAGCTCGGGCTCGTCACGATCTTCTGGGACGGGAACTTCTCCAACGTCAAGAAGCTCTTCGACGAATCGGGAAGGATTCAGGATCCTTCGTATGAGCGGCGGATCGAGAAATTCCTGAAGGAGCTCGTCTGGATGGCGAGGGTCCTGCGGCACGGGCGCGAGAACGTCTCGATCGAGTGACCCGACCCGTCAAGGACTAATGTCGTGCAACCGAAGTCCCGATAGCCGCATTGGCCGTAGGGGCGGGGCTTGTCCCCGCCCGCGGGCGGCCGCAAGGGCCGCCCCTACTTTTTCTTTGCCGGCGTCGGCTCCCCTTGCAGATGCGCCTCCACGAACCAAAGCCACTTGTCGGTACCGCGCGAGATCTCGGTGAAGATGTCGGCGGTGTCGGCGTCATCGAGATCATCCGCCTCGCCGATCGCGCGGCGCACGCGCTCGCCGAAGGACGCCAGGGCCGAGGACACCGACTCGACGTGCAGGCGGTCCTCGGCGATGTCGAGAGGATATTCGTCGAGCTCCGAGCGCTCGGCGACCGTCCGGGCGGTCCCCTCCGCCACGCCTCCGAGCTGGACGGCGCGTTCGGCGATCAGGTCCACGTACTCCTCGACGTCCTCGTTGATCTCATCGAAGAGCTTGTGAAGGGCGATGAAGTTGCCGCCCTTGACGTTCCAGTGCGCGGTCTTGGTCTGCGTCTGCAAATCGATCGCGTCCGCCAGTCGGTTGTTCAGAAGGACGACGAGCTGCCGTCGAGCCTTCTCGGGCAGATCGTTCTTGGTCGCGTAGAGTCGGTCGGTCCGAATCGGTACGGATTCCATGACAGCTCCTTTCGTTCTCTCGCTTCCATCGGCGACGAGAACTCCCCCTAATTAACATACGCCATCGCGGGCAGTCGAGATTCGGGACCCTGCCGAAATCAGACGCCCGCCCTTGATGTGTTTGCTTCATGGCGCCCGAGCCCCGCCTGTTGGAGCATCTTGTCGCGCTTCGTCGATCGACAAAGGAGAAGCTGATGGCCTTTCCCCTTCACATCCAGTTCATCGAGCTGCCTCATTCCGACGCCGTCGAGGCGAAGATTAGGCAGAAGTTCGAGGGTCTGGAGCGCTACTCGAACAGGATCCTGACGTGCCATGTGTGGGTCGAGAAACCGGAAGGACACCATCGCAAGGGGCTTCTCTATGGAGTCCAGGTCCGTCTGACGGTGCCCGGCGAAGAGCTCATCATCGTTGCCCAGCCGCCCGAGGACGATGTCTACGTGTCGATCCGCGACGCCTTCGATGCCATGCGTCGCCAGCTTCAGGACTACGAGCGCCGCCGGCGGTCCAAGGTCAAGGCCCATCCCCGACGCCGCGGGCGATCGGTCGAAGCCGGACGTCCCGGCGAGAAATCGCGCAAGGCCGCGAGCGGCTGAAGCCCCGGGAGGAAGACGACGATGACCGAAACCATGGCCGCCCCAGGCCCGGAACTGCTGGTCCGCATCGGCGCCGGCAAGGTCGGCCTGGAGGGCAATCTGGCCGTTCCGAAGGAGGCCACGGGCATCGTCGTCTTCGCGCACGGCAGCGGGAGCAGCCGTCGAAGTCCGCGAAACCGTTTCGTCGCGCAAGCGCTGCGCGAAGCGGGCCTCGCCACCCTCCTGCTCGATCTGCTGACGACCGGCGAGGAGGCGATCGACCTCGAGACCGGCCATCTGCGCTTCGACATCGAGCTGCTCGCCGCCCGGCTCGTCGTCGCGACGGATTGGCTGAAGGTACAGCCCTCGACACGCGAGCTTCGCATCGGCTATTTCGGCGCGTCCACGGGCGCCGGAGCTGCACTCGTCGCGGCGGCGCAACGTCCGGATTCGATCGGATCGGTCGTCTCGCGCGGCGGCCGGCCGGACCTGGCCGGAGACGCTTTGCCTCACGTGAAGGCGCCCACGCTCCTGATCGTCGGAGGAAACGACCCCGTTGTGATCGAGTTGAATCGTGAGGCGATGGCGCAACTGCGCTGCGAGCGGAAGCTCGAAATCATCCCCGGCGCGTCGCACCTTTTCGAGGAGGCGGGCGCGCTGGCGAGAGTGGCCGACCTCGCGGGCGCCTGGTTCGCGCACCACATCTCATCGGAAGCGAAACCGGGATTTCAGGGCGAGGGAAGGATCTAGGCGGCAAACTCCCCGAGCTGGACGGGCAGCCGCCGCGCGCCCCAGGCTCCCGGCCGGTCTTCGAAAACCCCCGCACAGGGCTCTCCGCAGGATGCGCACCGGCCCTTCTTCAAGCTCCAGTCCGTCAGAAAGTAACCGTCGCGGCCGATCACCTTCGCCCCGCAGGCGTGGCAGAGCGTCGTACCCCCTTCCCGATCGGAGATGTTCCCGGTGTAGGCGTACCGCAGGCCGTTCTTGAGGGCGATCCGCCGAGCGCGAAAGAGCGTCGCCGGCGGCGTCGGCGGGACGTCCCGCATCTTCCAATCCGGATGGAAAGCCGTGAAGTGCATCGGGACTTCCGGTCCGAGGTTCTCGACGACCCACTGCGTCATCTCCTCGATCTCCCGCTCCGAGTCGTTGTAGCCCGGGATCACGAGGTTCGTCAGCTCGAACCAGACCTTGGTGTGCTTCTTCAGATAGACGAGGGTCTCCAGCACCGGCTGCAGGTGCGCGCCCGTGACTTCCCAGTAGAACTTCTCCGTGAACGCCTTCAGGTCCACGTTGGCGGCGTCGATGTGGCCGTAGAACTCCCGGCGGGGCTCCGCGCACATGTACCCGGCTGTCACCGCCACGGCGGCGATCCCGATCTGCCGGCACGCGTCGGCGACGTCCATCGCGTACTCGAAGAAGATCGTCGGATCGTTGTACGTGAAGGCGACACTGCGGCATTCGAGCTCCCGCGCCGCCTGGGCGATCTGCTCCGGCGACGCCTCCTGGCCGAGCTTCGCGATCTCCCGCGACTTGCTGATGTCCCAGTTCTGGCAGAACTTGCACGAGAGATTGCACCCTTCCGTCCCGAAGGACAGGACCGGGGTGCCGGGTAGGAAATGGTTGAGCGGCTTCTTCTCGATCGGATCGATGCAGAAGCCGCTCGAGCGCCCGTAGGTCGTCAGGACGATCCGGCCGTCAATGCACGCGCGCACGAAGCACAGTCCCTGCTGGCCTTCCCGAAGCGTGCAGAAGCGAGGACAGACGTCACATTGAATCCGGCCGTCTTCCAGCCGGTGCCAATAGTTCGTCTCGACGATCGGTCCCTTCGAACGGGCCACGAGAAAAGGATCTACCCCCTTCGGCCGAGACGCCAGGTTCGTTTGCATCAGGGGCAAATCGGCAATCGGGGTCAGGCACGCATTCATGCACTCTCAGGCCGGCTGGCGGGGCCGGGTGATGCAATCGAATCTTTGGCTCCCACGCGTCCGGCGAGAAGCTAGGGCGGACGAGGAGGTCTTATGAAAGTCCGCAACGTCATGAAGAAGGACGTGAAGTTCTGTCCGCCCGAAGCCACTGTCGCCGAGGTCGCGAGGGTGATGGCAATCAACGACTGCGGGGTCGTCCCTATCGTCGACGCCCAGAACAGGGTCGTCGGGATGATCACCGACCGGGACATCTGCCTGGAGGTGGCGACCAAGGACCGGCTCCCCTCCCGGGTACCGGTGCGCCAGATCATGAAGAGGAAGGTGTACGGGTGCGGGCCTGACGAAGACATCCACGCCGCGCTCAACCTGATGCAGAACCGGAAGGTCCGGCGGCTGCCCGTGCTCGACGATGACGGAAAGCTCTGCGGGATCCTCTCGTTCGACGACGTCGTGCTGCGCGCCGAGAGGACCCTGGGCACCGAGGCCCCGGAGCTCTCCGAGACGGAGACCGTCGAAACACTCAAGGCCATCACCCGTAAGCCCGTAAAGCCCCAGAGAATCGTGCAGGCCTGACGGTCCGCCGCGCGCTCTCCCCCTCCCCGGCTTCGGCCGGGGTGGGGGGGTCAGGCACGCACTCGTGCACTCTTGCGCCAGAAGGCGCAAACGAGCGTATCGCTCAGGCGACGGCTCGAGCGATCGCGGATCACTCCGCAGGCGGTTTCAGAGGAGTGTCCGCCCGACGGTCCTCACGGCGCCGGTCGTAAACGGTCTGCCAGTCGCAGCGCGGACAAGGG
>JBGPCK010000024.1:0-32164 GCA_041481715.1 Thermoanaerobaculia bacterium | reverse complement strand
GCAGAAACTCGACGCGCCGCAGTCGACGCGCGTCGTCGCGTCGCTCGAGGGCGGGAAAGAAGACCTCGTTTACATCTTCGACGGGCTCGAGTCTCGATCGGAGACGCTCCTCGCGCTGCGCAAGCCCGATTTTCCCGACGCGGAGAGCAAGAAGTACCTCTACCCGACCGTGCTGTCGGACCAGCCGGTCGGCCGCGACCGGCGCGATCCCCTGCCGCCGCTCTATCTCCTGACGGAGGTGGACCTGACGCTCTCGGCCTCGAGCGGTAAGGATGCTTCGATGTCCGTCGTCGAAACTGTCGTGCCTGTGGGCTCTCCCCGGAGGATCTTCCGATTCGACTTGTTCAGCTCGATCTATGGCGAGAGCATCGGGCTGCGGACCTGGAGGCTGCGCTCGGTGACGGACGTGGAAGGCCGGCCCCTGGCGTTTGACCACCGCGACGGCGAGGTTCTGGTCGAAGCGCCGGCGCCGGTTCCGGCCGATCAGCCGTGGAAGCTGCGGTTCGAGATCGAAGGCGATTTCCTGATCCGACCGGGAGGCGACAACTACTGGCAGCTCGGCCTGGGCGGGGGCGCCTGGTTTCCGCAGCCCGACCTGAACGGGCAGCTGTACGACTTTCACAGCATCGTGAAGGTCAAGAAGCCGTTCGTTCCGTTCGCTTCGGGCCGGACGATTCGGCGCGCCACGGACGGCGAGGAGAACATCCTGGAGACGCGGACGGAGAACCCGGTCGCGTTTCCGGCCGTGCTCGCCGGTTCCTACCAGTGGGAGGAGGAGACGCGCAAGGGAGTGACGATCCGGGTCGCGACCTACGCCATGAAGAACTCACGCGCGATGAAGCAGCTCGCGGGGCTCGCCTTCGGAATCATCGAGCAGTACGAGAAGTTCCTCGGCCCCTTTCCGTTCGCGGAGTACGACATCCTCGAGATCAACACCTGGGGCTTCGGCCAGGCGCCGCCCGGGGTGATGTTCATCACGAAGGAGGCCTTCAATCCACTGATGGGGGAGACCAACCAGCTCTTTTCTCAGGGAATCAACGAGCGGTTCGCGCACGAGATCGCGCACCAGTACTGGGGCCAGGTCGTGAAGATGCCGAGCCTCGACGAGCAGTGGCTGACCGAGTCCTTCGCCGAATACAGCGCCGCGCTCTTTCTGAAGACGCTCAAGGGCAATGGGACGTACAACACCTTGCTCGCCCACTGGAAGTCCAACGCCTCGCAGGCTACGAAGGTCGCGCCCATTCCGCTCGCCAACCGGATCTCGATCCCCGGCGATCCGCAGACGCGGTTTCTCGACCGGACCTACCTGATCTACGACAAGGGAGCGTACCTGCTCGCCGCGCTGCACAAGGACATGGGGGACCAGAACTTCCTGACGTTCTTCAAGTCGTACCAGAAGTCCTTTCGGTGGAAGTTTGGCTCGACGAAGACCGTCGAGGGAATCCTCCAGTGGCTGACCAAGAAGGACTACGGGCCCTTCTTCGCCGCGAACTACTGGGGCGTCGAGATGCCGAAGGACTAGCCCGCGCCGCGAGATCGGTTCGGCCGGCTTTCCCCGGAATCAGCGGAAACGGGAGCTAACGGCAAGGGAACTTCCCCGTAGGAGCGAGCTGAGTCCTAGCGAGACATGCGCGCGAAGCGGCGGCTTTCTGTTCCTGGCCGAAGAAGGGTGCTAACGACCCTCTGATAAAGGCTTGGACAGTGAACGTTCTCGGTCAAGCCGCGAACGGCGGTAGCGGTCCAACTCCCGACGATCAAACCACGCAATGACACCGTTGGCGATGTACCACCCGATGCACCCGAGGATCGCTCCGACAATGACTCCCATCGGTCTGCGAATTCTATCGCAATCAAGTGCGTGTCCTCGGGGACGCCGCAACTCCACTTTCCGCTTCCGCTCCTCACGAAGACGCACGAAAACGCACGGCGCTGATTTCGTCGGTGTTGAGCACCTCCTCCTTCTCCGCCCGCTCATACTGATCGACGGTGGTGTCCTCCAGACCCCGGCGGGTGCGATTCCGTTTCCGATTCCGGCCGAGCCGTCACACCAGCCGTCGCAGGGAGCCGAATCGGCCTCCACAAGCGCGAGATGAGAGCCTCAATCCTTGAAGGGTTCTCATTGAATCCAAATGCCCTTGCGCCTACCATTCCAACCGCTGCGAGAGTGGCGGAATTGGCAGACGCGCGGGACTTAGGATCCCGTGGGGCAACCCTTGAGGGTTCGAGTCCCTCCTCTCGCACCAGAGCCATCCTGGAGGATCTTGAGTGGAAGTTGGTGTGAGAGGGGAGGGCGAGAACCCTCAAATGGCGGGGGAGCGCGAGGGGTCTCCCCTCGCCTCATTTCCGCGTCGGCCGTGGCCGCAGGCCACGTTTCCCGCGAAGCGGGCGGCCGACACGGGGGGAGTCGGCCCCGCCGACACGAAGCGCGGGCCGGCCGCAGGCGCGCCGGGCGCAGCCCGCGGCCCGCACGAGTCCCTCCTCTCGCACCAAGTTCGACGAATTGGGAGGTTCCGTAGCGACATGAGATGGTTCCTGGGCCTCGCCCAATTCGCCCTCTTCGTTTCCTTCGCGGGCGCCGAGGAGAGGAACATCGACCCGCGCATCTTCGCGGCGACGCCGGAGGGCGAGCGCGCCTCGTTTCTCGTCGTGATGCGCGAGCAGGCGGACCTGTCGGGGGCCGCCGCGATTCGGGACCCAGGCGAGCGGCGGCGCTTCGTCTTCGAGGTGCTGCGCGAGGTCGCCGACCGAACGCAGGCCCCGCTGGTTGCCCGGCTGCGCTCGGCCCGTGCCCAATACCGGTCGCACTACCTCGTCAACATGCTGGAGGTCGAGGGAAACCGCGCGCTCGCCCTCGACCTCGCACGAGGCGCGGGCGTTTCCGGGCTCGCCGCGAACCGCCCGGCGCCCCTTCGGCGCGTTCCCCGGGCCGAGGCGGTCGCGGATCGCACTTCCTCGAGGACAGCACCCCTCCTCGAGGACGACGTTGGGCCGAACCTGACGAGGATCGGCGCGCCCGACGTGTGGGCCCAGGGTTTCACGGGGCAGGGCATCGTCGTCGGCGACGCGGATACCGGGCTCGCCTGGGAACACCCCGCCCTGAAGGCGCACTATCGCGGGTTCGACGGCACGACGGCGGTTCACGACTACAACTGGCACGACGCCGTGCACGACGCGAGCCCTTTCAATCCCTGCGGCTCCGATTCCCCCGTGCCCTGCGACGACGATAGCCACGGCACCTCGACCGCGGGCCTCGCGGTGGGCGACGACGGCGCGGGAAGCCAGATCGGCATCGCGCCGGGCGCAAGGCTCATCGCCTGCCGCAACATGGATCAGGGCAACGGCACGCCCGCGCGCTACACGGAGTGCTTCGAGTTCTTTCTCGCGCCGACCAACTCCTCGGGCGCCTCGCCGCGGCCCGACCTCGGGGCCGACGTCATCAACAACTCCTGGAGTTGCCCGGTGAGCGAGGGCTGCACCGATCCGAACATCCTGAAGAGCGTCGTCGAGAACGTGCGGGCCGCCGGCATCTTCGTCGTCGTCTCCGCCGGAAACGGTGGAAGCGCGTGCGCGACGGTCCTGGACGCGCCGGCGATCTACGAGGCCTCGTTTTCGATCGGCGCCACCAACAACTTCGACGGGATCGCGAGCTTCTCGAGCCGGGGGCCCGTCACCCAGGACGGCTCGAACCGGTTGAAGCCGGACATCGTCGCGCCGGGCGTCGACGTGCGGACCGCGACGCCGCCCGACCTCTACACCTCGAGCTTCTCGGGCACATCGGCCTCCGGGCCCCACGTCGCGGGCGCCGTGGCGCTGCTCTGGTCGGCCGCGCCGGCGCTCAAGGGAGATGTCGACGCGAGCGAAGACCTGTTGCGGTCGTCGGCGGCGCCCCTGACGTCGGCGCAGGACTGCCCGCCGTTTCCCGGAGCCGACATCCCCAACGCCGTCTTCGGCTTCGGGCGGCTCGATGTGGCTCGCGCGGTCGCGCTCTCGAGCGCGGGGGCGGCGCCGCGGCTCCTCACGCTTCCACCGCGGCGCGGCGACTCGACTCGGGTGATTCCGCCGAGGGCACCGTAGACCGTCAACCGTAAACCGTGATCCGGGCCGCCGAGGATTTGCGGTGCCCGATCCAAAGTAAACTGCGCCCCCTATGGTCCTGCTGAACACCAAAGAGGAATCTCCCACGCAGACGACGCTCGAGATCGAGGTGCCCGCGGAGGAGGTCGAGAAGGCCTTTACGGACGTGACACGGGCCTATGCCAAACGCGCGTCCATCCCCGGCTTCCGCAAGGGGCACGCCCCCGAGCCGGTCGTGCAGAAGCGGTTCGGGGAGCAGATCCGCGAAGACGTGCTGGAGGCGTTGCTGCCCGACGCTCTCACCTCTGCGATCGAAGAAAAGAGCCTGTCGGTGCTCGGCCGTCCCCGCGTCGATGCGCTGACCTGGGACCCGCCGGGTCCGATCCGCTTCACGGCGCGGCTGGATCTGAAGCCGGCGGTGGATCCGGGGGATTACCGCGGCATCCCGGTCGCGGACGCTTCCGTCGAGCCGACCGAGGAGGAGGTCGCGCGCGTGATCGACCGGCTGCGCGACGCGCACGCCGAGTTCCATCCGATCGAGGGAAGGGCGGCCGCGCCCGGTGATTTTGCCGTGGCGGACATCGCCGGCTCCTTCGTCGAGATCCTCGCTCCGGGACAGAGCCCCCGGACCTTTCGGGACGAGAAAGTGACGCTCGAGGTCGGCCATGTCGATTCGATGCCGGAGATCAACGAAGCCCTGCGCGGGACGCTGCCCGGGCAGACGCAGCGGTTCCGCAAGACCTTCGCGGACGACTTTCCCAACGAAGAGTTCCGCGGCAAGACCGTGGACTATGAGCTGTCGCTCGTCGCGCTGAAGGAGAAGCGCCTGCCGGAGGTGAACGAGGAGTTCGCCCGCTCGGTCGGCGAGGGGGAGTCGGTCGAGAGCCTCCGGGAGAAGGTCCACAAGAGCCTGCGCCAGGAGAAGGAGGCGGACCGGCGCCGGAAGTTCCGGCGGACGATTCTGGATACGCTCCTCTCCCGGGGCGCGATCCCCATGCCTGACGTGCTGGTGGATTCCGAGACCGAGGGGGCGCTGCGCGACTACGCGCGCTACCTCGCCGCCAACGGCATGGACCCGAAGGAAGCCGACTGGGAGCGCCTCCGTCTGGAGGCGCGCCCCGGAGCCGAGAAACGCGTCCGCGAATACCTCCTGCTCGACGCGATCGCGGGCAAGGAAGGGATCCAGGTCACCGACACCGAGCTCGAAGCGGAGTTCAAACGCACGGCGGCGCGTCGCGGGGCGGACCCGGCGGCGCTTCGCGAGCAGCTCGTCCAGGCGGGGGGGCTAGAGGCATTGCGCGATGAGATCCGCCTGGCAAAGACGATCGATGTCTTGATCTCTGCCGCACGGGTGCTACCCTCGGGGGAGCCGATCGAGGTGAAGTAGGCGGCCATCACCCCGTCTCCCTTGTCGCCCGTCTGAGACTCGAACGGGGGGAAGGGAAACGGGGGCGACCGGGGGAATTGGAGCGCGGACCCGCTGTTATGGAAGGCGTCATGGAAGAGGAAGAAGAAGAGGGAGGCGGCATGGTTCTCGTCCCGATGGTCATCGAACAGACGAGCCGCGGCGAGCGGGCCTACGACATCTATTCGCGGCTCCTGAAAGACAACATCATTTTTCTCGGGCAGCCGATCGACGACACGATCGCCAACCTGATCATCGCCCAGATGTTGTTTCTGGAGTCGGAGAACGCCGAAAGGGACATCTCCTTCTACATCAACTCTCCCGGAGGCGTGATCTCGTCGGGAATGGCGATCTACGACACGATGCAGTACGTCAAGAACGACGTCTCGACGATTTGCGTCGGACAGGCCGCGTCGATGGCGGCGGTGCTGATGTCGGCCGGAGCCCACGGGAAGCGTTTCGCGCTGCCCAACTCCCGCTTCCTCATTCACCAGCCGCTCGGTTATGGGCTGCAAGGGCAGGCGACAGACATCGAAATCCACGCCAAGGACCTGCTCAAGATGCGCGAGCGGATCAATCAGATCCTCTCGGAGCACACCGGACAGGCGATCGAGAAGATCGCAAAGGACACCGACCGGGACTACATCCTCGAGGCCGAGGACGCGAAGAAGTACGGCCTCGTCGACGCGATCTATCACCGACGTGACGAGGCGGCGTTGAAAGCCGCGGGGTAAGGACGAGTCCGGCGCCTGTCGAACGCGCCGGCGCGACCCTTCGGACGCTCCCCGCGGAGGGCAAAAGTTGACACTCCCCTTGCATTCCACTTTCGTGCCCATATCCCCAGAACCTCATGCGGGAACAGGGGTCTCGACGGCACTTTTGTCTGATTCGGGTGTGCTAGAGTCAACGAGGGTCGGTCGACGGCCCGTTGACGGGTCCGGAGTGGTCCCCTAGAATCGGGAAGCTCCCCCCGGAGGCTAAATGTCGAAGAAAACCGGAAACGGCGATGTGCTTCGCTGCTCCTTCTGCAACAAGAGCCAGAGGGACGTCAAGAAGCTGATCGCGGGTCCGACGGTCTATATCTGCGACGAGTGCGTCGATATCTGTCTGGACATCATCGCCGAAGACCGGGTGTTGGAGACGCAGGCCCCCGAGACCAAGCTCCCCAAGCCGAAAGAGATCAAGGAGTTCCTCGACAGCTACGTGATCGGACAGGAGCAAGCCAAGAAGAAGCTGGCCGTCGCCGTCTACAACCACTACAAGCGGATCGACTACCTCGAGAAGAACCGCAAGCTCCAGGACGTGGAGCTGCAGAAGTCCAACATCCTGCTCATCGGGCCCACGGGCACGGGCAAGACGCTGCTCGCCCAGACCCTGGCCAAGCTTCTCTCGGTCCCGTTCACGATCGTGGACGCCACGACCCTGACGGAGGCGGGCTACGTCGGCGAGGACGTCGAGAACATCATCCTGAAGCTCTACCAGGCCGCCGGCAACGACAAGGACAAGACCGAGCGCGGAATCGTCTACATCGACGAAGTGGACAAGATCGCGCGCAAGGGGGAGAACCCCTCGATTACGAGGGACGTCTCCGGCGAAGGCGTGCAACAGGCGTTGCTCAAGATCCTCGAGGGCACGGTCGCCAACGTTCCTCCGCAGGGCGGGCGCAAGCATCCCCACCAGGAATTCATCCAGATCGACACGACGAACATCCTGTTCCTTTGCGGGGGCGCGTTCGTGGGCCTCGAGGACCTCATCAGCCGCCGCATGACGGAGAAGACGATGGGCTTCGGCGCGAAGATCGCGACGAAGAAGGAAAAGCGGCCGAGCGTGCTGCTCGAGAAGGTCCATCCGGAGGACCTGATCAAGTACGGGATGATCCCGGAGTTTGTGGGGCGGCTTCCCGTCGTCGCGACGCTCTCGGAGCTCGACCAGGCCGCGCTCGTCGAGATCTTGAAGGAGCCCAAGAACTCGCTCGTCAAGCAGTACCAGACCATGCTGGAATTCGAGAACGTCCAGCTGCGTTTCACGGATGATGCGATCGAGGCCATCGCCGAGGAAGCGCTGGCCCGCAGCGTCGGCGCCCGGGGCCTCAAGATCATCATCGAGGACCTGATGCTCGAGGTCATGTATCAGATCCCTTCCGACGACGACATTGAGGAGTGCGTCATCACGCGGGACGTGGTCAAGCATCACACGAACCCGATTACGATCCTGCGCAAAGCGGGATAGGGGCCCTCGCCCCTCGGCCGGCCCCGCGCCCCGCGCAGGAGCACCGAAGGAAATCCGAACTCATGAAATCGATGGAAAACGCGGGCCACAACGGAGAGACGCTTCCGCTCGTGCCGCTGCGGGACATGGTCGTGTTCCCGCACATGATGGCCCCCTTCGTGGTCGGCCGGGAGTCCTCGATCCGAGCGCTCGAAGCCGCCCTCGCCACACCGACCAAGCGGCTCTTCCTGGCGGCGCAGAAGGACCCCCAACTCGACGAACCGAAGGCGGAGGACATCTACGCGATCGGCGTCGTCGCGACCGTGGCCCAGTCGCTGAAGCTGCCCAACGGGCACATCAAGGTCATGGTCGAAGGGCAGCGGCGGGGCCAGATCGAGGCGTTCGAGGAGCGCGAGGAATACCTGGCCGTCACGGTTCGGGCCTCCGCCCCCAAGCCGTCCGATCCGGCGGAGCTCAAGGAGTACATGGGCAAGGTGCTCGGCCTCTTCGAGCAGTATGCCAAGCTGTCTCACCACCTGGCCTTCGAGAGCATCGCGGCCTCGATTCGGATCGAGGAGCCGGAGCGCTTCGCCGACACGCTGTCGGCGCATCTGGCGGTGGCGACGGCAGAAAAACAGACGCTGCTCGAGGCCGAGAACGTCTACGAGCAGCTGCAGAAGCTTCAAGACCTGCTGGAGATCGAGGTCGAGAAGGTCAACATCGACCGAAGAATCAACAACAAGGTCAAGAAGCAGATGGAGAAAGCGCAGAAGGAGTACTACCTCAACGAGAAGATCAAGGCGATCCATCAGGAGCTCGGCCGAAAGGACGACCGGGGCGACGAGCTCGAGGAGCTCAAGAAGAAGATCGCCACCTCCGGAATGCCCAAGGAGGTTCGCGAGAAGGCGGAGACGGAGCTGAAGCGGCTGGAGGCAATGCCCCCCGTCTCGGCGGAAGCCACGGTGTCCCGCAACTACATCGAGTGGCTGGTCGGGGTCCCCTGGCGCAAGGCCTCGCGCGAGTCGAAGGACATCTCCCGTGCGGAGAAGATCCTGAACGAAGACCATCACGGCCTGGAAAAGGTCAAGGAGCGGATCCTGGAGTTTCTGGCCGTGCGCCAGCTCGTGCAAAAGACGAAGGGCTCGATCATCTGCTTCGTCGGCCCTCCCGGCGTCGGGAAGACCTCGCTCGCCAAGTCGATCGCCCGCAGCCTGAACCGCAAGTTCGTGCGCCTGTCCCTGGGCGGCGTGCGCGATGAGGCGGAGGTCCGGGGCCACCGGCGCACCTACATCGGCGCCTTCCCCGGGCAGATCGTCCAGATGATGAAGAAGGCGGGCACGGTCAACCCTGTCTTCCTGCTGGACGAGGTGGACAAGATGTCCTCCGACTTCCGCGGCGATCCGGCCTCGGCGCTGCTCGAGGTATTGGACCCGGAGCAGAACCACTCGTTCCTGGACCACTACCTCGACGTCGAGTACGACCTTTCCAAGGTGATGTTCATCGCGACGGCCAACATCCCCGATCCGATTCCGCCGGCCCTCAAGGACCGGATGGAGATCATCCCGCTCTCCGGCTACACACCCAACGAGAAGCTCGCGATCGCCCGGCAGTTTCTCGTGCCCAAGCAGCGCGAGGCGAACGGCGTCAAGGCCGACCAGGTGGAGTTTTCCGACGAGACCATCCTCGCCATAACGACCAACTACACGCGCGAGGCGGGCGTTCGGAATCTGGAGCGGGAGATCGGCAGCGTCTGCCGGAAGGTGGCGCGACAGATCGTACAGAAGAGCGTCGAGACGCCCGTCCGAATCACTCCCGACAACCTGCGCGAGTTCCTCGGCAAGGCCCGTTTCCGCAACCGGCGCAAGGGGGAAATCTCGGAGGTCGGCGTCGCCACGGGCCTGGCCTGGACGGAGGCCGGCGGCGAGATTCTGATGACCGAGACGAGCCTGCTCAAGGGGAAAGGGAATCTGACGCTAACGGGGTCGCTCGGCGAAGTGATGCAGGAGTCGGCGCGCGCGGCGGTCTCCTACGTCCGCAGCCGCGCCGAGATGTACGACGCGGACCCGAACTTCCACGAGAAGTTCGACATCCACATCCACGTCCCCGAGGGGGCGATTCCCAAGGACGGGCCCTCGGCCGGAATCACGATGGCCGTATCGCTTTTCTCGGCCGTAACGAAGATTGCGGTCCTGAAGGACGTCGCGATGACGGGCGAGATCACTCTGCGGGGCAAGGTCCTGCCCGTGGGCGGCATCAAGGACAAGGTCCTGGCCGCCTACCGGGCCGGCATCCGTACGATCATTCTGTCGGCGGAGAACGACAAGGATCTGGATGACCTGCCCGAGGAGATCCGGACCGACATGGAGTTCCACCTCGTCTCGAACATGGACGAGGTGATCAAGGTCGCGCTGGAGGGGGTTTCTCCGGCCACCACCAGCCTGGCCACCGATGCGAAACCGGCCGAAGGAGGCACGGTCGCGCACTGATCGACGCCCGTTGAAAAAGAGGCCCGGCCGGGGGGAACGGATCGCGGCGGTCCACCGCGTCGAGGACTTTCCCGGGACGCCGGAGCCCGTCGTGGCCCTCGTCGGCCGTTCGAACGTCGGGAAATCGAGCCTGTTGAACCGGCTGCTTGGAAAGGCAGCCGCGCGAGTCAGCCAGACGCCGGGTAAAACGCGTGGAATTTACTTTTATGAGACCCAGGAAGGACATCGCTTCGCGGACCTGCCCGGAGCGGGTTACGCCCGCGTCTCGAAAGAGGAGCGCGAACGCTGGAGCGTTCTCGCGCAAGCGCTCTTCCGGAGCGGCCAGGTGAGGCTCGCGTTGCGTCTGATCGACAGCCGGGTTCCGGACGCGCCCGCGGACCGGTTGGTGCGCGCCTACCTGGAGTCGCTCGGGGTGCCCACGCTCGCCGTGGCCACGAAGTGGGACAAGCTCGGGCCCCGCGAGCGGGGAGAGGCGCGCCGGAAGCTCGAGGCCGCGCACGGCGCCGTGCTGCCCGTGTCGGCCCGCAGCGGCGAGGGAATCGAAGAATTGCGGCGGGAGATCCGCCGGAGAGTCCGAGAGATCGAGGGGTAAGCCATGCCGCGAAAAAGAAGCACGAACGGCTCCGACGTCGAGACCCTGGAGGTTCCCACCGAGGGGCTTCCGGACACGAGCGTTGACGAGCAGGCGCTCGAGCAAACCGACACGCTCGACATCCGAGCGCTGCACGAGATCAAGATTCCGCAGTTGCTCAAGATCGCCAAGGACCTGGAGGTCGAGAACGCGACCGGCATGCGCAAGCAGGACCTGATCTTCAAGATCCTGCAGGCGCAGACGGAGAAGAAGGGCCTCATCTTCTCGGAAGGCGTCCTGGAATGCCTGCCCGACGGGTTCGGCTTCCTGCGCGCCCCCGAATACAACTACCTGCCCGGCCCGGACGACATCTACGTCTCGCCCTCCCAGATCCGCAAGTTCGATCTGCGCACGGGCGACACGGTCTCGGGCCAGATCCGTCCGCCCAAGGAGGGAGAGCGGTATTTCGCGCTGATCAAGGTCGAGGCGGTCAACTTCGAGCACCCGGACGTGGCGCGGGAGAAGATCTTCTTCGACAATCTGACGCCGCTCTACCCCCAGGACCGGATCAAGCTGGAGGTCCCCGGCAACATGTCCTCTCGCGTGCTCGACCTCGTGTCACCGATCGGCAAGGGGCAGCGCGGCCTGATCGTCGCCGCTCCGCGCACGGGCAAGACGATGATCCTGCAGGCGCTGGCCAACTCGGTCTCGACCAATCACCCCGAGATCACGCTGATCGTCCTGCTGATCGACGAGCGCCCCGAGGAGGTCACCGACATGCAGCGATCGGTCAAGGGGGAGGTCATCTCCTCGACCTTCGACGAGCCGGCGGCCCGCCACGTCCAGGTGGCCGAGATGGTGATCGAGAAGGCCAAGCGGTTGGTCGAGCACAAGCGCGACGTCGTGATCCTGCTCGACTCGATCACGCGCCTGGCGCGCGCGTACAACGCGATCGTGCCCCCCTCGGGCAAGGTCCTGTCGGGCGGCGTGGATTCCAATGCCCTCCAGCGCCCCAAGCGCTTTTTCGGCGCGGCGCGCAACGTGGAGGAGGGAGGGTCGCTGACGATCATCGCCACCGCGCTGATCGACACCGGCTCCCGCATGGACGACGTCATCTTCGAGGAGTTCAAGGGGACGGGCAACATGGAGGTCCACCTCGATCGCAAGCTCGTGGACAAGCGCGTCTTCCCGGCCATCGACATCAACAAGTCGGGCACCCGAAAGGAAGAGCTCCTCATGGACAAACAGGAGTTGAACCGCGTCTGGGTCCTCCGCAAGGTCCTGAATCCCCTCTCGACGGTCGAGGCGATCGAGCTTCTGACCGAGAAGCTCGAAAAGACGAAGACAAATGGGGAGTTTCTGAACCTGATGTCACAGGGATGAGCTTTCAGACGTCGGCTCTCCACCTTCCACTCCGAGCTGAAAGCTGACAGCTGATAGCTGACACCTTGCTTCGAGTCTCCGTCGTTGATTTCCTGAACGCCCGCCCCCTGACGTGGGGACTCCTCCACGAGGCGCCGCCGGGCGTCGCCGTTTCGCGCGACCTCCCTTCGGTCTGCGCGGCGAAGCTTTCGGCGGGGGAGGCGGACGTCGGGCTCATCCCGTCGATCGAGTATCAGCGCATTCCGGGTCTGCGGGTCGTTCCGGGGCTCGGCATCGCTGCCGCCTCCGAGGTCCGTTCCGTGCTTCTCGTCTCGCGGGTCTCGCGGGAGAAGATCGGCTCTGTCGCGCTCGATCCGGCGTCGCGGACCTCAGCGGCCCTGACGCGGATCCTGCTCCGGCGGCGATACGGCTTGACTCCGGCCTACGCCGAGGGAGCCTCCGACGCGGCGGACGCGAAGCTCATCATCGGCGACCCTGCCCTGAAGACGCGGTTGAACGGCCACGTGGTCCTGGATCTGGCGGCGGAGTGGCGGGCCTTCTCGGGGCACCCGTTCGTCTTTGCCTTCTGGGCCGTGCGGGAGCAGGCGGCATCGGCGGACGTTTCGGCGGTTCTTCGGGCCTCCTACGAGGCGGGGCAACGCGACTTCTCGCGTCTGGTCCGGGAGGAAGCGTCCCGATCCGGACTCTCCGAGCCGATCGTCGAGGACTACCTCCGCCACGCGCTTCACTACGAGCTGGACGCCGGAGATCTCGAGGGGCTCACCCTCTTCTACCGTCTGGCCTTCGAGGAGGGGCTGATTCCGCAAGCCCGCCCGCTCGAGCTTCTCTGATCGCGCGGCCGGTGGCGCCTTCGGCCCCGGAGCCCCCACAGGACGTGCCAGACGAGGTAGAAGTGATGGCGGCCTGCCGTTCGTTCTAGAATCGATCCGATGGGCGGCTCCCGGACACAGGAGATTCTCGACCGGACCCTCTCCGGCGAGCGACTCACGGAGGCGGACGCCGTGCGCCTGCTCGAGGAAGGCAATCTGCTCGCGCTCGGCGCGGCGGCCAACGAGGTCCGCAACCGCCTGAACGACCCGGCGGTCGCGACCTACATCGTGGACCGCAACATCAACTACACCAACGTGTGCGTCTACCGCTGCCAGTTCTGCGCTTTCTATCGGCCTTCCTCGAAGGACCCCGACGCGTACGTCCTGACCTGGGACCAGATCGCCGAGAAGATCCAGGAGACGATCGACCTCGGCGGCACGGGCGTGCTCCTGCAGGGGGGAGTCGACGGCGAGCTGCCCTTCTCCTTCTACGAGGAGATGTTTCGCTTCATCCGGACAACCTTCCCGCAGATCCACCTGCACGCGCTCTCGGCGCCCGAGGTCTACTTCCTGCAGAAGATCACGAAGCTGCCGATGCGCGAGGTGATCGCGCGGCTGCGCGACGCGGGGCTGCAGTCGATCCCGGGCGGCGGTGCCGAGATCCTGGAGGACTCGGTGCGCAAGCGCATCTGGTCGCTGACCAAGGCGCCCACCGACAAGTGGGTCGACGTGCACGAGTCGGCGCATGGGCTGGGCATGCGCACGACGGCTACGATGATGTTCGGCGTGGGGGAGACCGACGCGCAGAGGGTCGAGCATTTCCGCGTCGTGCGCGATCTGCAGGACCGCACCGGCGGATTCACGGCGTGGATCCCGTGGACGTTCCAGAAGGAGAACACCGTTCTCGACGGCAAGGTCGAGGAGGCGGGCGGCTTCGAGTACCTGAAGACGCTCGCCGTCTCGCGCCTCTACTTCGACAACATCCGGCACGTCCAGGGCTCCTGGGTCACGCAGGGCTTGAAGATCGGCCAGGTGTCGCTTTCCTTCGGGGCCGACGACCTCGGCTCGATCATGATCGAGGAGAACGTCGTCTACGCCGCCGGCGCGCGCAACCGGATGACCCAGGAGGACATGCGCCGGATCATCGCCGACGCCGGGTACGAGCCCGCCCAGCGTCGCACCCTCTACGACGCCTGCACCGAGTTCTGCTGCACGAGCCCCATTCCGAAGCCGAAGTCGCGGGCCGGACTTCTGCCCTCGGCCGGCTCCGATCTGGACGCCGGCATCGCGTCGGCGTAAGACCGGCCCGGCTCAGGGGCGCGTCGTGTGGCTGGTCATGGCCAGGTGCTCCTTCTGCCAGCAAGACCCCGCGTAGAAGCCCAGGGCGAGCAGAAGAGCGCCCGCGATGCCGCGCAGGACCAGGCGGGGCTTGCGCTGACGCCAGGGGGGGACGCTGCGGAACTGGACTCGAGCGCCGGCCTCCTTTACCGCGCCCGCCTGCCAGGCGCGCAGGTCCATGAGCAGATCCCTTGCGGACTGGTAGCGGTCGGCGGGGTCTTTCTCGAGGCAGCGGAACAGGAAGCCCTGCAGGGCGTCGGGGATCTTTTGGACCTCCGGGTGCTTGCGGGGGTCGTCTCGGAGCACTGCCCCGAGGGTCTCGACCGCGCTCTCGCGCAAGAAGGCGCGGCGCCCGGTCAGCATCTCGAAGTAAACGGCGCCCAGCGCGAAGATGTCGCTGCGCGCGTCGGCGCGCTTTCCGCGCACCTGCTCTGGCGAGATGTACCCCGCCGTGCCCACGACGAAGATGGAGCTCGAGGTTGCGCTTCGAGCGTGCGAGATCTTCCCGGTGCGCAGCGCCGGGTTCTCGATCCGAGCGATGCCGAAGTCCAGAATCTTGGCGCGGCCGTCATTGGTCAGGAAGATGTTCTCGGGCTTGACGTCGCGATGGATGACGCCCATCGCGTGCGCGGCCGCGAGGCCCTCGCCAATCTGGCAGGCGATCTCGGTGGCACGCGGCGGAGCGAGCGCTCCCGAGCGGAGGCGGTCCGAAAGCGTCTCCCCCTGGAGGAGCTCCGTCACGGCGTACGGCATGTCCTGGTGCATGCCGGTGTCGTGGATGGCGAGGATGTTCGGGTGGTTCAGGGCCGCCACGGCGCGGGTTTCCCGCTCGAACCGGCGGAGACTTTCCTCGTCCGCGGCGCTTCCGTCCGGGAGCATCTTCAGGGCCACTTCTCGGTTGAGCCGCGTGTCGCGCGCGCGGTAGACCTCTCCCATCCCGCCCTTTCCGAGGGGCGCCAAGACGTGGAAGGGGCCGATCCTCTCTCCGGCGGCAAGCGGCATGGGGTGATGATATCTGGTGCGGCCTCGAATCGAAGGGCATGGCGGCGCGAGTCCGGACTAGACTTGCCACCGCGATGGAGATCTGGCTGCTCCGGCACGCCGCGGCCGAGGAGGCTTCGGAGTCGGGCCGCGACGCGGAACGTGCGCTGACGCCGGAGGGCGAGAAGCGCGCCCGGGCCGTGGCCCGCGGGCTCGCCGCTCTGGAGCCGACAATCGATCTCGTCCTGACGTCGCCGTACCGCCGGGCCCGACAGACGGCGGAGCCGGCCGCACGGGAGCTCGGTCTCTCGCGCCGCCTCCGCGAGTCGCGGGCTCTGGAGCCCGGACGCGATCCGCAGGAGATTCTCGAGGAGTTGCGGGCCGAAGAGGCGAACGGCGTCTTGCTCGTCGGGCATGAGCCGCATCTGGGGGCGCTCCTGGGCCGGCTGGTGGCCGGGCGGCCCCTGCTGACGATTCCGCTGAAGAAGGCTGCCGTGGCCCGCGTCGAGTGGGACGGCACGGGCGCGGGAGAGCTTCGGGCGCTGCTGCCGGCCAGGGTTCTTGAGCGATTGGCCGGCGGATCCGCGGCGGCGGAGAGATAGAATCCCGGCTTCGTTTCCGTTTGCCGTCGGGTCGGGAGAGGAGGGAAGTCGTCATGGGCAAGCTCGGACTCGGGTGTCTGGCGATTTTGATCGCGCTCGTCGTGATCGTCGGGATTTCGTTCGCTTCGACCAACAACCGCCTCGTCACGCTCGGTCAGGAGGTCGACAAGCAGTGGGCGGAGGTCGAGAACCAGTACCAACGGCGGTCGGACCTCGTCCCGAACCTCGTGTCGACGGTCCAGGGCGCCGCCAGTTTCGAAAAGGAAACCCTGACGGCCGTGACCGAGGCCCGCGCCTCCGTCGGCCGCGCCACGATCACGCCCGGCAAGGCTCCGGCAGACCCCGAGACGCTCGCGCGCTACCAGGCCGCGCAGGACCAGCTCGGCTCCGCGCTGCAGCGGCTTCTCGTCGTGACGGAGCGCTATCCAGAGCTCAAGGCAAACGCCAACTTCCGCGACCTGCAGGCTCAGCTCGAAGGCACGGAGAACCGAATCGCCGTTGCGCGCGGGCGGTTCAACGACGCCGCTCAGTCGTACAACACGTCGATTCTGAAGTTTCCGACCAACTTCGTCGCGCGGATGCTGGGGTTCAAAGAGAAGCCGTACTTCAAGGCGGTGGCGGGAGCGGAACAGGCGCCGAAGGTCCAGTTCAACTTCAGCAAGCCGGCGCCCACCGCCGCGCCGGCCCACTAGCGGTTTGCCGCAGCAGGCGTGAGGGGTGCCGGCCGCCGCCGCGCGCGGCAGGGTGGTCTCCTGGCGGTTCTCGGAATCGCTCTGGCAGCCGCTCTGGCCGCCGCCGACCGCTACGACGAGAAGATCCCGGAAAAGCCGGCCCGTTTCGTCACCGACCGGGCCGGCGTCCTCGCGTCGGGGGCGGCCGAGGAACTCAATGAGAGGCTCGCCCAGTACGAGCGCGACACCTCCAGCCAGATTCTCGTCTGGATCGACCGCCGCATACCCGAGGGCTTCACGCTCGAGGACTTCACGGTGCGCTCCGCGCAGAAGTGGCGCGCCGGCCAGCAGAAGACCGACAACGGCGCGATCCTCTTCGTGTTCACGGAGGATCGGAAGGTCCGCATCGAAGTGGGCTACGGTCTCGAGGGCGCCATCCCGGACATCACAGCCAAGCGGATCATCGAAGACGAGATCGTGCCGCGCTTTCGCGGCGGGGACTACACGAGTGGCATCGCGGCCGGAGCGACGGCGTTGATGGCGGCGGGTCGCGGGGAATACAAGGGAACCGGCAGCACCCGGGGCGAGCAACGGCGGCGCGGGAAGGACAGCCTTGCGGGTTGCCTTCCCTGGGTCATTTTCGGAGTCGTTTTCGTGCTGCCGTGGATCTTGCGCCGCAGCCGCGGCTTTCGGACACACGGCGGATCCGGATGGTGGAGTGGAGGCGGCCCTCCGATCTTCTTCGGAGGCGGCGGCGGAGGCGGGTCCTCGGGAGGCGGAGGGTCATTCGGCGGATTCTCGGGAGGCGGAGGCTCGTTCGGGGGCGGCGGCGCCTCGGGGAGCTGGTAGGCGATGGCGAGCGACTTTTCGAAGTTCGACTCCGACCGCATCGTCGCGGCGATCGCCGCGGCGGAGCAGAAGTCCTCGGCCGAGATCCGCGTCCACCTCACCCGCCGCAAGCCGGAACGTCTCGAGGAGCGCGCCGTGCGCCGCTTCCACTTGCTCGCGATGACCCGGACGAGGGCGCGCAACGGGGTTCTCATCTACATCGCCCCCCGCCTGCGTCGGTTTCGGATTCTGGGCGACGTGGCGATTCATGAGAAGTGCGGCGAGGATTTCTGGAAGGAGGTCGCCGCTGCGATGGAGGCGCACTTTCGGAAAGGCGAATTCACCGAGGGCGTCGTTCGGGGCGTGGAACGGGTCGGCGAGGTCCTGGCGCGGCATTTCCCCAGAGAGGCCCGAGACCGTAACGAGCTGCCGGACGGAGTGACCAAGGATTAGCTCTCAGCCGTCAGCTCTCAGCTTTCAGCCGTCAGCTCTCAGCCGGACAGGAAACTCCGCCGTCCCCCGCTGATAG
The DNA here is from genome assembly GCA_041481715.1 of Thermoanaerobaculia bacterium. GTDB lineage: Bacteria > Acidobacteriota > Thermoanaerobaculia > UBA5066 > Gp7-AA6 > DATBFU01. The sequence continues at coordinate 14,279 of JBGPCK010000024.1, read as the reverse complement.
CTGATAGCCCTCCCTTGACTTCGCCCCGCGAACCGCTATGATTCGCGGTTCTGTCTCAGGGAGGTTCCATGTACGCCATCCTCCGTTCCGGGGGAAAACAGGTGAAGGTTGCGCCCGGCGACGTCGTTCGTCTGGAGCGGACGGCTGGGAAGACGGCTGCCAAGGGTGACCGGATCGAGTTGTCCGACGTTGTCCTCGTCTCGGGCGAGGGGAGCGTGCGGACCGGTGGGAAGGCCGTTGCCGGGGTCAAGGTCCTAGCGACCGTCCTGAATCAGGTCCGAGGTCGAAAGGTGCTGATCTTCAAGAAGAAGCGCACCAAGCAGTACCGTCGCACGAAAGGCCACCGACAGAATCTGGTCGAAGTGCGGATCGACGGGATCGAAGGGTAGGGGACAACGCCATGGCACACAAGAAGGGACAGGGCTCCTCACGCAACGGCCGCGATTCGAACTCGCAGCGGCTTGGGGTCAAGCGTTTCTCGGGTCAGGTGGTCCATGGCGGATCGATCCTCGTCCGTCAGCGTGGAACGAAGTTCTTCCCGGGCGAGAACGTGGGAAGGGGCAAGGACGACACTCTTTTCGCAAAGGTGACCGGCGTCGTCCACTTTCACGATCGCGGCCGGATGGGCCGCACGATCTCGATCGAGCCGGTCAATTAGCGGTCGGCTGTCCGCCCTCCGCTTTCAGCCAGATACTGAATCGCCTGCTTCCGGCTGGCAGCTGAGAGCCGCCGACTGATAGCAGCTCCTCCATGTTCATCGATTCCGCCGAAATTCACGTCAAGGGTGGTGACGGCGGAAACGGCTGCGTCGCCTTCCGGCGCGAGAAGTTCGTTCCTCGGGGAGGGCCTTCCGGCGGAGACGGGGGCAACGGCGGCTCCATCTGGGCGCTCGCGGACCCCTCCTTCAACACGCTCTACCATCTCCGCCACCAGACCTTCTATCGCGCCGACCGTGGAGACCACGGCCAGGGTTCGAATCGCCACGGTGCTTCCGGAAAGGACGTCGTCGTCCGCTTCCCGCTGGGGTCCGTGATCACCGACGCCGACTCGGGCGAGATGATTGCCGACCTCGTCCGGGCGGGCGATCGCGTGCTGCTCGCCCCCGGCGGGAACGGCGGCTGGGGAAACCAGCACTTCGCCACCTCGACGCGTCAGGCGCCGCGATTCGCCCGGAAGGGACAACCCGGAATCGAGCGGCGGCTCGCGATCGAACTGAAGCTTCTGGCCGACGTGGCGATCGTGGGATTTCCCAACGCCGGGAAGTCGACGCTGATTTCGGCGATCTCCGCCGCGAAGCCGAAGATCGCCGACTACCCGTTTACGACGCTCGTGCCCCACCTCGGCGTCGTCGAGGGCGACGGGCATCGGGCACTCGTGGTCGCGGACATCCCCGGGCTGATCGAGGGCGCGCACCGGGGGGCGGGGCTCGGCTTGCGCTTCCTGAAGCACGTCGAGCGTTGCCGCGTGCTATGTCACCTCGTCGACGCCTCGGCCGCGGGCGATGCGGAGAGGGACGTCTCGATACTGAACGCGGAGCTCGCCGCTTTTTCGCCTGAGGTCGCCGCCCGCCCCCGCGTGCTCGTCGCCTCCAAGTGCGACGCGGTGTCCGACCCGGCGCGCCTCACCTCCATTCGCGGGGCGGCCATGCGCCGGGGGCTTGCGTATTTCGAGATCTCGGCCGTCACGCACGTTGGATTGAAGGATCTGGTGAACTTCCTCTTCCAGGCCGTCGTCCCGACTTCCAGCGCGGGTGAAGCGAGCGACACGGGGACACGGTGACGCCGGAACGCGGGGACTGTCCTGCTCTTTCCCCGTCTCCCCGTCCTGCGGGCGGCCAGGACCACGACTTGTGGCCGCTCAAGGCCGATAATCTCCGAAGATGCGAATAGGAATATTCGGCGGTACGTTTGATCCCGTCCACTTCGGGCATCTTCGTCCCGTCGAAGCGATCGCGCGAAAGTTCGGGCTCGCGCGTGTGATCTACATTCCCGCGCACCTCTCTCCCCACAAACAAGAGCCCCCGACGGATGCCCGGCATCGCGTGGCGATGCTTGCCCTGGCTCTCGCTGGGCACCCCGACTGGGCGCTGTCGCTCTGCGAGCTCGACCGGAAGCCTCCCTCCTACACGGTGGACACGTTGCGGACCCTTTCCGGAGAGAGCTCGGAGGACGAGATCTGGCTCCTGATGGGCACCGATGCGCTCGCGACACTCGGCCGGTGGAAGGACCCGGAGGAGATCGTGCGGCTGGCACGGGTGGGCGCTTTCCTGCGGGAGCCCTTCGTCAACGCGGGCCTGCAGATCCCGGAGGTGCCGGGCCTCGCGAATCGCCTCGAGGTTTTCGACGCCGGTTCGGTTAGAATCTCCGCGACGGACCTCCGGATCGATCTGGAGCGCGGCGTCGGTGTCGCGGGCCGGGTGCCGGAGCCGGTCGCGGAGTACATCACGAAGCAGGGCCTGTACCGATCCGGGGTGACGCGGCGCTGATGGCCGAGCTCTCCGCCACGGAAAAAGTCCGCGAGGGTCTCACCGCCGCCCTGGACCGCAAGGCCGCCGCGGTGCTCGTTTTCAACCTGACCGACCTCACGACGATGGCCGACTATTTTGTGTTGTCCACGGCCGGGTCGGACCGTCAGGCGCGCGCCATCGCCGACGCGATCGTCGAGAGGCTCGGCCCCGCGCTCTCGGTCGAGGGCTTGGAGACGGCCAACTGGATCTTGATGGACTACGGGGACGTCGTCTTCCACGTGTTTCAGGAAGAGGCGCGTCGCTTCTACGCGCTGGAGCGTCTCTGGGGCGACGCCGAAAATGAAACGGGTCGCTTCGCCTCCTCCTGAGGACGGCGCCGGAGACCCGGGGACTCCGCCCGCCGCGACGAGGCGCGCGTCCAACCTGGCCTCGCTCTTTCGAACGCGCCATCGAGAGCTGGCGATCGAGATCGAAGGCCTCGAGCGGGCGGTGGACTTGCCCTCGACCGTGCTCTTGCAAGGGGAGAGCGGGACGGGGAAGGATCGCCTGGCCCGGGCAATTCACGACGCGTCGCTGCGCGGCAATCGCCCCTTCGTGCGGATCGACGCCGCCAACCTTTCCGACGACCTCTTCGAGAGCGAGCTGTTCGGCCACGAGCGCGGCGCCTTCACCGGCGCCGTGACATCCAAGCCGGGCCTGCTCGAAGTCGCTGCGGACGGCACCGCCTATCTCGACGAGGTCTCCTCGCTCTCGCCGGCCGCGCAGGCGAAATTCCTACGCGTTCTCCAGGAGAAGACGTTCCGCCGCCTAGGCGGAGTGACGACGCACCCCTTCCGCGCGCGGCTCATCGTCTCCTCGCGGCGGGACCTCTCGGCGCTGGTCGCGCAGGGGCTCTTCCGCGACGACTTCTTCTACCGCATCGACGTGGTCTCGATCCGGCTGCCGCGCTTGGTCGAGCGGCGGGAGGACATCCTGCCGCTGTCCCGCTCCTTTCTGCGGAGGGCCGCGCGCGCCTACCAGCGGCCGGCGCGGCGATTTTCGAAGGCGGCGGAGGCGGCCTTGCTGCGCCACGCCTGGCCAGGCAACGTGCGGGAGCTGCTCCACGTGGTTGAACGGGCCGTGCTGGTCGCCGGAGAGCCGGAGATTTCGGAGCAGGAACTTCCGATGGGCGCGTTCGGCTCGCCGGAGGCGCTGCTGGACACGGCGATCGAGAAGCGCTGGACGCTCAAACAGCTCACCGAGGCCTACATCGAGGAGACCCTGCGGCGCGCCGGCGGCAATCGGACGCTCGCGGCCCGGCGGCTCGGTGTTTCACGCAAGTCGCTCTGGGAGCGCGGCAAGCGCCGCCGGACGCCCGAATAGGCCGCTTCCGGCGCGTGGCCGGAAAAATGAGCAGCGGCCGGCATTTCTCGGGTATCATCTCGCGTTCAAAATCCAACCCCCGACCGGGTGGGGGTGGAAGGAGGAGAATCGATCTCATGACCACGACGAGCACCGCACGGGCACCGAAAATGACGAAGAAGGAGCTCGAGAAGTATCGGCGTCTCTTGGAGGAAAAGAAGAGCGGCCTCTCGGCGGACCTCGCAAAAGCGCGCGACGCGGAGGAGGAAACGACCGAGGAGGCGACCCAGGACATCGCGGACAAGGCGGTCTCTTCTTATACGCGTGAATTCCTCTACTCGCTCTCCGACGCCGACCGCACCACGCTGCTGCAGATCGACGAGGCGCTCGCGCGAATCGACGAGGGGACCTACGGGTTGTGCGGCAACTGCGGCACGCCGATGGCCGAGAAGCGCCTGCTGGCGGTTCCCTGGACGCCCTATTGCGTCGACTGCCAGGAACTGGCGGAAAAGGGGTTGCTGGAGAACTAGGTCGGATTCTTTCGCTTTCGAAGGGCCCCGGCGCGCCGGGGCCCTTTCCCTTTTCACGGCGTTAGACTTTCCTTCGTGCCCCAGAAACCGTATTCCGAGTCGGAGCTCCTCTCCTTCGACGAGTCTCCTTCCGTCGTCCTGGTTTGCGGCGACATCGACTTCTTCGTCGAGGAGGCGGCCGCGAGAGTCGCCGCCGCGCTCGCCGCTGGGGGCGCGGAGCGGCTCCGCTTCGATGACGATGCCCCACCCGAACTGGTGTCGGACGCTCTCCTCAATCGCTCGCTGTTCTCGCCGCGCCGCATCGTCGAGCTCGACGTCTCGCGATTGCTCGGCACGGAGGCGCCGGGGGCGCTCCTCGACGGCGCCCTACAGGCCTGGGAGCAGGGGAGCTCCGCCGGGCGCCGCGAGGCCTTCCGCCAAACGCGGGCGCTGCTTTCGGCCCTCGACCTGGCGCGGGGCGACGACCCCATGGAGCTCGCCGAGACGGTCTGCCGGAAGCTGCGCCGCAAGGAGAGCGCCGGGGTCTTGGCTGACCTGCTGCGCGAGCTTCCGGAAGAAAAGGGGGCACCGGCGCTCCTCTTGCCGGCCTTGAGAACAATTCTCGAGAGGAGCAACGACGGGGTCGTCGCGTTGCTCACCGCGACGGATCCGCCGAAGGGGGTAGAGCTGCTCGCCGAGATCGCGAAAAGCGGGTTGGTTCTCAAGGTGACCGTCGGAAAAGGGGAGAGCGTCGCCGCGCTGGCGCGTTACGCACACGCCCGCGCCCGCGAGCGTGAGGTGGCGCTCGATCCCGAGGCGATCGAACGTTTGCGTCTCCAGACCGACGGGAAGGCCGACCTCTTCGCGTCAGAGCTGTCCAAGCTCCTCGAATGGGCGGGCAAGGGCGGCCGCGTGCGCGCCGCCGACGTCCGCTCGAACGTCGACGACGAGTCGTCGGAGGATCTCTATCCCTTCTTCGATTCCATCGGCCGGCGCGACGCCGGCGCCGCGCTTGCGCGGCTCGAGCGCATGTTCTCGGGGCGGAGCGTTCGAATCGGGCAGAAGGAGCTCGACACGGAGGATTACTGGCCGGTGCGCTTGCTCGGACTCCTGACGGGAGAGATTCGGAGGATGCTGCTGCTGCGCTTCCTCCTCGACGACCGCACGGTGGGCTTCAGCTCCGGAATGTCCTTCCCAGCCTTCGAGTCTCGTGTCTTACCCCGATTGCTGGAGGCCCATGGAAAGTCGGGCAGGCCGCTGGTGCAGGGGAAGCCCTTCGGTATCTACAAGCTGGCGGAGCGCTCGGCTCCCTACCGGACCGAGGAGCTTGCCCGGGCTCTGGCGCGGGCGGCTGATGTCGACGTGCAATTGAAGAATTCGACGCCACCGCTGGAGGCCTTGAGCGCCTACGTCGGAAGGCTGATCGCGGGAAACTAGGGAAGCGGCGTTCGTTGTGCGGTCCCGCTGTCCTAGGGACCCCCGTCCGGTCCTTGAGGCGGGACACCCGGCACCGGAGCGGGCTCCAAAGCGGGAGGCGGCCAACGCTTACGCGGGCCGCCCGGTTTTGGGAGGGAACCGATGTCTAATTTGATATACGTGGAGAGTTGGCAAATCGTTTCACTCTCGATCTCACTTCCCGCGTCGCCCTCGTGACGGGGGGCTCGCGCGGGATCGGCCGGGCGGCCGCGAAGCTGCTGGCCGCCGCCGGCGCCCGCGTGGCCGTCAATTACGCCCGCGATGCCGCCGCGGCGGGCTCTGTCGTCGAGGAGATCCGGTCGGCCGGAGGGCAAGCCCGGGCGCTCGGGGCCGATGTGGCCGAGCCGGCGCAGGCTCGCCGGCTCGTGTCGAACACCCTGGCCGTCTGGGGTCGCCTCGACATCCTCATCAACAACGCGGGTATCTGGCCGGAGAACCCCGCAGGCTCCGGTGACCTCGAGGAATGGGACCGCGCCTTCGCCGTAAACACTCGAGGCGCCTTCGTCGTGACGGACGCCGCGATCCCGCACCTCCAGGAGACCCAGGGGTCGATCGTGTTCGTTTCCTCGACGGCCGGGCAGAGAGGTGAGGCGCGCCACTCCGCCTACGCGGCCTCCAAGGGGGCGCTGATCTCCTACACGAAGTCCCTGGCGAGCGAGCTCGGCCCCCGCGGCATCCGCGTGAACTGCGTCGCGCCGGGCTGGGTAGACACGGATATGAGCGCGGAGGCGCTCTCGAACCCCGAGGCGCGTCGGGAGATCGAGGCCGCAATCCCGTTTCGGCGTATTGCGACGGCCGAGGACATCGCCGGGCCGATCCTCTTTCTCGTCTCCGACCTGGCCCGGCACGTCCAGGGAGAAGTCCTGAACGTCAACGGCGGAAGCGTCCTCGTCGGATGAGGTGAGCGCGATGGAGAAGTTTGACCGCCGCGACACGCGCTTCGTCGCCGTTTGCCTGTTGATCATCGCAACGGGGGCGGCGGTTACGGCGACCCTCTTTCGGCGCGCATTTCCGGAGGCCGCGATCGAGTTCCGCGTCAACCGGACGCAGGCGCGAACGCTGGCCGAAAAGTTTCTCGCCGAGCGAGGACGACGGCTGTCCGGATCGCATTTCGCGGGGCGCTTCGACGTAGAGGAGGAGCCAAAGGTCTATCTCGAGCGCGAGTTGGGCCTCGAGAAGGCGAGCGGCCTGTACGGAGGCACTGCGAAGGTCTGGCGCTGGGAGATGCGCTGGTTCCGCTCGGGCGTCAAGGAGGAAGATCAGGTCACCCTCACGCCGCTCGGTGACCTGGTGGGCTTCGAGTTCGTGCGCCGCGACGACGCACCGGGCCCGCGGCCCTCCCAGGCGCAGGCGGGCGAGCTGGCCCGAGCCTTCCTCGCCGCACACGGGCTGCCGGAGAGCGCGCTCCACCGCATCGAGTCGACGCCCCGGACGCGCCCCAACCGGACCGACTGGACGTTCGTGGACGAGAAGGCCGGCCTGAAGATGGGAGAGGCGACCGTCCGATTTGCAACGACCGTGTCGGGCGGCGAGGTCTCGGCGTTTCGCGAGTTCGTGCACGTGCCGGAGACCTGGCAGCGCGACTACCAGAGGTTGCGCTCGAAGAACGAAACGGCAGGCGCCGTCGCGACTCTTGGCCTCTTCATCACGGTGCTCGCGATGATCGTCGTTCTCGTGCGCAAGATCGTGCTCAAGGACGTGCGCTGGAGGCTCGTCGCTGTCTTCGGCGTGGTCGGATTCGTCCTCGCGCTGCTGTCGACCGCAAACGAGATCCCGCTGACTCTCTTCCATTACGACACCGCGAGTCCCCTCTCGAGCCATCTGACCAACCAGATTCTCTTCGGCGTTCTGGGCGCCGTCGCCGTCGGCGCCGGGATCGCCTTCGTCGTCGCCGCGGCAGAGCCGATCTACCGGGAGCGATTCCCAGGCCAGCTCTCCCTTCCGGGGCTCTTTTCGTTCGGGGGGATCCGCACCAAGCGGTTCTTTCGGGGGGTTCTGCTCGGATACGCGCTCGTCGCCTTGTTCTTCGCCTACCAGGCCGTCTTCTACGTGGTCGCCGCGCGTTTCGGGGCCTGGTCGCCCGCAGATATCCCTTATAGCGACATATTGAACACGGCCGCGCCCTGGGCCACGGTGCTCCTGATCGGATTCCTCCCGGCAGTTTCCGAGGAGGGGATCAGCCGCATGTTCTCGATCTCACTGCTCGATCAGCTGGGCGCGGGGAGGCTCCTCGCGATCATCGTGCCGGCCGTCATCTGGGGCTTCGGGCATGCCGCCTACCCCAATCAGCCCTTCTTCATTCGAGGCGTCGAGGTGGGGCTGGCCGGCGTGCTCCTCGGCGCCCTCATGCTGCGCTTCGGCGTGTGGCCCCTGCTCGTCTGGCACTTCACTGTCGACGCGCTGTACACCGCGCTCCTGATGCTGCGCTCGAAGAACGCCTACTACGTCGCGTCGGGGGCCGTCTCGGCGGGAATCCTGCTGATTCCGCTGGCGCTCTCGCTGCTTCTCTACTGGCGCCGCGGCGGCTTCGCGCTGGAGACGGGACTCACCAACGCGGAGGAGGGCTCGGCTCCGGAACCGGTCTCGCCGGCGACGCCGCCCGAGCCGGTCCCGCCCGTCCGGCCTTTGCCGGCCCGCGTGCGCTCGGGAGGCCTCGTCGCGGCGCTGGCACTCGCGGCGACGTTCTTCTTCCCGGCTGCGCCCGCGTCCGAGATCGCCAGGGACGACACCGGCAAGGACCGGGCGCGGGAGCTGGCGCGGGCGTTTCTCAAGGGCAACGGGATCCCCCCGGCGGGGTACCGCTCGGTCACGTATCCCGCGACGGGCTTCGCCGAAGCCGAGGACGTCCGAGAGGAAAAACCCGAGGAACGGGGACGGATCCCCGGCTTCTCGAGCGCCGCCGCTCACTACGTGTTGTCGCAGGGAGGCCTGTCGGCCTTCGAGCGCCTGGCGCGCCGTCAGCTTCCGCTCGCGCTCTGGGTGACGCGATTCTTTCAGCCGGAAAAGAAGGAAGAGTGGAAAGTGCTCGTCGACGCACGGCGCTCGCGCGTCGTCGCGTTCGTCAACCCGAAGGACGAGGCCGCTCCGGCCGCCGCTGCTCCAGAGCCGGAGCGCGCGAAGGAGCGCGCCATTGCCGCGGCGGCCGCGCTGGGTTATCCGGCCGCGGAGTACGCGGTCGTCGACGTCGGCACGGAGGACCGGCCGAAGAGGCGAGACACCACGGTCGTTCTGGAGGCGCGTCCGAGCGGCGTCGGAGAGGCGCGGCCGCGCCTCTCGGCGGTGTTTCAGGGCTCGCGCCTTGCGACGTTCCTGCCGAGTGTGCGCGTTCCGGAGAGCTTCCTGCGCGAGTACCGAAAGCGCTCGGCACTGGACTGGATGCTCGTGGCCGCAAAGGTCGTCGCGATCGGCGGCCTCGTCGGCGTCGGCCTGATCCTCTTTCTCCGCCTCGTGCGCGCACCCGACTTTCGCTGGCGCGGAATCCTCTTTCCCACGGCCGTCGCGGCCCTCGTGGCCGCGGCCGGGATCTTGAACGGCCTCCCGACGGTCTATCGCCGATATCCGACCGAGTACCCCTTGCGGCTGTTTCTGGTCTCGGCCGGGGCGGGCCTGCTGATCTTGTGGCTGGCGAGCCTGCTCGTGGCGTGCGTCGGATTCGTCCTCTTCTCCGGCGTGCGCCCCGGCTGGCGCCGGGCGTTGCGGCGCGGCGGCACGCTTTCAGACGCACTCTTCCGGGCCGCCGTCGCCGCGGCGGGGCTGGCCGGGCTGTCGCATGTCTCGGCGCTTCTGGCGACGCGGTTCCCCGCTCTCTTCGAGCCGGATCCATTCCTGCCGGGCGGGCTCGCGGCGGCCCTGCCGTCGTTTGCGACGTTCTGGTCTGCGGCGCGGGGCACCTTCGCGACGGCGGCCCTCGCGGCGGTCGCGGGGCTGGCCATCCGGCAGGCGTTCTTCCGCAAGGCGGTCGGCGCGGCGATCGGGCTCGGGGCCCTTCTGCTGGCGGCGCTCCCGTCGGAGCTCTCTTCGCCGGGCGAATTCCTGGCCTCGTACCTGCCCGACGCCGCCGCCCTGGCCTGGCTCGGTTTCTGCGCCCTCTTCCTGCTCGCCGATCATGCCGCGGCCTGGGTGCTGTTCGGATCGCTCGCCTTCGGCGGTCCCCTGGTCGCGGACCTGCTGTCGCAGGGTGCGGTACAGGATCATGCGGCGGGATGGGGCGCGCTCGCCCTGATTGGGGCGGCTGTCGTGGCTCTGCTCGCGGGGCGCCGGGAGAGTCGCGCGGCCGCGCAAGCCCCGCCGGTCCTCTCCTCGTTGCCGCCGGTGGCCTGAGGCCATGATCGGCACTCTGCTCCTGGCGACTCTTCTCTCGGGCAGCGGCGGGGACAGGGCGGCGGACGTCCGCTCCGAGGTCCGGGCCTACCGCGCCGCGCACGAACTCGAGATCGTCCGGGAGCTCGCGGATCTGCTGGCGATTCCCAACGTCGCCTCCGACGAGGCGAACATCGAACGCAATGCGGAGGTGATCGCGGGGGCGTTCGGGCGGCGCGGAGTGCGGACACAGCTGCTGCGCGTGCCGGGCGCCCCGCCCGCCGTCTACGGTGAGTTGCCGGCTCCAGGGGCAAGGCGAACGGTCGTGTTCTACGCGCACTACGACGGCCAGCCGGTTCGCCCGGCGGAATGGAGCGGCGATCCTTGGAAGCCGGTTCTGCGCGACCGCCCGCCGCGCGACGGCGGTCGCGAGATCCCGTGGGAGGGTCTCCGGGCGCCAATCCCCCCCGAGTGGCGTCTCTACGCCCGTTCCGCGAGCGACGACAAGGCTCCCATCGTGGGGCTGCTCGCCGCCCTGGACGCCCTGAAGGCCTCGGGACGTCGTCCCTCGATCAACCTCAAGTTCTTTTTCGAAGGGGAGGAAGAGGCGGGCTCTCCTCACCTCGAGAGCCTCCTGTCCGGTAACGCGGAGCGTCTTCGCGGCGATGTGTGGCTGCTTCTCGACGGCCCGGTCCACCAGACGCGCCGAATGGCGCTCTATTTCGGCGCGCGCGGCGTCACGGACGTGGAGATCACGCTCTACGGCCCGTCCCGCACGCTGCACAGCGGCCACTACGGCAATTGGGCGGTCAATCCGATAGCGGCGCTCGCGAGGCTGCTGACGTCGATGCGCGACGACGAAGGACGGATTCTGGTGGCCGGCTTCTCCGACGGAGTCCGCCCGGTCACCGAGGCCGAGCGGCGCGCTCTCGCGCAAGCCCCGAATGTCGACGGAGAGCTTCGGCGCAGCCTCCAGCTCGGGCGCACGGAAGGGGACGGCGCGCCGCTTGTCGACCTGCTCCTGCTCCCCGCCCTCAACCTACACGGAATCGCGAGCGGCGCCGTCGGGCCGACGGCCACCAACGCGATCCCGACCGAGGCCACGGCCTCCATCGACTTCCGCTTGGTTCCGGACCAGACACCCGCGAGGGTCCGCGAGCGGATCGAGGAGCACGTGCGAGCCCAGGGCTTCACGGTCGTGCACGAGAATCCGTCACCGGACGTACGGCTCGCCCACCCCCGGGTCGCCCGTCTCGATTGGGGACCGGGCTATCCCGCCTCGCGCACTCCGATGGATTTGCCGGTTTCGCGGGCGGTGATCCGGACGATCGAGGAGGGCGGCGACTCCCCGGTCGTCAAGCTCCCGACGCTCGGCGGCAGCATCCCGATGTATTTGTTCGCCGAGATCCTGAGAACACCGGTCATCGGCGTGCCGATCGTTAATCATGACAACGATCAGCACGCCGCCAACGAAAATCTGCGCCTCCAGAATCTGTGGGACGGCATCGAGGTATACGCGGCGCTGATGACGCGGCTTTCCGCGGTCTGGGAGACGGAGTCTCGGCCGTGAGGCCGCCGGTCCTGGAGACCGCCCGGCTCACGCTGCGGCCGTTCACGCCGGCCGATGCGCCGGCCGTCCAGCGCCTGGCGGGCGCTCGGGAGGTCGCCGACACAACCCGGCAGATTCCCCATCCTTACGCCGATGGGATGGCCGAGGCCTGGATCGCGACGCATGCCGGGCTCCATGATCAGGACCGGGCGCTGACGCTCGCCGTGGAAATCCGGGCGGAGCGCCGGCTCTGTGGCGCGATCGGTTTACGACTGAAGGTCGAGGACCGCCACGCCGAACTCGGCTACTGGATCGGCGCCGCCGACTGGGCCAGAGGATTCTGCACCGAGGCGGCGCGGGCCGTCGTGGCCCACGGGTTCGGAGCGCTCGATCTGCACCGCATTTATGCGACCTATTTCGCGCGCAACCGAGCGTCGGGCCGCGTCATGGAGAAACTCGGAATGACTCGAGAAGGGTGCCTGCGCGAGCACGTGCGCAAGTGGGGCGTCTTCGAAGATCTGATCGTGCGAGGAATCCTGCGCGAAGAGTGGCTCCTGCGCCAGACCGAGACCGGCGGCCATCACCCCCGTCAGCTTCCCGTCGAGTGATATCTCGCGACGCCGCTCTTCCAGACGGAAAGCGCCGCGGTCAGCGACACGGCCGCGACCAGCGGCACGGCCCAAAACTCGCGCATGAATTGATTGCGGTGGAGGAAGTGCGCCGTCGGGTAAAAAGACGCGAACGCGAACGGGATCACGAATGAGAGGGCCAGGCGCACCCAGGTGTCGTAGATCGTGATGGGGTACCGGCCGAACTGCATCAGGTTAAACACGGGAGGGGAGATCCCGATCCGGTCCTCGATCCAGAACGACGTCGCGGTCAGTCCGATGAAGATCGCGAGATAGATCGCCGCTCCGCAGGCCGCCCAGACGAGAAAGAGAGCGACGTCGAACGGGCCGAAGGTGATCGCGAGCCGGCGCGAAGCCCAGGCCACGGCGAACAGGCCCGTCGCGGTCGCCTCGAGCGACTCGAGCCGAAATGCTTCGAAGAGGACTTGAAACATCGAGGAGACCGGGCGCAGGAGCACCCGATCGAACCGCCCTTCGATCAGGTATCGCTCGGGGAACTGCCAGAGGTTCCAGGAGAGCACGTTGAAGATGCCCATGGGAATGAGCGAGAAGCCGTAGAGGAAGACCATTTCCGCGAAGCTCCACCCCTGCAGCGTCGGCACGCGTGCGAAGACGATCAGCAGGAACCCGAAGGACGCGGCGGTTCCCAGGAACGAGGCGATGACCGAAGAGACGAAGTCCGCCCGGTACTCCAGCCGCGCCTTGGCGTACTGCGAGAAGTAGAGGGCGAAGAGACGCAGGTGGCGAGCCAGGCCGCGCACGTCATCCTCCTTGAATCGTGATCCGGGTCCGCGACCGTCGCCAGGCCACGTGGCCCGCGAAGAGCAGAGCGCCCGCCCAGCCGGCCTGAAGGCTCAGGAGCCTGGCGGCCTGCCACCCCGTTGCCTTTCCCAGATACAGCGCCGCCGGCGTGAAGTTGATGTGGGGAAACGGCGAGGCGAAGAGGAGCCCACGCAGCGGCTCGGGAAAGAGCGTCGTCGGGATGAGCAGGCCCGACAGAAGCTCCAAGATCATGTACTTGGCGCGCAGGATGCCCTGGATCGACTTGGTTCGGATGGCGATCAGGCCCACGAGGAAGTTGATCGCCGCCACGAGCGCGAACGAGAGGGCGGCCGAGAGGAGGAAGAGCGCGGCCGCCAGAACCGTGGCCGGGGGCCGCACGGGAAAGAGAAGGCCGACGACGAGCGCGATCGGCAGCGTGAAGAGAGCCGCGCGGAAGGCCGACTGGCCGGCCGCGTCGGCGATCATCGCCGTCTGGAAGTCCACGGGGCGGATCAAGTTCATCGCCAGGCGTCCTTCCTCGACCTGGGCGGCGAGGTCCCGGTCGATCTCGTTGAAGTAGAAGGAGCGGATCGTCCAGCCGACCGCGACGTACGTGACCATTTCCGGAAGCGACAGCCCGGCGACCGTGGGCGCGTTGCGGAAGACGGCCCGCCAGATGAAGTAGTAGACGGCGACGTTGAAGAGGTAAGTCAGCACGCCCACGTAGTACCGCGCCCGATAGGCGAGCATGTTCAGGAACCCGATGCGCGCGAACGAGAGGGCCGCGCGTCTCCCGGAGACCGCGGCGCTCAAGCGACCCCCTCGCGGTAGATTCGCTTGACGACCTCCTCGATTTGCGGCTCTTCGATCGAAAGGTCGGCCACGTCGAACCGGTTGACGATCTCCTTGACCGCCGCCGCCGGGGAAACCGAACGTCGGTCGATGTCCAGACGGTAGCGATGAGACCCGACCTCCGCGATCGGCAGGCCATTCCAGGTGAGTCGCGCCGGTTCCGGCAGGGTCTTGACGTCGAAGATGATCGAGGTCATCGGAAGGATTCGATCGCGCAGCTGCTCGAGCGCCCCGTCGAAGAGGAGCCGGCCATGGTCGATCACGATCACGCGGGGGCAAAGGGTCTCGATGTCCGAGAGGTCGTGCGTCGTCAGGAGCACCGTCGTGCCTTCCCGGCGGTTGATCTCCTGAAGGAACTCGCGCACGCTCGCCTTGGCGACGATGTCCAGGCCGAT
>JBGPCK010000023.1:0-32621 GCA_041481715.1 Thermoanaerobaculia bacterium | reverse complement strand
GGCCTCGCCTACCAGCTCGGCATCCTCTTCGCCTCGCCCGTCAACTCGATCGAGTACGCGCTGCGGGACCGGATCGGCTACGGCTGGGCGCTGGCCACCTTCGAAACGGCGACGATCCTCCTCCTTGCGGGACTCCTCTTCGTCGGCGCCGAGCAACGCGGCAAACACTTCGTCGAGGAAAGATCTCAAAGTTCCTGACCGGTGCTTTCCAGCGACGGCCGGCGCGGCTAAGATTCAAGTCACATGTCGGAACTCCAGGGCCGGGGTGGCTCGCGAGCGGCGACGCTTCTCGCCTGGGTCGCGATCGGCCTCGGCCTGTACCTCTACTTCGGCCGGCTCGGGGCCTCGCCCCTTCAGGCGGGGAGCGAAGCGATGTACGCGGCTCACCCGATCCACATGCTCGAGTCGGGCGACTACCTCGTTCCTCGGTTTCACGGAAAGAACTTTCTCGACAAGCCTCCGCTTTCGCTCTGGCTGATCGCCGCGAGCTATTCGCTCTTCGGCGTCTCCGAGTGGGCCGCGCGCCTTCCCGCGGCGCTCATTTCGCTCGCGACGGTTCTCGTGGTCGCCTTGTGGGTTCGCAGGCGCAGCGGGAACCGGGCGGCGTGGCTCGCGGCGCTCGTTCTGATTTTCATGCATTCCTTCTGGACCTCGACGCGCTTTCTTGCCGCCGATGCGCTGCTGGCGTTCACCGTGACTCTTTCGGTTCTTGCCCTGGATGTCGCTTGCCGCAAGGAGGGCGGGCGCAATGCCCTCTGGGGGGCGCTGGCGGGTGGGGCGCTCGGGTTGGCGTTTCTTTCGAAGGGACTGGTCGGCGTCGTCCTGCCGCTCGGCGCCGTGGGCGCGGGCCTCGCCCTGGACCGCGTTTGGCCCGTTCGGGCCGGACGGCGCGCGCCGGCGGCCGCGGCGGTGCTCCTGACCCTCATCGTCCCCTGGCATTGGGCGATGACGCACCGGCTGGGCGCCGAGTTCTGGAGGACGTTCTACTGGGAAAACCAGTTTCTGCGCGGCGCGACCTCGCGCTACGGGACCACCCGAAACCCGCTCTATTACCTCTTCGCGACCGCGTGGGCCGCCTTTCCGTGGAGCTTCCTGTTGCCCGGTTCTCTCCGGCGGCAGAAGTCGTCGAGTGCCCCGCTCGGCTGGCTCCTCTTCGGACTCGCGTTCTGGTCCGTGTTGGCCATGAAGCGGCAGGTCTACCTGATGCCGGTCTTTCCACCGATCGCGATTCTCGTCGCGGAAAGATTGGATCGCGAAGAATCAGACGGGCTTCCGGGGGCGCGCCGTGTTTGGATCCTCGTCGCGGTGGTGCTGGTCCTTGGGCTGGTGTTGCTCGGGTGGATCGCGCGCCCTCTGGCGCCGTTCACGGGATGGAGCGCGTTGTCTCTGCTGGGAGCGGCCCTGGCGTTGGAACTGGCGTTGGTCCTGGCCGCCGCCAGGGGCCCCTCACGCTTCGCTTTCGTCGCCGGGATCGCGTTGGCCTGCGGCCTCTGTTTCCTGGCGGTCGAGCACGTGAATCAGACTCTCGAACGCTACGATCCGGTCCCACAGTGGGGGCAGAGGACTCGCCTCGAATGCCGCGCCGGGTGCGATGGCTTCCTGATTCATCTCAATACCTACAATCTGGAGTTCTACTCGCGGTTCGCCTGGATCGCGCTCGACCACCCCCGCGAGGAGTTCCCGGAACGAACGCGCTACCGCAAGGGCTTTTTCGTGCTACCCAGCTCCGACGAACCGATACTCGCCGAGCTTCCGATACGGTCGGACGTCGTCGATCGCCGTCCCTGGCTGCCGGGCAACTGGATCTCCAGGGTCGTCAGGCAGGGACAATCGCCGGTCGAATCCATCTCGCTCGTGCGCTTCGAGGTCCTGGCGGCGCAACCGTCGCCGTCCGCGCCTTGAATCGGGTCATGAAAGACGCTTTCCGGCTGCTCCGGGACACGGCCGCGTGAGAGTCATTCTGTTCGGGGCGACGGGCATGGTCGGGCAAGGTGTTCTGCGCGAATGCCTGCTCGACTCGGAGGTCGGCAAAGTGCTCTCGATCGGGCGCAGCGCGACGGGGCAAGGGCATGCCAAGTTGCGCGAGCTCGTGCTTTCGGACCTGCTGGACTTCTCGGCCGTCGAGCCCGAGCTTCATGCCTTCGATGCATGCTTCTTCTGTCTCGGTGTGTCCTCGGCCGGCATGACGGAACAGAACTATCGGCGTGTGACCTTCGACATCACGCTGGCAGCGGCCGGGACGCTCGCCCGTCTCAACCCCGCCATGACCTTCATCTACGTTTCGGGCGCGGGCACCGACGGCAGCGAGCGCGGGCGCAGCATGTGGGCGCGCGTGAAAGGCCAAACCGAGAACGCGCTGCTGCGGCTGCCCTTCAAGGCGGCGGTGATGTTCCGTCCGGCAGTCATCGTGCCGCTGCACGGAGTCACCTCGAAGACGCGGCTCTACCGCATCGCCTATTCGCTGGCGCGGCCGCTCTGGCCCGTGCTGCCCGGAGCCTTTCCGGGGTTCGTGACGACGACCGAGCAGGTCGGCCGCGCAATGCTCCGAGTCGCCAAACAGGGCGCTCCGAAGTCGATTCTGGAAACCCGGGACATCAACGCCCTCTGAGGCGGGCGGAGACTCCTCGACAGCCCTCTTTGACCGGAGCTCGTCGAACGTGAGTCCTCCGGTTCGAAGGCTTGCATTGGCGGAGGAGGAGGGATTCGAACCCCCGGTACTGTTTCCAGTACAGCGGTTTTCAAGACCGCCGCCTTAAACCACTCGGCCACTCCTCCGGGGGAGGAGTGTAGCGCGCGGGAGCGCCTCGAGCCCTCCGTGTCAGCGTTTCCGCGGCACGAGGCCGGGCACAGGCTTTCGGTCCCGCACGTAGCGGTCCAGCCAGTCGCCGATCAGCCGGTCGAGCTCTTCCTTGTGCTCCCGGAGCTCGTGCCCGCCGCCCTCGAACACGACGAGGCGGAAGGGATGGTGGATGGCAAGCAGCGCGGCGGCCATGTCGATCGACTGCTTCGCGTTGACGGAATAGTCGGCGGTGCCCGCGAGAATCAGGAACGGCGTCTTCGGGGCGAGCTTCTCCGGCCAGCGGATGGCCGAGCGCGCGGCGAGCGCCTCCTCCTTCTTCCCCTTGAAGTCACGAATGAGAGGCGTCACGGCGTTCTGCATGTCGCGGCGTTTTTCCAGCCAGTCGAAGAGATCGGAGATACCGGAGGCGACGACCGCGGCGGCGATCCGGTCGGTTCGAGTGAGCGCCAGGTACGTCATCATGCCGCCGCGGCTCCATCCGACCATGCCGATTCGGCTCGCGTCCGCCCGAGGCTGCGCCTCCAGGAGCGGAATGAGGTTGAGCACGTCGTCCACGTCGGCGCCGCCAAACTCCGCCCGGCCTTCTCCTCCGGCCGTTCCGCGGTACTGGCTCGCCACGACGACGAAACCCCGGCGCGCCAGCGCTCCCAGGACCGAGACCGCGTCCAGGTCCTCGGTGGGGCGGTTGCCGCCCCGGTTCCAGATCACGGCCGGCAAGTGCTCTCCGATCTTCGGGACCGCGAGGTATCCCTTCACCTTCAGGCCGTCGCTCGCGTACGTGATCGAGGAGACGTCGACGTCTTTCAAAATCGGGGCAAACTCGGGACGAGCCTCGAGGCCCGGGCGCAGGTGGACGGCCGAGACGGAGATCAGGCGTCCGTTTTCGAGGGGGGTGGCCGGCGTCGGGGACGTGCCGGGGGCCGCGCCGAGCAGCGCGAGCAGAGCCGCGAGGATCGACGCCATCGAGCCAGCGCGGAAGCGGCGGGTCACGGTTTTCGGGTCTCCTGAATCCGGCGCGTGATCGCGGTTACGAGACGGCGCGGCGTGACGCGCTCCGCCGCAACGAGAAGCTTGTTGCCGAACCCGGGCACGACGACGCGCTTTCCCCGGAGCATGCCGCGATAGCCGGCCAGAGCCACCGATCGCGCGTCGAGCACGAGCGGGCTCCGAAAGAGGCGCGTCTCTTCGAGCCCCGCCTGCTTCTGGAATTCGGTGAGTGTCGGACCGGGGCAGAGGGCGGTGACCGTGACGCCCGTGCCTGCCGTCTCGTTGGCGAGCGCCTCGGAGAAAGAGAGCACATACGCCTTGGTCGCATAGTAAACGGCCATCAGCGGGCCGGGCTGAAACGCGGCGGTCGAGGCGAGGTTCAGGATCCGCCCCCGCCGGCGCTGGAGCATGCCGGGCAGCAGCCGCTTGGTCAGCTCCGTCACTGCGACGAGATTGACCTGGATCATCGCGAGCTCCCGGGCGAGCGGCGTCTCCGCAAAGAAGCCGTAGATGCCGAGCCCCGCGCTGTTGACCAGCACGTCGATCGAGAAGCCGCGGGACTCGACTTCCTGCACCACGGCGCGCGCCGAGTCCGGGTCGGCCAGGTCCCGGGCGATGACCGTGACCGTCACGCCGAACTCTTCGCGCAGTCCCTTTCCGATGTCCTCCAGTCGCTCTCGGCTGCGCGCCACGAAGACCAGATCGTGCCGGTCCCGAGCGAGCAAGGTCGCAAGCTCCAGACCGATTCCGCTCGACGCCCCGGTGACGAGCGCAATTGGGCGGGTCACTCCGACGCCGCGAGGCCTTCGGCCGTCTCGGGCGGCTTGGCTCCGCCCTTGAGATCCCTCGGCCGCCGCTCGTCGGCGAGCGCCCGGGCCGAACGCTTGGGCCGCGGACGGACGACGTAGGTCCAGGCGTTGGCGAGCTCGGCCTTGCCCCAGCGCAGGAGTCCGTGGAAGAGCATGACCCACATGGCGGCGCGCACCGAGAAGCCGACGAACTTGGGGCGCCGGCCGGCGTTGTGGTTGCCGTAGATGCCGAGCTTCATCTTGCGCTGGGCGATGCTCACAAGCCTACGGTTGTAGAAGCGGATCGGGTAGTAGCCGATCTCGGCGCCGTCCTCGTAGAACGGGGGAATGCCGAGACGCTCATGCGACCAGCGGTAGATCGGCATGACCGCCGCGAAGTAGTACAGCGCCGTGTCGAGGAGAAACGCGATGGTCATGGTGTCGTAGTCGCCCATCACGTAGTACTTGTCGCGGAAGATCGACTCGTAGAAGTACTTGAAGAATCGGTCGTACCGGCGGTTGTGGAGCGCGTAGGCCTCCGTCATCTTCTCGGCCGGCGCGCCCGAGAGCTGTTCGAGGATCAGCCGCGTCCGCGTCCAGACCGAAAACGACATCTGGTCGAGTCCCGGGGAGTAGAAGGGATCGAGAAACCCGCCCGCATCGCCGACGCAGGCCCAGCCGGGCCCGACGTACTGGTCCACGAAGTAGGGCAGGTGCGCGTAGTACCGGCAGTCCCCTTCGATGGGCGTCGCTCCGACGAGCAGTTCGCGAGAGAGCGGATTGCCGTCGAGAAAGCGAGTCAGCTTCTCGAGGGGAGTCTTGCCCTCGGGCGTCACGAGCCGCTTGTCCCAGACGAGACCCACGGAGGTCTCGCCGCCGTTCAAGGGAATGAACCAGATCCAATACCCCCAACCCGTGAAGTGGTTGGTCGCAAGCCGCCGCGGGGCGAGGACCGCGCGCGACCAGGGATCCCCCGGGTCCGTGCCCGCGATCGCGACGCCCTCCATGTCCTTCACGTCCCGGTAGCGAACCCAGATCGCCGCGGTCGGGTGCGACTCGATCGGGGTCACGCCACCGCGCTTGCGCGCGAGCATCGCCTGCCGACCCGTCGCGTCCACGAGCCAGCGGCAACGGACCTCTTGACGGGAACCGTCGCTCTTCTCGACCGTGAGCGTGTTTCCGCTCTCGCCTCCGAGCTCGAATGCCGTGACCTTCGCCGGCCGCCAGACCTCGCTTCCTTCCTCGCGGGCGACCTTCAGGAGGTGCTCATCGAGCTTCGCGCGGTCGAGCTGGAAGGAGGGAGTTCGGGCGAGCTGTGTCGGTCCCGTCTCCGAGGCCTCGCGCAGGCAGGTGACCTCGTCGTTGACGAACCAGTACCGAAACGCCTGCTTTGGGAGCTGCTCTCGCGAGAGGTGGTCCCATTGCTTCAAGACCCGCGTCAAGAAGTAGGCGGAGACCTCGACGGTCGACTCGCCGACCTTCCAATCGAAGTGGTCGATCCTCTCGACGACGAGGACCTTCAAGTCCGGCTTGCCGCGCCTCAAGAGAATGGCAGTCGAGGCGCCCGCGACGGCGCCGCCCACGACGACGACGTCATAGAAGAGGGGGGCAGGGGAACTGGAGGAAATGGGCTCGGAGGCCATGGTTCCTAGTCTACGGCAGAAGCCGGAGGGGGTCTAAGGCCGCGCCGGCCCGAGGATTCCGCGCTCTTCGTCGACGACGAGCGTTCGGTCCACGGCGTCGATCGGGCCCAGGTTCTGGACTCGGCCGGACGGCCAGCGCACCGTCAGACTCGCCAGCCGCGTCGCGCTGCCGAGCCCCAGATGCGCGATCGGGCTTGCGGTCGAGAGATACCCGCTCGCGTTGCCGGTCTCGATCACGAGGCGGCGCCCGTCGGGAAGCCGGGCCGTGACTCGCGAGCCGACGCCGTCGCGGTTGTCTTTGCCCGGCGACCCCGAAAGGCGCAGTCGCAGGAAGTGCTCCTCCGGACGGCGGCTGCCCAGATAGAGCGCCTCGGGCGCCTGGACCGAACGGACGTAGAGATCGAGCGCGCCATCGCCGTTAGCATCGAAGGCCACGACCGCGCGCCCGTTCGACTCGAGGTCGAGCCCGTCCAGGAAGGCCCGTTCCTCGAACATCGGGCGGGCATCCGGGCCCCGATTGTGAAAGTAGCGGTCCCGCTCGATGCCGGCGACACCGGCCCCCTTGCGGTCGAAGGCTCTCTTTCCGGCCACGTAGTCGTCCCAGTACGCGAGCGAATCCCACCAGAACTCGAGCTCGTGGTCGTGGTCCCGGCCGTCGCCCCACAGGCCGTTGGTGGAGTAGAGATCGAGCCACGAGTCGTTGTCCAGGTCGGCCGCGACGGTGCTCCAGTTCCAGCCGGCATGGGCCGCTCCCGAACGGGCCGTCGCGTTCTCGAACGTGTGGTCGGCGCGCTGGAGAAGCAGCGTGTTGCCGGTCGCCATCTTCACCATCCACTGGATCGCGATTGGCAGGAAGAGCCGGCCCGGGAGGCCTACGGGCATCGACGGATACTCGTGCACGAAGTACCACTGAGTGTCCGTTCCGGTCGTGTAGAGGTCGAGGTTCCCGTCGCCGTCGAAGTCTCCCCAGGCGCCGGACATGCCGTACGCGCGCACTTGAGCCCCGGCCTTCTTCGTCACGTCCGCGAAGCGCCGGCCGCCGTCGTTGCGATAGAGGTTCGTCAGGCCGAAGTCGTTGGTCACGAGCAGGTCCACGCGGCCGTCGCCGTCGTAGTCGGCAAAGAGCGAAGAGAGCGACCAGCGCGAGGCCTCGCCGAGCCCCCAGGCCTCGCTCGCGTCGGTGAAGCGGCCGTGCCCGTCGTTCAAGTACAGCTTGTTCGGCTTCGCGTCGTTCGCGTCGAAGGGCGGGTCGGGCAACTGGTGGTAGTAGTCGCCGGTCACGCAGACGAAGAGATCGAGGTCGCCGTCGCCGTCCACGTCGGCAAAGGCCGCCGAGCGCGCGTTTCCAGAGATGGCTATACCCGAGCGATCGGTGATCTCCTCGAATGTGCCGTCTCCCCGGTTGCGGAACAGCCGGGCGGGACCGAAGGCGTTGGTGACGAAGAGATCGGGGTAGCCGTCGCCATCCACGTCGCCGGCGGCCACACCCGTGGCCGGGATACCTTCCGTTGCGGACTTCGCGAGGCCCGCCTTCGCGGTCACGTCGGTGAAGTGTCCGCGGCCGTCGTTCTGGTAGAGGATCGACCGAACGCCGTCGCCAACGAAGAGGTCCTCGAAGCCGTCACGGTTGTAGTCGAGGACGGCGACCCCCGAGCCCGGCCAGAGGTCGCTGATCAGCCAATTGATCAGCTTGTAAGGTGGGTCGGTGCGCGGCGCACCGAGCCCGGCTTGCGCCGTGGCGTTACGGAAACGCGGATTCGCCTCGCTGCGTTCTGAGACAACCCTCTCGAATCGCACTCCGCCCCCTCTCCCCGCGGGATCTCTGCCCCCTCTCCCGGCGGGAGAGGGTTGGGGTGAGGGGTCCCACTCCGCGGCCAAGAGCGCCTCGGCGCTTCTCTCGATGCGCGTCCCATCCGTCCGGAACCCGCCCACAGTGAAGCGGACTCGCCCTTCCGTTCTCTCCCGGTGCCGCCCGATCTCGTGCTTCGGTCTCTCGACGCGATAGTCCACGTAGCCGATCCGGTCGAGGTCCTTCCACGCCCAGGCGCGCAGCGCCGCGATGCCCTCGGGATCGGCCGTGGTCGCGACGCGGCTTCGCAGCGCCCGACGCGTGGCTTCGCAGGCGTCCCGGTACCGGCCGAGCCGCTCCATCCAGGGCAGGAAGTCCTTGCGCAAGCGTGGGAGCGACGCGTTCTGATAGAACCAGACCCCGGCGCCGGCGAGAAGGAGGATGGCCGCAGTCGTCCAGAAGGTCCGGCGCTTCACGCGTCGGGATCTTAGCTTGGGAGGGTTCGAGCAATGGCGGAGAGGGCCGGATTCGAACCGGCGGTAGGGTTATTAGCCCTACGGCGGTTTAGCAAACCGCTGGTTTAAGCCTCTCACCCACCTCTCCGGTAATAGGCCGCGTCGCGGATGTTAGTGGATCTGCTTCGAGTTTGAAACCAGCGGTTGCGCGCTGTGCGCGCCCGCTGGGTAGGCGTCGGCGGAGCCGGCGCCGTCTTCGGCCGTCGTGCGACGGCCTCGACCAAGCCTCTGACTTTCGGCCGCAGGCGGCCGCTTCGTGGCCGGCGGCCGAAAGTTTTCAAGAAGAACGGGAGCCCGGAAGTTGGTGCGATGGTCCGCTGGGGGTCCGCTGGGGTCAGGCACGCACTCATGCACTGGGGCCAGGCACGGCACTGATGCACTGGGGTCAGGCACGGCGCTCGTGCACTGGGGCCAGGCACGGCACTGATGCACTGGGGTCAGGCACGGCACTCGTGCACTGGGGTCAGGCACGGCACTCGTGCACTGGGGTCAGGCACGGCACTGATGCACTGGGGTCAGGCACGGCACTGATGCACTGGGGCCAGGCACGGCACTCGTGCACTGGGGCCAGGCACGGCACTCATGCACTCGGATCAGGCACGGCACTCGTGCACTCGGATCAGGCACGCACTCATGCACTTTGCTTGTGCCCGGAATGTTTGACCGGCACCTCTCTCTGCTACCGCCGGATCCAGAGGCGCTCGTAGGGGATGATCGGGTTTCCCTGGCTCACAGAGGTCAAGCCCTCGACTTCCGGCCGCGCGAAGCAGTAGACCTGGTCGTGAAAGAGCGGGAGAAGCAGTGCCTCGCCGGCGATGCGCTCCTCGACCTGCCGGTAGATCGAGTGTCGCAGGCGCGGATCGGTTTCGGCGCGCCCCCGGTCGGCCAACCGGTCGAGCTCGGGGTCGCCGATGTGGCGCCCCTGAAAACCGGCTACGGTGTGCACGAAGCCGTGAACGAACGAGTCCGCGTCAGGATAATCCGCGTTCCAGCGCCCGACGCTGACGTCTCCTCCTCCGGTTCGGGCCAACTCGATGTATTCGGCCATCGTCGTGTTGATGGGGCGGATGAGAAATCCAATCTCGCGGCACGCTTCCGTCAGCTCTCGAAAGAAGGCCGAGAATTCGCTGAAAAAAATGGGATGGACACCGGCCGTGAGCTCGATCGTCTCCCGTGAGACCGTCGCTTCCACGGAACTGTCCGGGGGCCCCCCTCCCGATTCGGCCGACGAGCTCGAACCGGCAGCGGAATAGCCGAGCAGGCCGG
Source organism: Thermoanaerobaculia bacterium (assembly GCA_041481715.1). GTDB lineage: Bacteria > Acidobacteriota > Thermoanaerobaculia > UBA5066 > Gp7-AA6 > DATBFU01. The sequence continues at coordinate 22,833 of JBGPCK010000023.1, read as the reverse complement.
GCGGGATGATGCCGGTGGCCGGAATGGCCAGCCGCCCCAGGTTCCGGCGCACGAATCCGGCGACGTCGATGGCGCGGACGAGGCCGCGCCGCAGCTCCACGTCTCGGAGCGGTCCGCGATGCCTGTTGAAGGCCAGATAGTAGGTGGTCAGGCGCGGGCCGTCGCGATAGCTCGAGGCGAATCGGGGATCGTGCCGAAACGCTTCGGCGTCCGCCGGTAGCAGGTCCGATGCCAGGGAGAAGCGCCCGGCGAGGAACTCGTTGCGGATCTCCTGCGGCGAGACGCCGAACCGGAAGACCAGACCCTCGCTTTTCGGATATCCCTCCCGCCAGTAGTGGGGATTGCGTTCCAACTCGAGTCGCCGGCCGGGCTCGAAGCCGACCATGCGGAACGGTCCGGTGCCGACCGCCCCCTCTCCCATGCTGCCGATGCCTCCGGTCCCCTCCGGAACGATCGCCGCATTGCTGTACGAAAGCATGGCGGGAAAGAACGAGACGGGCTTCTCCAGATCGATGATGAACTCCGACGGCGAAACGATGTGAAAGCCCTCGAGATCGGTCGCCGCGCCTTCGAGGAGCCGCTCGGCCCCACGGACCGGCAGCAGCACCCAGCGGCTGCCACTCTGGCGGTCGAGCAACAGCCGTTCGAACGTGTGGCGGACGTCGCGCGCCGTGACACGGCGCCCGTCGTGGAACCGCACGCGTGGGCGCAGCCGGAACCGGAATCGCGTTCCTTCGTTCTCGGTGAGAACCTCCTCGGCGAGCCAGGGGACGATCCGGGTCCCGTCCACCGCGTAGGTAAGCGTCTCGTAGACGGTCGGCAGCACCTCTGCATCCTCAGCCGTGAGGGAAAGCGCCGGATCGAAGTTCCGGACGACTCCGGCGATCGGCACATGAAGCGTGCCTCCGCCCGTCTGCCGTTCGGGCGCGGCCGGCCGCGCGGGTGCTTCCGCCTTTCCGAGCTCGGCGTAGTTGACGTTGGGGGCGGTGCTGCGCAACTGAAGGCCCCGGACCCTCGGGCTTCCGATCCGGTAATCGACATCGTGAAAGAGCGGCACCAGAATCGCGGGGTCCAGAAGCGCGTGTTCGAACTTGCGGTAGAGGACCTCGCGGGCGGCCGGCCGGGCTTCGCCCCGCGCCTCCTCCAGGATGCGGTCGGTTTCGGGCGACGCGAAATAGCTGCGGGCGGCACCCGTCCCGGAGTGGAAAAGCGTGAAGGTGAAGTTGTCCGGGTCGTCGTAGTCGGCAATCCAGCGTCCGAGCATGATGTCGATGCCTTGCGTGGCATGCCAAGACTCGAGGAACTCGGGCATCGTCTTGGTCGCCACCTCGACCTCGACCCCGAGGTCCTCCCAGACGCGGAAGAGAGCCTGCGTCAGCGCGGCATACTGGTTGCGCAGGATGGGGTGCACGGAGGCCCGGAGCCGCACCGGCGTCGGCAGTCCGCAGGTGCGAATCATCTCCAGCGCTTTCTCCCGCGGCAGATGGAGCTGGCGTCGCCCCGCGTCGTGGCCAAGAACTCCGGGAGGGATCAGGCCCGTGGCCGGCAGGGCGAAGCGCCCGAGCGTGCCCCAGACGAGGTCCTGAGTACGGGCCGCGCTCGCGAGAGCGCGCCGCAGCGAGACGTTGGACCCGGCGGTGGTGCCCGAATGGAAAATCAAGAAGTACGTGTTCTTCTTGGGCGTCTCGACGAGGCCTTCGCGGAAGCGGGCTTCGCGCAGGATTGACTCGAGGTCTTGTGGGAGCAGATCGCGAGCGATGTCGAGCGAACCGGAGCGTAAACCCTCGGCGATGGCCGAGGCCGCCAGCGACGCGCGGAACTCGACGCGGTCGACCCTCGCGGGGTCGCGGGCGTAGCGGGGATTGCGCTCGAGGATCACGCGATCGGGTGTGTGGAGCGCCACCTGGAAGGGCCCGGTGCCGAGGGGTTTTTCGTCTTCCGCCCGTACGCCCGAGACGATCGCCGTCCGGGGATCGGTCAGAAGCGATGGGAAGATCGGGAGCGGATCCCGGAGCCGGATCTCGATCTCCTGCTCGGAGGATGCCGTGATGCCGGCCACGTCTCCCGTCTTCCCGTTGAGATACTCGGGCACGCCCCGAATCGCGACGAACGCCGCGGGCATCTGGTCCTTCGAAAGACGGATCGACCGCTCGAGTGAGGCCTTGACCGCTTTGGCCGTCAGGGGAGCCCCGTCCGAAAAGACGACGCCCGGGCGCAGGCGCAGCCGCACGGAGCGCGCGTCGTCGCCGAGGAGCCAGCTCTCGCAGAGCGAAGGGGCGAGATTCCCCTGCGCGTCCGTCGTGACGAGCCCTTCGAAGACGTTCGAGAGCACCTCCTGCTCTTCGTTAGTCTCGTAGTTGCCCGGCTCGGTCGCCGCGATGGGATTGGCGACGGCCACGGCGAGCGTTCCCCCGCGCGGGATCTCTTCCTCGGCCTCCCGCTCCAGGGGCGTGAGCGTCTCGATCTCGGCCTGGTACGCCGCCGCTTTCTCGAATTCTCCGCGGAGATTTGCCAGGGTCGCGGCCAGCTTCAGGAGCTTCGTCGAGTGCTCGGCGTGCCCGGTCGCGTGCGCGGACTCGATTCCCCGTTCGACCCACCGGCGCGCGTCGTCGATCCGGCGCGCCTGCCAGGAAGTTTCCGCGGCCAGCAGAACAGCCTCGATGGCTCGGCCGGGCTGCTTCTCGCCCTCGAAGACCTTGATCGCGGCCTCCGCCTCCCGCAGCGCCGCGTCGGCGTTGCCCGCCATGCGGTGTCCTTGCGCCAGGAGAAGTCGCGTCTGGCCCTCGAGCGGCCGGTCGGCGGCCTCCTCCGCGTCTTCGAGGTAGTCGAGCGCGATGCGGGCCACGCGGATCGCGTCGTCGGGGCTGAATGCGTCCAGCGACTTCTGCGCGAGTTTCAGGCCGTACTCGACGGTCTTCTGGGGGACATCGGCCTGAGAGAAGTGGTGGACGAGCTCCGGATAGACGCGCTCGAGCCGGCCGGCATAACGCTTTTCGATCAGCTCGGCGTACTTGCGGTGGAGGGAGCGGCGCTTGCGGCGCGAGAGCGCGGCGTAGAGGACGTCGCGGACGATTCCGCTCGAGAAGGTGAGCCGGTCCCCGCGGGACTCCCGCTCCTCCTCCAGCATCGCTTCGCGCACGAGCCGATCGAGATCGTCGTCGAGGTCCTTAACGTCCTCCGTGAGGATCTCCAGGTCCTTCGAGTCGAAGGTCTTGCCGAGCACCGATGCGACGGAGAGAAGGTCCCGGAGCTCCTGGGGGAGCTTCTCGATTCTCTTCTCGACGGCCTGCTGGATCGTCGCGGGAAGGGCGTCGGCCGAGATGTCGGCTTCCTTCGAAAAGCTCCAGGCGCCTGTGTCGTCCTTCGCGATCCCGCCGGACTCGACCAGCGAGCGGATCAGTTCCTTGGTAAAGAAGGGGTTGCCTTCCGTCGCATCCCGAAGCCGCTGCGCCAGCTCGTCGGAGACCTTCGGCGCACCCACCAGCGACTCGACGAGCAAGCGATGCTCGGACGGGGAGAAGGGGCCGAGCGTGAGCGAAACGAAGCGCGGATCGTCCGCGAAGGTTTCGAGGACGCGGATCAGCGGATGCCGCTTGTCGGTTTCCGTCTGCCGGTAGCTCCCGACGATCAACGTGGGCGTGGGCCGCAGTCGCCGCACGATGTACTGCAGCGCCTCGATCGAGACCTCCGCGCCGTGGAGGTTCTCGAGGATGAGAACCAGGGGCTTGCCGGCGGCGATCCGGGTGAGCGTGCGCGCCAGAAGCTCGAAGATCTGGATCCGATCCTCGGCCTTGCGCTCTTCGGCGGGGGCCGCGATCCGGGAATCGGCGCCGGCGCCCGAGCGCAGCTCGCCGATCTCGGAAAGCTGGGGGAAGAGCGCGATCAGGTCGGTCGCGAGATCGGAGAAGTCGGGTCGCTCGCCGGAGCCGCCGGGGTCGCGGGCCTGGAAGTAATCCTCGATGAGCTCGCAGAAGCCCTGGTAGGAGAACGAGCGGTCCTGTTCCATGAACCGGCCGTAGAGAACCCGGATCTTGCGGACCGCAGCGAGATTCTTCAATTCCTCGAGGAGCCGCGTCTTGCCGATTCCCGGCTCGCCGGCCACGACCGCGAACTGGCATTCTCCGGCGATGGCGGCGTTCAAGCGGCGCTGCAGCTCGGCAAACTCCTTCTCGCGGCCGACAAAGGCGGTCGCGGCCGGTCGCTGGATGACGCGGCTCGCGGAGAGGACGACGGACATCCGGAACTCATCGGAGGCGAGGCTCGCGCGGTGGCGCCGCAGGGCCTCGGCGAGCTGCCCGGCTTTTTGGGGGCGCTTTCCCGGGTCCTTCTCGAGGCAGCGCAGGATTACGTCCTGCAGCTCCTCGCGGATCTCGGCGCCCAGCGCCCGCGGGGGCTGTGGAATCTCGTGGACGATGCGGTAGAGGATCGACTGGACCTCGCCGGTGAACGGCGGCTCGCCGACGAGGCACTCGTAGAGAACGATCCCCAGAGAGTAGATGTCCGAGCGGCCGTCGAACGCGCGCGAGGCCACCTGTTCGGGGGAGAGGTAGGCCATGGTCCCCACGAGCGTGCCCGTCTTGGTCAGCCGCGACTCGGTGGTCGCGTGGGCGAGACCGAAGTCCATCACCCGCACCCGCGCGCCCGGGCCGCCTTCGTCCCGCGTCACCATGATGTTGGCCGGCTTGATGTCTCGATGCACGACGCCGCGCGCGTGGCTGTACTCGAGCGCGTCGGCGACCTGAATGCCGATGTCCACGACTTCGCCCAGGCGTAGCGACTGTTCCCGGATCAGCCGCAGCAGCGTCGTGCCGCCGACCAGAGGCATCACGAAGAAAAGGGAGCCCTCGTGCCGCCCGAGGTCGTAGATCGGAACGATGGCCGGATGGTCCATCTGCGCGACGATCTGGGCCTCCCGCTGGAAGCGCTCCTCGATCTCCGGGGCGAGATCGGTCGAAGAGATCAGCTTGACGGCCACCTCGCGCGAAAGCAGCGGATCGCGGGCTCGGTAGACGACGCCCATCCCGCCGCGGCCGAGCTCGCCGATGATCTCGTACCGGTTGGAGAGCTTCGTGTTGATCAATCGAATTCTCTGCCGCGCGGAATATATGACAGGGGATCCGCGAGCGGGTTACCATCTTCCCCGTGGCCGCCGGCTTTGGTGCGCGCGTTCGCCGCTACTACATCGCCGGGATCGTCGTCCTCGCGCCCACCGCCCTCACGGTCTGGGTCGCCTGGAATCTCTTCGCGTTCTTCGACAGCATCATCGGCGGGGAGCTTCGGGCGCGTGGGATTTCGGTCTTCGGCCTCGGCTTCCTCCTGCTGAATCTCCTGCTCCTGCTGCTCGGATGGCTGACCGCCGGGCTGCTCGGGCGGAGGGTCTTTGCGATGTGGGACCGCGTCATGCATCGCGTTCCCCTCATCAACAAGATCTACGCGACGTTGCGTCAAATCGCGGAGCTGCTGCTCGGGCCCTCCCGCTCCGGTTCCTTCGGGCGCGTGGCGATCGTGGAGTTCCCTTCCCCGGGCTCGTGGGGACTGGGTTTCGTGACGTCCACGACCGCCGGCGAGGCGGGAGAAAAGACGGGGCGAAAGCTCTGCAGCGTGTTCATCCCGAGCGCGGTGAACCCGACGACCGGCTTTCTGCTCGTCGTGCCCGAGGAGCGCGTGACGTACCTAGAGATGACGCCCGAGCAGGCGATGAAGATGGTCGTGTCCGCCGGGGCTCTTGTACCGGAGTCGGGCTCGTACCGGTAGGGCGCCGTTACTCAAGCGGAGCCGGGCAAGAGATGGTGGGGCGCCGTCACCTTCCGCTCGCCCGGCTCCGGAAGAGAGTTTTCAAGGCAGTTCGGCGAGGTGAGTCGAGCCCGAGAAGGCCTCAAACCCGAATCTCGTCTCCGCCGAAGTACGGCCGCAGGGCCTCGGGGATCTCGACCGACCCGTCCGCGCGCTGGTAGTTTTCGAGGACGGCGATGAGGGTCCGCCCGATCGCGAGGCCCGATCCGTTCAGCGTGTGGACGAACTCGGCCTTTTCCCCTTCGGAGCGCCGGAAGCGGATCGACGCGCGCCGCGCCTGGAAATCTCCGAAGCTCGAGCAGGACGAGATCTCCCGGAAGGCGTTCTGTCCCGGCAGCCACACTTCGAGGTCGTAGGTCTTTGCGGCCCCGAACCCGAGATCTCCCGTGCACAGCGAGACGACGCGGTAGGGCAGGCGTAGCCGCCGCAGAACTTCCTCCGCGTGTCCGGTCAGCCTCTCGAGGGCCGCCTCGGAGCCTTCCGGCAGCGTGATCGTCACGATCTCGACCTTCTCGAATTGGTGCTGCCGGATCATCCCGCGTGTGTCGCGTCCCGCCGCCCCCGCCTCGGCGCGGAAACAGGAGGTGCAGGCGGTGTAGGAAAGGGGCAACGCGGCCGCGGGGAGGACCTCCTCACGGTGAAGGTTGGTGAGCGGGATCTCCGCCGTCGAGATCAGGTAGTACCCCTCGCGCGTCTTGAAGAGGTCCTCTTCGAACTTTGGGAGCTGCGTCGTTCCGAAGAGACAGGCGGCGTTGGTCAAGACCGGCGGAGAGACCTCTTCGTAACCGTGCTCTCGCGTGTGGAGATCGAGCATGAACGCGCCGAGCGCGCGGGAGAGCCGTGCCCCCGCCCCTCGGAGAACCGTGAAGCGGGCGCCTGCGAGCCGGGCGCCCCGCTCGAAATCGAGAATCCCGAGGGCCGGCCCGAGGTCCCAGTGGGCCTGCGGCTCGAAGTCGAACCGGCGCGGCTCCCCGAAACTTCTTTCGACGCGGTTGGCGGTCTCGTCTCTCCCGCGGGGGACGCTCGGCAACGGAACGTTCGGGATGCGACCCTCGACCTCCGCAAGCTCGGCGTCGTCGCGTTCGGCCTGCGCCTCGAGCTCTCGGATCTCCTCCTTCAGGGCCTTCATCTCGGTGAGCCCCTCGGGAGAGGGCTTGCTCTTGACGGCGGTCAGCTCATTGCGCCGCCGCCGTTTCTCCTCCAGGCGGGTGACCGCATCGCGCCGCCGCCGGTCCACTTCGACGAACCGCTCGAGACCGGAGCCCGCGAATCGCTCCGGCCACTCGCCAAGCAGGCGCTCTGCGTTCTCCCTCAGAAAGTCGCGTGGTAGCATGAGTGAACGCGATTTATATCGCGCCCGGGTCCGCCCGCACCATTGATGACCGAGCTCTCGCCGTTTTCTTCGACCGAACCGGATCGCTCTCGGCCCTCGTCCGGCTGCGTGGCGTCGTTGCTGCAAAGGCCTTGAACCGCCCCTTACCGCTTCCCGACGTCGACGCCGTGATCGTCAACCGCGACGGCGGCGACTCCCTCTTCGCGGCGATCCGTTGCCTGGAGGCGCAGGAGGGGATCGGTCTGTCCGTCCTCGTGGTGGACAACGCTTCGCGGGCGGAGGAGCGGGAGCGGCTGGCGCGGGAGGCTCGCGGAGTGCGGGTCGTCCCCTTCTCGCGCAACCTCGGCTTCGCCGGCGCGGCCAACGAAGGGATCGCCCGCACGCGCTCCGCCTACGTGCTCCTGCTCAACAACGACGCGACGGTCGAGCGGGACTACACGGCGCGGCTGGCGGCACGCCTGGCACTCGACGAGCGGCTGGCCGCGGTCCAGGGGTTGGTGCTCAACGCCGAGGGCAACCGCGTCGATACCGCCGGCATCAACTGGACCGATCGCGGCGAGGCGGTCCCGACGTTTGCCGGCGCCCGGCCCTCGGCGGTGCCGGAAGGCCCGTTCGAGGTCTCGGGGGTTTCCGCCACGGCTGCGCTCTATCGCCGGGAGGCGCTGGCCTCCGTCGCCGCACACGGTCAGGTCTTCGACGACGCGTTCTTCGCGTACTACGAGGACGCGGACCTTTCTTTGCGTCTGACGCGGGCGGGATGGCGCTTCGCCTGCGACCCGGGGGCGACCGCGCGGCACGAGGGCTCCCGCACCGGAAGCCGGACGCCCTTTCGGCGCGCCGTGTGGACGGCGCGCAATCGGTGGCGCACGCTGTTTCGCAACTTCGAGCCACGCCGCATTCGCGGCAGCCTCGGCCGACTCCTGCGCGCGGACCTGGCGCACGCGCGTCAGCTCGGATGGAAAGGCGCGGCGTTGCCCTTTCTGGTCTGGCCCGGCCTGCCGCTCGAGGCGCTCCGATTCCGGACGGAGACCGGGCGCCTGGCGGATTGGCCCTCGGCCGCCGTAAACACCGGACCGTGACCATGCCGGTTCGGTCGATCTCTTGACCGAGACGCCCGCCTCGGAGGTCGCCGTCATTGTCGTCTCCTGGAACGACGCGGCGGAGCTCTGCGACGCGGTCTCCTCGCTTGCGGCCGCGCGGGCGGCGGTCCCGCCCGGCGGTCCGCGAGTCACTCTCACGGTCGTGGTCAACGGCGGCGAGGACGTGCGGCTCGAGGAGCTTCACGGACGCTGGCCCGACGCCACGGTCATCTTCAACACCGAGAACCGCGGTTACGGACCGGCGGCGAATCAGGGGGCGGCCCAGGCGGCCGCGTCCGTGCTTCTGTTTCTGAACCCCGACACCCGCGCCGAGGGCGATCCGTTCTCGGAGCTCGTCCGGGGCTTCCGCTTGCACCCCGAGGCGGTCGCGCTCGCGCCCCGGCTGCTCGAGGCCGTGGGATCGAGACGCCGGGAATCGCCGGCTGGGCGCCTCGCACCGCCGGGCCGCGAGGATCAGTTCACGTTTCAGCTCCGCGAACTGCCGACTCTCTCCTCCGACGCTCGGGAGCTATTGCTCTGGGACCATCTCTTTCCGAACAATGCCGGCCGCCGCCGCTTTCGATACGCCGATTTCGATCGTGACGTCCCCTTCGAGGTGGAGCAAGCCGCAGGCGCCGCGCTCGCCGTCCGCGCCGAAGCCTTCCGGCGACTCCAGGGATTCGCGGAGGAATTCGTTCCGGCCTGGTTCGAGGACGTCGACTTGTGCGCGCGCCTGGTCTCCCTGGGGAAGATCCTCTACTGGCCCTTGGCCAGCTTCCGACACCGCGGCGGCGTCTCCTCCGAGCGGCTCGGGTATGCGCGGTTCCTTTCGATCTACTACCGCAACGCGGTGCGATACCGGCGCCGCCACTACGGGCGGCTCTCGTGGGCGGCGTACCGGGCGCTGCTCGCGGCAGGAATGCTCCTGCGCCTGGCAGCGCTTCCGTTGCGCCGCTCCGATCCGCGTCCAAAGGGCGAGTCCGCCCGCGCCTACCTCGGCGTTCTCCGCGTCGCTCTCGGGGACCCGCCTTCATGATCGATGTCTCCATCATCCTCGTCACGCACGACTCCGCGGCGGACCTTCCGCTCTCGCTCGCGAGCGCCCAGAAGCAACACGGCGTCGCCGTCGAGACGCTCGTCGTGGATGCCGCCTCGAGGGACGGCTCGGCAAATCTGGCGCGCCGCCTGGCCCCCGGCGCGCGGCTGATCGCGCTGCCCGAAAACGTCGGCTTCTCGGCGGCGATGAACGCCGGCATCGAGGCCTCGCGCGGCCGCTACGTGCTCGCCCTGAATCCCGATTGCCGCCTCGAGGCAGACTTCGTCTCGATCCTGGTCGCCCGACTCGATGACCGGCCCGACTTCGGCTCGGCGTCGGGGCGCATTCTTCGCGCCGAGGGCCCGGAGCTTCTCGCGACGCCACGTCTGGATTCCGCAGGCATCGTCTTCCACGCTTCGGGCAGGCACTTCGATCGGGGCTCGGAAGAGGAAGCGGCGGGACGGTATCTCGCGGAACAGGAGATCGCGGGATCGACCGGTGCGGCCGGTTTTTACCGCCGCGAGGCCCTGGAGAGCGCCAAGATCTCGACCGGCTACTTCGACGGCGACTTCTTCCTCTACCGCGAGGATGCGGATCTGGCCTGGAGGCTGCGGCATCTGGGCTGGAAGTGCCTCTACGTGCCGGGCGCGGTCGCGTACCACCGGCGGCGCAACCTGCCCTCCCGTCGCCGGGAGATGTCTGCGCTCGCGAACCTCCACTCCGTCAAGAATCGCTTCCTGCTGCGCATCAACAACCAGTCGGGCGGCGAGTTCCTGGCCACACTCGTCCCCACGCTGGCGCGCGATCTTGTCGTGCTCGGGGCCTGTCTGACCGTCGAGCGGTCGTCACTGCCGGCGTTCGGGTGGCTGTGGAAGAACCGAAAGAGGCTCTGGGCGAAGCGGCGGGAGATCCGGGAAAAGGTTCGCCGATTCTCACGCGGCTGATAGCTTCTTTCCATGCGCCTCGCCATCCTCGGCACCCGCGGCATCCCGGCGCGTTACGGCGGCTTCGAGACGCTGGCGGAAGAGCTCTCGGCCCGGCTCGCGGCCCGCGGGCATGAGGTCACCGTCTACACCCGTTCGCGATACGCCGAGCCGGATCTTTCGCAATGGCGCGGGGCGCGCGTTCGCGTCCTGCCGACGATTCCCTCGAAATACCTCGACACGATCGTCCACGGCATGTTGTCCGGCTTCGACGCGGCGCTCGAGCGGTTCGACGCCATTCTCGTCTGCAACGCCATCAATGCGGCGGCGAGCTTCCTGCCCCGCGTCTTGGGCCGGACGCGCGTCGTCCTGAATGTCGACGGCCTCGAGCGAAACCGCCGCAAGTGGAACCTCGCCGGGCGGTGGGCCTATCGGGTGTCGGAGCGGCTGTCGACGATCGTGCCCGACGCGGTCGTTTCGGACGCGCGCGTCATTCAGCAGTACTACCGTGAGCGGTACGGATTCGAGAGCGTCTTCATCCCGTACGGCGGCGACTTGCCGCAGCCGGCTGGACGCGACACGCTCGAGCGCCTCGGGCTGGTACCCGAAGCGTACGCGCTCTACGTCTCACGCCTCGAGCCCGAGAACAACGCCGATGCGGTCGTGCGGGCCTACCGGAGTGTCCCGGGACAGACGCCGCTCGTCGTGGTCGGCGACGCGCCCTACGCCGCCGACTACATTGCCCGGGTCCGGCGCGACGCCGACCCGCGCGTCCTTTTTCCCGGGGCAATCTATGGGGAAGGTTACCGGCAGCTGCTCGCCAACGCCGAGGTCTACGTGCAGGCGACCGAGGTCGGAGGCACGCATCCTGCGCTGGTCGAAGCGCTGGGCTATGGCCGCGTCGTTTGTTACCACGCGTCTCCCGAGAACGAGGAAGTGGCGGCGGGAGCGGCGTTGCCCTTCGACGTCCACCGGCCCGAGACCCTCGCGCGTCTCTTGACCGAGATCCTGGACGATCCCGGTCGTTACTCCGTATGGAAGGAACAGGCAGGCCGGCGGGTCCAGGAGCGGTATCGGTGGGAGGACGTCGCCAGCCGCTACGAGGCTGTTCTTGAAGGAAGGGCGCTCATCTCATAACATGCGCAGCGTTTAGCGGCCCTCGGGCCGCGGCCGGAAAACCATGCTGAAGCAGAAGGCGCGCGCGGTAGCCCTCGGGGTACTGGCTGGAGATCTGGCCCTAACGGCGCTTTCGCTCCCCCTCGCCTATGTGCTTCGCGAAGGAGTCCTGACCCACCTCCTGCCGCGGGTCTTCCCCCTGCCCCTTCATCCCTTCGAGCAGTACTTCTTTCTGCTGACGCTGATCCTGCCGATCTGGGGGCTCCTCTTCTTCGGGGCGGGCTTCTACCGTAGCCACCGCACGCTGCCTCTCGGCGAGGAGATCTGGGCGGCCGCCCGCGTCGCCTTCGGAGGCACGGCGCTGCTCGCCCTGATCGTGTACGGCCTGCGCCTGGACTTCGTGAGCCGCTGGTTCCTGGTCGTCTTTGGCATCATCAACTTCGCTTTTCTCGCGAGCGAGAAGGTCGCGCTGCGCCTGACTTCGCGGTGGGTGCGCGCGCGGGGCTACAACTTTCGAACGGTGCTGATCGTCGGGACCGGGAGCAAGGCCGCCTCCATGGCGGATTTCTTCGAGGCGCATCCCCACTGGGGTTTCCGCGTCGTGGGGTACCTCGACGACGAGAACGGCGGCGAGATCCGCCGCGCCAATCGCTGGCCCTGTCTCGGGAAGATCGCCGATTTGGAGACGACCCTCGTCCGCGACGTCGTCGACGAGCTCATCTTCGTGATCGAGAAGGGCAAGCTCGGCGATTACGAGGAGGCCCTGCTCGTGGCCGAGCGCCACGGCGTGCGAGCGCACGTCTCGCTCGATATCTTCCCGCACGTGCTGGCGCGGCCGGTCCTGGAGGAGCTGGACGGAGTGCCGCTGCTCTCCTTCACGACGACGCCGTCCAACCCCATGCAGCTCGTGGTCAAGCGGGCGGTCGACCTGGTCCTCTCGTTGCTGCTCTTCCTGCTGACTCTCCCGATCCAGATCCTCGCCGCGATGGCGATCAAGCTCTCCTCGACCGGGCCCATCCTCTTCCCGCAGACGCGCTGCGGATTGAACGGCAGGCACTTCACGCTCAGAAAGTTCCGCACGATGTACACGGGCGCGGAGGAGCGCCTTTCGGAGATCTCGCACTTAAACGAGATGTCGGGCCCGGTGTTCAAGTCATCGCTGGACCCGAGGCTGACTCCCGTCGGCCGGGTTCTACGGCGCCTCTCGATCGACGAGCTGCCGCAGCTCTGGAACGTGATCCTGGGCGACATGAGCCTGGTGGGGCCGAGGCCGCCGCTGCCCGAGGAGGTGTCGCGCTACGAGCCCTGGCAGCGGCGTCGTCTCTCGATGAGTCCGGGCATGACGTGCCTGTGGCAGATCTCCGGAAGGAACGACCTAGATTTCGACCGGTGGATGGAGCTCGACCTGAAGTACATCGACACGTGGTCGCCGATGCTGGATCTGAAGATCCTGCTGAAGACCGTGCCGGCCGTGCTTTCAGGGAGAGGAGCGCGCTGAAGGCGTAGGGTCAGCGCGCGTCCCGCCCGGGCGGCCGCGAGGGCCGCCCCTACGATTGTATTTGTGGCGGGAGCGAGGTCCGCCCCAATGTCTCGCCTGGCCCCGCGCGCGCCGTTCGAAGTGTTTTCTATTCGTAGGGGCGGGGCTTGTCCCCGCCCGGGCGGCTGCGAGGGCCGCCTCGATCAAACGAAGGCGCTGCTACCGATTGCCTTCTCGGGGCCCCTCCAGATCCGACTCCTTGAAGAGGTACTTGATCGAGGTCTTCGGGATGAGCAGGTTCGACCCTTTCTCCCGGTTTACCTTCAGGCAGTTCTTGTCGTACCACTCGATCCAGCCGTGGACCTCCTCGCCGTCGTTCAAAACGAGGACCATCGGGGTCTTCGCGGCCATCTGTTTGAGGTAGTAGTAGCTCTCCGCGTTCGTCTGCTCGGGCGGCACCTGCTTGCGCTGCTGGAACGTGCGCGTCGGGTACCGCTCGGAAAGCTCCGAGAGGTTGGGGCGGATCAGCTTGCGGTTGCCGGGAGCGTCCTCGCCCGTTCGAAATGCGCTCCCGGTCGAGTTCCTTTCAGCCACGATTTTCTCTCTTTGGCCCCGGAAAAAGGCGGGACGCTTATCCCCCTAAACGGGTGCTTCTGAGGAAAAATTCTGAGGCTTTTTCGAGGTGGAGGAGGCCTCTGCCGAGGGCCGGCCTCCCTCGTCCTCGTAGGCCAGACAGCACATCAACCGGCCGCACATCCCCGAGATTTTTGAAGGGTTTAGCGAAAGATTCTGGCTCTTGGCCATCTTGATCGTGACGGGATGGAAGCCCTTCAGGAACGTCGAACAGCAAAGGGTCAGGCCACAGGGCCCGAGCCCGCCGCGCATCTTGGTCTCGTCTCGCGGGCCCACCTGCCGCATCTCGATACGGACCGGGTATTTGACCGTCAGATCGGCGACGAGCTTTCGATAGTCGATGCGTGTCTCGGAAGTGTAGTAAATGGAATACTTACGCCCGTCGAAAGTCTCTTCTGCCCGGATCAGCTTCAAGGTGAGGCGCATCTGGGCCGCGAGCTCCCGGGTGTCGTGGAAGAACTGCTGCTCGCGCTGGCGCTTGGCCTCGTAGCTCGAGAGGTCGGATTCGTTGGCCACGCGGACCAGGCGGCGGGCTTCCCGGAGCTGGCACTGCTTGACGATCATCGGGTGGAGGGTCGTGATCTCCGCGTACTCGAACCCGCCGTCCCCTTCCACGACGATCCTCTGACCTTTGTTGACATCGATCCCGCTGGTGTCGCAGAAGACAACACGTCCGTCCTCGTTCTGGTTGATCCGGATGCCCACGAAGTGGCCTCCCGGATTGAGCGAGTTACCGACCGCACAGCCGCCGCAGCTAGACATAAGGAATGTATGAATTTATCACGATGCCAGAGGCCCCGCCGCAGCCCCGGACTCCAGCGCGATGATGCCGACAAGCCGGGACCTCTCGCCCAGCCGGGCTTGGAAGGACAAGGTGAGAGTGGCGGAAAGCCGCGCATCAACCCGCCAGCTCTTGGGCGACCAGCTCGACCAGCCGCGCCGGCTCCCGCGCGGCGAGCGCGCGCGTTCCCGGGATCTGCGGCGATCCTTCGGCGAGAAAAATTGGCGGAGGGGCCAGAACGTCTTCGCGGATCGCGGCGACGATGGCCGGCGCCTCCGCTTGCGAAAGAACCAGCACGGCGTCGATGCGTCGGTTGCGCGCGAGCTTCTCGACGGCCTCCTCGGCGTCGCGCGCGTGCAGGACCTCGAGCGACGAATCGGGCTCTTGTTGCGGGCCTTGCCCGGGTGGCTCTGCGACGACGAGGACGGTGAGCAACGCCTACGGCTCCACCCGGATGACGGCGGAACCACCGGGTTTCGTCTTGTCGTCTCCCATCTTCGAGAGCCAGAACACGAGCGTGAAGAGCCCGGGTTCCTCGGGGGCGAAGGTGAACGAGAAGTCGCGGTCCCGTCCGAGATGGATTCGGTCGACCGTCACCGTCCCGCTGACGCGCAGTTGAGTGTGCCCTTCGGGCACGTAGGCTTCGCCCGCGGTGGGGTACCGGTACGAGGTGCGGCCGCTGGCTTCCTCTCGGGTCAGCCGAGCGGGCAGCGGCTCCCGCGCGATCGTGACGAACTGGAGCCGCAGGGGAGGGCGGGCGGCGCCCGTGACGCGCAGGACCGCCCCCTGCATCTCCGCCTTGAGCGCGAGCCGTTCGAGCCCGCGTGCCAGGAATTCCTGCGCCATCTGAAACCGGCCGCCGGCCATCGCCCAACCCACGCCGACGTGCGTCGCCTCCGGATCGAGGATGGTGCGCCGGTGTCCGTTCTGCGGCGGGGTTTCTTCCACCATGGAGCGGTGGGCGGAGAGCGCGAGCTCGATCGGGGTCTCCGGAAAGGACGTGGCCGTCGTGCTCCAGGAGGCCGAGTTCTCCGACGCGTAACCCAACACGCCGCCGAAAGCGGTGCGCGCGTAGGGCGGCAGGCCGTTGCGCAGGTAGTGTCCGCGCGTCTTCTCGGCGACTTGAGCGGCGCAGAAGACGTCGGCGACGCGCGAGGCGCCCTCGTCCCATTCCACCGGCGCGAGATTCTGCGCGATGCGGTCCTTGTTGATCTGCTCGAAGACGGCGCGCCTGACGGGCTCGGCCGGAAGAGAGGAGGGAGGGTACGTCTCCCGGAGCGGCTTCTCGGGCGCGGGCTCGACGATTCGCAAGAGCGGTGTGGAGGCCACCGGTGCGAGGCGGGCAGAAGCGCACGCCGCGGCGGCCAGCAGCCCGGAAACGAGCGCCGTTCGTGTTAGCTTCACGCGGCCATGTCCCGCATTCGGTTCGGAACCTCGGGATGGCGGGCCGTTCTCGCCGAGGAGTTCACCTTTGGAAACGCCCGGCGCGTGGTGACCGCGATCGCGCGGGTCCTCCAACGAAGCGGGCGCGGCGGCCAGACGGTGCTCATCGGATACGACACCCGTTTTCTGGCCGACCGCTTCGCCTCGGAAGCGGCCTGCATCCTCCGGCGCCTCGGCTTCCCGGCAGAGATGGCCGCGCGCCCGGTTCCGACTCCGGTCCTCGCATTCGAAATCCTCCGCCGCGGCGCGGCCGGCGCGATCAACTTTACCGCGAGCCACAACCCGCCCCGGTACCTGGGGATCAAATTCTCGACCTCCGACGGCGCGCCGGCGCTGCCCGAGGTGACCGGCCGCGTCGAGGAGGAGATCGCGGCCCTCCCGGAGGCGGCGGCTCCGGAGGCGGAAACGGTCCCGACCTTCGATCCTGTCTCGCCCTATCTGGCCGACCTCGAAAAGAAGGTCCGGCTCTCGGACGTCGGCCGCGGCGGGCCCCACTTTTCGCTCGACTTCCGTTTCGGCACGTCCGCCGGCTTCCTCGACGCCTATGTCGAGAAGTCCGGAGCGCGCCTGCTGCGCCTGAACGCGCGCCCCGACCCGCTCTTCGGAGGGGAATCGCCGCAGTGCGGCGAAAAGGAGCTCGGAAGGCTCGGCGAGGAGGTCCGCGCGCACGGCTCGCGCCTGGGCCTCTCCTGCGACGGCGACGCCGACCGGTTCGGCGTCTGTGACGAGAAGGGGCGGTACGCCCCGCCCAACCGCCTCCTGTCCCTGCTGCTCT
Source organism: Thermoanaerobaculia bacterium (assembly GCA_041481715.1). Taxonomy (GTDB): domain Bacteria; phylum Acidobacteriota; class Thermoanaerobaculia; order UBA5066; family Gp7-AA6; genus DATBFU01. Next base: position 6,444 of record JBGPCK010000023.1, on the reverse strand, counting down.
TCGATCTGCTCGCCCGCAAGGGGAGGCGCGGCGGTGTGGCGAGAAGTGTGGCGACGACGCACGCGCTCGACGCGATCTGCGCCAAGTTTTCCGTGCCGCTCTACGAGACGCCCGTCGGCTTCAAGTACATCGGCGAGAAGCTGATCGCGGGCGAGATCATCTTCGGCGGCGAAGAGAGCGCCGGCCTGACCGTCGAGGGCCACGTTCCCGAGAAAGACGGCATCCTCGCGGACCTGCTCGTGGCCGAGATGGTGGGCGCGACGGGCAAGACTCTCGACGCTCTGACCGCCGATCTCGAGAGGGAGATCGGGCCCTTCCACTCGCGGCGAGTGGATCTGGCGCTCGCGGATGGCGCGCGGGAGTCTTTGAAGGCCCGCAGGGCCTCGCCTCCCGCGGCATTTGCGGGGCGCCGGGTCGCCTCCGTCAACCTCGTGGACGGGCTCAAGTTGCTTTTGGAAGACGGTTCGTGGATTCTGGTCCGAGAGTCGGGAACCGAGGCCGTCGCGCGCGTGTACGTCGAAGCCCGTTCGGAGAAGGACCTCGACGCCCTCGCGGAGGCGGGGCAGGAGTTGCTCGAGGGCTGAAGGAGTCATCGCTTGGGCTTTCAGATCGAAGAGGTGATGGGCCGCGAGATCCTGGATTCGCGCGGCAATCCGACCGTCGAGGTCGAGGTTCTGCTTTCGGGCGGGGCCTCCGGACGAGCCGCCGTTCCTTCGGGGGCTTCGACGGGTGAGCACGAGGCGCTGGAGCTGCGCGACGGAGAGAAGTCCCGTTACCTCGGCAAGGGCGTGCGCAAGGCCGTCTCCCACGTCAACGGGGAGATCGCCGAAGAGATCAAGGGCGCCGATGCGCGCGACCAGGTTCTGCTCGACCGGATCCTGAACGAGCTCGATGGGACGCCCAACAAGGGTCGCCTGGGAGCCAACGCGATCCTCGGCGTCTCGCTCGCCGTTTGCCGCGCCGCCGCGGAGGCCTCGGGTCTGCCGCTCTATCGCTACCTCGGCGGGGCAGGCGCGAAGGTGCTGCCCGTTCCCATGATGAACCTCATCAACGGCGGCGTGCACGCCGACAACCGGCTCGACCCGCAGGAATTCATGGTCTGCCCGGTCGGCTTCGCGACATATGCCGAGGCCCTGCGGGGCGGCGTCGAGGTCTTCCACGCGCTGAAGTCCATCCTGAAGAAGAAGGGGCTCTCGACGGGCGTCGGAGACGAAGGAGGCTTCGCGCCCGACATCTCCTCGACGCGCGAGGCGCTGGATCTCCTGATGACAGCGATCGGAGCCGCCGGCTACAAGCCGGCCAAGGAGGTTGCGATCGCACTCGATCCGGCTGCCTCCGAGTTTTTCGAGAAGGGCAAGTACGTGCTCGAAGGGGAGAAGAAGACGCTGACCTCCGACGAGATGATCGCCTACTGGGCGAAGCTCGTCGGCGAGTATCCGATCGTTTCCCTCGAGGACGGCCTCGCCGAGTCGGATCGCGCGGGCTGGATCGCCTTGACGAAGGAGCTGTCCCGGCGCATCCTGCTCGTGGGAGACGACGTCTTCGTAACGAACCCGAAGATTCTCGCCGCCGGAATCGCCGACGGGATCGGCAACGCCCTTCTGGTCAAGCTGAATCAGGTGGGCACGGTGACCGAGACGCTCGAAGCGGTGCGCCTGGCACAGTCGAACGGCTACAAGACCGTCGTGTCGCACCGCTCAGGAGAGACCACCGATGACTCGATCGCCGATCTAGCGGTGGCGGTCAACGCGGGCCTGATCAAGGCCGGATCCGCCTCGCGGGGAGAGCGCCTGGCCAAATACAACCGGCTGCTGACGATCGAAGAGGAGCTCGCCGCGGTCGGCGTCTTCGCCGGGCGGGAGGCGTTCCAGGCATGACCGAGCCCGAGCTTCAACCCTCCCGCGGCCCGCGTCCCTTCGTCGCGTTTCTCATGTCGCTCGGCGTCTCGACCGTGCTCCTGTGCGCCCTGCTCTTCTCCGACCGCCGAGTCTTCGAGCTCGCCGGCGCGCACGCCAAGATCCGCCAGCTCGACGCCGAGATCGCGTCGAAGCAGCGCGAGAACGACGAGTTGAAGAGCCAGGTCGAGGCCGCCAACAAGCACGAGTTCCCCGCCGAGCGCGTCGCCCGCGAGGAGCTGCAGCTGGTCGCGCCGTCCGACCTGGTTCTCAGCTACCCGCCCGGCACACTGACGGCGAAACCGACCCCCGCCCCCCGCTCCGCCGCCCCGGCGCGCTGACGACTCCCTCTGTCCGGAGGGAGGGAACCAGAGCGGTCCCACCCTCTTGCTTCGCTTGAGGGAAGTTCTCCCGTTTGACCTCCCTGACCCCATTTCGATAATGCGCGCCTTCCTGACGCGGAGTGGACAGTCTGCTAGCTCGTTGGGCTCATAACCCAAAGGTCGAAGGTTCAAATCCTCCCCCGCAACCAAGTTGCTAGGGCGCCGAGAGGTGACTCTCGGCGCTTCCCTCTTGTGGGACGAACGGGACTCTCGCGGGCCCAAGGGCGCCCGGTGGGGCGCGAATCGCCCGGCGCGCCGCGGAATAGAATGCGGAAAAGATGCGACCTCCGTCTCGACGCTTCGCTGCGAGCCTCGTGGGGCTCGGCCTCGGACTGTCCTCTCCAGGCGTGGTGGTCTTTTCGCACGCCGAGCAGGCGCCTGTGCCGGTGCTTTTCCCGCCCCACGACGCGGGAGTCGAAACTCTGGCGGCGCGCAAGGCCCAACAGGAGAACGCGGCGAAGCAGTGGAAGGTCTTTCACGACTTCCACTTTTCCGACCGCATCGCTGAGAGCGGCATCACCTTCGTCCATCACGCGACGGAGGACTCGACGAAGTACTACAAGCCGAACCACTACGACCACGGCACAGGGCTCGCCGTGGCCGACGTGGACGGCGACGGGCTGCCCGACATCTACTTCGTCAACCAGATCGGTGGCAATCAGCTCTGGAAGAACCTCGGCGGCGGGAAGTTTCGCGACATCACCGCCACCGCCGGCGTCGGCGTGGCCGACCGCGTGAGCGTCGCGGCGTCCTTTGCCGACACGGACAACGACGGCGATCCGGACCTCTTCGTCACCACGGTCCGAGGCGGCAACATCCTCTTCGAGAACGACGGGAAAGGACACTTTCGGGACGTCTCGAAGGTAGCGGGACTCGACTACGTCGGCCACTCCTCGGGTGCGGTCTTTTTCGACTACGACAACGACGGGCTGCTGGACCTCTTTCTCGCCAACGTCGGCAAGTACACCTCCGACGAGCGCGGCCCTGGCGGCTACCTCGTCGGGTTTGCGGACGCCTTCACCGGGCACTTGAAGCCCGAGCGCACGGAGAAGAGCCGTCTCTACCGCAACACCGGCCACAACCGTTTTGTCGACGTGACCGACGCCGTCGCCCTGCCCTACACGGGCTGGAGCGGCGACGCTTCGTTCACGGACTTCAACGGCGACGGTTTCCCCGACCTCTATGTGCTCAACATGCAAGGGCACAACCACTACCTCGAGAACGAGGGCGGGAAGGCGTTCGTCGACCGAACCGCAGAGCACTTTCCGAAGACCCCCTGGGGGGCGATGGGGATCAAGTTCTTCGACTACGACAATGACGGGCGCATCGACCTGCTGATCACGGACATGCACTCGGACATGAGCGAGCCCATCGGTCCAGAGCGCGAGAAGCTCAAGTCCCGCATGCAGTGGTCCGAAGAGATGCTCCAGGGCGGCGCCGACAGCATCTTCGGCAACGCGCTGTGGCACAACGTCGGCGGCGGTCGATTCGAAGAGGTCTCCGACCGGGTCGGGTTGGAGAACTACTGGCCGTGGGGTCCGAGCGTGGGAGACTTGAACGCGGACGGCTTCCAGGACGTCTTCATCGCGGCCAGCATGTGCTTCCCGTTCCGTTACGGGATCAACTCCCTCCTCTTGAACGAGTCCGGAAGACGCTTCGTGGACGCGGAATTCGTCCTGGGGGTCGAGCCGCGCCAGGGCGGCCGGACGCACACGCCGTGGTTCGAGACCGATTGCGCGACCGAAGGCAAGACGCGCCTGGCCTGCGAGGGCCAGACCGGGAAGATCACCGTGATGGGTGCCCTCGGCACGCGCTCCTCGGTGATCTTCGATCTCGACGGCGACGGCGACCTCGACATCGTTACCAACGACTTCAATTCCGCGCCGCAAGTTCTGGTCAGCGACCTCGCACAGCGCCGCCCGATCCGCTTCGTCCAGATCGCCCTGACGGGCACTCAGTCGAACCGCAACGGTCTCGGCGCCAGCGTGACGGTGGTCGCGGACGGAAAGGCCTACACTCAGTTCAACGACGGAAAGTCCGGTTACCTCTCCCAGAGCGTTCTGCCCCTCTACTTCGGTCTCGGCGAGGCTCGCCGGGTCGAGCGCATCGAGGTCCTCTGGCCGTCCGGAAAGAAGAGCGTCGTTGACAAGGACATCAAGCTCAATCGGACGATCCCGATCACCGAACGCCGATAGCTCCCGTGATCGCCGCTCTGCTCGGCGCCTCATTCCTCGGGTTGACGGTCCCCGGGGCTCCTTCGCAGGCGCCCCCACCGGGCCCCGATGTGGCCACGCGGGCCGCCGAGGCGACGCGCAAAGGGGACCTCGCGACCGCCCGGCGTTTGTACGAGGAGGCCCTGCGTCGGGATCCCCAGAACGGGCCGGTCGCGCTCGCGCTCGCCCAGACCCTCTTGGCGCTGGGTGAAGGCCCTGCGGCGGAGGCCCTGGTCGTGCGCCTGGTCGAGTCTCTACCCGAGCGGCCCGAGCCGCGCCGCATGCTTGCGATCGTGTATCTCCAGAATGGGAAAGCGCCCGAGGCGGCCGCTCAGGCACGCAAGGCAGTGGAGCTCGAGCCCGAGAACGCCGAAGGGCGCTTCGTCCTCGGTTCCGCGCTGCGCGCCGCGGGGCAGCCCGCGGAGGCGGTTCCGGAACTCGAAAGGTCGGCCGCGAAGTCTTCCCGGCCCGTGCCGGCCCTGCATCAGCTCGCGCTCGCCTATGCCATGCTGAGAGACCCGAAGGCGGAAGGGACCTTTGAAAGGGTCCTTGCTCTGGCCCCGGACAATCACGCCGCCCGCCTCGACTTCGCGTCCTACCTGTGGCAGGTCCGGAATTTCGTTCGCGGCAACCAGGAGGTGGAGCGGGTCCTGAAGTCCGCTCCTGCCGATACGGTTCTGCGCCGGAAGTACGCCGCGGTGCTGATCGAGCAGGGGGGGTTCGAGCAGGCCGCCGGCGAGCTCGAGATCGTCTGGAAGAGCGGTGCGCGCGACTACGACCTCGCGTATCACTTCGGCCTCGCCCTGGCGGAAAGCGGCCGCTCCAACGAGGGCGTGCTCCGGCTTCGCGATGCCGTCGCGGCCGCCCCCGACCGGCTGGCGGCACACCACACCCTGGGCCGCGTTCTCTATCGCGCGCAACGGCCCGAGGAAGCCGTGGCGGAGCTCGAGCGCGCCGCGGCGCTGCAGCCCAACTCCTCGGAAATCCAACTCGACCTTGGTCTGGCATACGAGGCGGCGGCCAGGCTCGACAAGGCCGAGGCGGCCTATCGCGAGGCGCTCCGGCTCGATCCGAAGATGGCCAAGGCCCACTACACGCTCGGGACGCTGCTTGCCCGGACGGGACGCCGGGAGGAGGGCGCGTCGCACGCCGCCCTCTACCAGGCCGCATTTCAAGCCCAGCAGCAGGCGACGTCTCTGGGTGCCTCGCGCAAGGCGGAGCTGAATTTGGGCTGGGTCGCGCTGCAAAGCGGCCAGCCGGAGCGGGCGCTCGAGCAGTTCGAGCGGCACCCCGACGATCCGGACGCGCTCCGCGGCGCGGCGCGGGCTCTGATCCGGCTCGGCCGCGACGCCGAAGCCCTCCGGAAGTACGAGCGGGCGGTGGCGCTCGCGCCCGAGGACCTCGCCCTGCGCTACGAGCTCGAGCGCGAGTACGACCGCGTGAGGAACAAGTGACCGTGGCTCCCCTCGTCGCCGCGCTTCTCGCGGTGCTGCTCGCGCCCGCGCCGAAAGCCCCGGGGCCGGTGGCCAGGGACGCGGGCTGTCCGGTCGTCTTCACCGACGTCGCGGCCGCAAGCGGCTTGAAGTTCCGACACGAGCGGGGCGCCACACCCGAGCACCACCTTCCCGAAACGATGGGGTCGGGGCTCGCGTGGCTCGACTACGACAACGACGGCTGGATGGACCTGTACGTCGTCCAGTCGGGCCCGTTTCCGCCCGAGGGCAGCCCCCGCGCGCAGGACCGCCTCTTCCGCAACAACGGCAACGGCACGTTCACCGACGTGACCGAGAAGGCCGGCTTGAAGGACGCGGCCTATGGAATGGGGGTGGTCGCCGGAGACTTCGACAACGACGGCTTCGTCGACCTCTACGTGACCAACTTCGGGCGCAACATCCTCTATCGCAACAACGGCAACGGGACCTTCACCGACGTGACGGACAAGGCGGGAGTGGC
>JBGPCK010000022.1:0-32803 GCA_041481715.1 Thermoanaerobaculia bacterium | reverse complement strand
CGCCTGGCGTGGATGATTACCGAGATCACCAAGGGGCAGCTGCTCGCCTGGAAGCTCGGCTCGATGAAGGACGCCAAAACAATGAAGCCCCACCATGTCTCCATGGCCAAACGCAACAACGTTTGGGTCGCTCGGGAGTGCGCGAAGCTGGCACGAGAGACCCTGGGCGCCAACGGCGTCGTCAACGAGTACCCCGTTTTCCGGCACCTCGCCAACATCGAGAGCGTGTACACCTACGAGGGGACCCACGACATCCATACGCTGGTGATCGGCGAGGCGGTGACCGGGATTCCGTCCTACAACCCGCCGTCGGAATAGTTTCCCGCTCGCCGTCTGTCGGCGGGCGGCCCGAGCCTCTTGCGGCAACCCGGGAACGCGCTCGCCGGAGACTTGCCTCGATTTCGCCTTCCCGTGTCCTTCCGGTCTCGTCCGGCTGTCCGCGGACGTGCGCAACTCACTTCGTTTACAATAGATAGGTTCCGGACAAGAGAGTGGGAATCAGCGGCAATCTGAATACGATGCAGCTCTCGGAGCTGCTTCAATGGCTGTCCCTCGGACAGAAAACCGGGACTTTGCTCATCGAAGGCCACGGGGTTGAGAAGCGGATTTACTTCCAGACCGGCCGGATCAACTCCTCCTCCTCCTCGGACCAGCGCGAGTACCTCGGGCACTTTCTCGTCTCACACGGTTACATCACCGAGGAAGAGCTCAAGATGGCCATGGAGGTCCAGGAGGAGTCCAACATCCTGCTCGGGAAAATCCTCGTGATGATCAACGCGATCTCCGAGACCGACCTGCTGCGCTTGATGCGCAAGAAGGCGGAGGAATCGATTTACGACGTCTTTCTCTGGGAGGCCGGCAACTTCGAGTTCGTGGACGGAGAGCTGCCGGAGCTCAAAATGGTTCCCCTCTCGCTCGACGTGACGGGGATCACCATGGAGGGGCTGCGCCGCTACGACGAGTGGAAGCGGATTCGGGTACAGGTTCCCGACGACCAGATCGTCCCGCGCATCGTCAAGCCTTTGAACCTCGACACCCTCTCGGAGCAGGAGAAGCTGATCGTTCCCTACATCGACGGCCAGCGGACGATCGAGGAGGTCGCGCTCCAGACGCACAACGCGGAATTCAACGTCTCCCGTCTGGTCTTCGAAGGCCTGCGTAGCGGAACGATGGCCCTCGTGCAGGATTCGAATCGGCGCCAGCGCGCGGTCGTCGGCGGGAGCGGCGCCGCCGCGGAGGAGGTGGAGCATTTCCTCCAGCGCGGCATGGCGCAGCTGAAGCAGGACCCCGAGACCGCTTACCGGATGTTCAAGGTCGCCTCGGACCTGAGCCCTTCCGACGGCCGGGCGGCGGAGGGCATCCGGGATGCCGAGAGAATCATCAAGGAGAGCATCGAAAGGGACGGCATCAAGGGCGAGAAGGTTCCGGAGCTCGCAATCCCGTTTTCCGAGATCACCGACCGCACCTTCTCCCCGCACGAAGGATTCGTCCTCTCCCGCATCAACGCGCAGTGGGACGTCAAATCCATCATGAAGATCTCTCCGATCCGCGAACTCGAGGTGCTGATGATTTTCCAGAAGTTCCTGAGGGACGGCGTCATCCGCTGGAAGGCCAAGAAGTGAGGACTCCGCCACAACCACGATGAGCGCACTCTCGCCCGCCCCGCCGGCCGACCGGCGCGACCAGGCCTTCCGAGCCCTGCAGGTCGCCGTCATCGCCACGGCCGGACTCCTCTTCCTGCTCGAGCTTCCCTCGATGCCCGTGGGAAAGGGACTCGAGATCGCTTTCTTCACCGGCCTGACGGCCCTCGCGTTCCGGCTGCGCGTCCGGTACGCCGGCAACTTTCTGGGACTCGAGGCCGCGGCCCTGGTGCCCGTGATCCTGCTTCTCGAGTCCCCGGGCGCGACGATCCTGATCTGCCTCGCGGCCGACGTTCTGGCCAAGCTCCTCGGGCGGTCGCGCCGCCTCACCCTCTCCACCGCCTTCGACCTGTCGCAGCTCGCCCTTTCGTACGGCGTGGCCGCCTTGTTCTTCCGGGCCTTCGAGCACCCGGCGGCGGGGCCCCTGGGGGTCGCGGCGGCGGCGGCAATCGTTTTGCTCCTCTTCTTTTTCGTCAATACCCTGCTCGTCTTCGCCTACCTCGAGCTCGGCCGTCTGGTGCCCCCCGAGCGCCTCCTCGGCATGGGCCTGTTCCAGCTCGTGGCCCTGCTGCTGCTCGTGCCGATCGTGGTGCTCGAGATCCTCATCTACGCGCACTACGGCGTGCTGGGGCTGCTGCTCGCCTTTTTCCCCGTCGTGCTCGCCTCCTTCGTCCTCCGGGGTTTCTCGTCGATGGAAGAGAAGTACAACCGGGTGGCCCGGGAGAACCGGGAGCTCGACGTCATGCGCGAGATCTCCAACATCTTTTCGCTCGGCGCTCGAGCGGATCGATACCGGCGGGCCTTCGAGGCGCTGCGACGCCTGTTTCCGATCGAGGCCATGGCCTTCGTCGAGTGGGTGGAGGACTCCGCCAATGACATGGAGATTCATCTCGAGGGATCGGCGACCGCCGGCCGGCAGGAGATCCGGGATTGGATCCGGAGCCGGCGGCTGGACGAGTCGCTGGACGTGACCGCGGAATCCATCTGGGCCCGGACGGGCGAGAAGCGCGAGATCCGGCTTTCTCCGACGACGCGACATCAGCTGATCGCGCGGCTGTCCACCGAGGAGTTGAACACCGGCCTCCTCGTCCTCGAAAGCTCCTTCGCGACGCTGCAGTCGCCTGCGGCGATTCAATCGCTACGCGCCCTCGCCGGCCAGATCGCCCTGGTCCTACAGGACCGCGCGATCCGCGCCCAGGTCCAGGACCTCTCCGAGCGCAACCGCGAGCGGGCCGAGACGCTGCATCAGATCCTCGAAATCTCCAACGAGGTGAAGAGGCACCTGAATCCCGACGCCCTCTTCCAGTCGATCGTGACGGCGGTCGCGAAGAGCCTGGGCTTCAACGCGGTGCTCCTCTCTCTTTACGATGCGGAGCGAGACCTTTTCGTGCGCCGGGCGCAATACGGCCTCGATCAGCGGTGGGCGGAGATCCAGGGCCAGGAGGTTCCGGCCGCCGAGATCACGTGCCACTGGACCGACCGCAATCGTTTCTCGAAGTCGTACTTCGTGCGCGATCGCACCTCGGACGAGCTCGGCCGCTACGACGTCGTGACCTCGACGCCCAGGCGCCGTACGGCCAACGGCTGGCGCGCCTACGACATGCTCTTCATCCCGCTCGTCTCGGGAGAGCGTCTGGTGGGCTGCCTCTCGGTGGACGAGCCGAGCACCGGCCAGGCGCCGTCCCTCGAGACGATCCAGGCCCTGGAGATTTTCGCCAACCAGGCCGTCACGGCGATCGAGAACGCTCGCCGCTACAACGACGCCAAGGAGCAGAGCATCCGAGACGGCCTGACCGGTGCCTACAACCACCGCCACTTCCAGGAGTCTCTGCAGCGCGAGGTGGGTCGCGCCGACCGACAGGGACGCCCCCTGTCGGTGCTGTTGCTCGACATCGACGACTTCAAGGCGATCAACGACCGCTACGGGCACCCGGTCGGCGACGCCATCCTCGAGCGGATCGTGGCCGAGATCCGCAGCGAGGTTCGCGGCGACATGGACCTGGTGGCTCGCTACGGCGGAGAGGAGTTCGCCGTCATCCTGCCCGAGATTCCCACCGAGGTGGCCGCCGAGGTCGCCGAGCGTATCCGCCGCCGGATCGACGAGCGGCTCTTCCGGCCTCCGGAGACTGAGGACATCATCCGCGTCACGGTCTCGATCGGTCTGGCCGCCTATCCGGCCGACGCGTCCAACAAGAAGGAGCTGATCGACCGGGCCGACGCGGCGCTCTACCGGGCAAAGCGCGCGGGAAAGAACGCCGTCGTGGCCACGTCGACTGGATTTCCCGACACCGCACCGCCGACGACACACTGAGAACTCTGCCGTTTTCGATTGTCCGTTTTCAGAATCCCGACCTCACGCCTCGGAACGAACCGGTGACGGCTGACTACTTCCTTCCGGACACCGCCGGCGATTCCGCGTCGAAGAACCGGAGCGGCCACCGAGCCGCTTCGCCCGCGTAGCCCACGCCGATTCGCGGCGAAACGCCGATGTGCGGCCGCCGGCCGCGCCTCCGGAAGATCCGCACCGGGCCGCCGCCAAGCAAGTCCTCGCCGCTGACGCGCGTCGTGATCCCGAGCGCCGCGCAAAGCTTCGCGGGTCCAGAGAGCAGGCGCTCCGCCAGGCCGTTCCCGGTCTCCGCCGCTCGCAGCAGAACCGCCTCCGCGACTCCTTCCCGCCGGGTGACCACGTTGACGCAATGGTGCATCCCGTAAACGAAGTAGACGTAGAGGTGACCGCCGTCGGCGTACATCGGCTCGACGCGCGCCGTGCGCCGCCCGCCCCAGGAGTGCGCCGCGCGGTCCGCCGGCCCCAAATAGGCCTCCGTCTCCACGATCCGCGCCCCATACCAGCGCCCGCGCCAGCGCCGCGCGATCCAACCGCCGAGGAGATCCCGCGCGACCCTTTCGGTGTCTTGCCGGAAGAAAGCGCGGCGCGGCCGGGTAAGCCCCAGGCCTTCCGGATCGAATCGCAGTCGAGGATCCGGTGGGCGTTCGGCTATCATGGATCGTTCCCGATCAGGAGATTCTATGAACATTCTCGTCACGGGTGGTGCCGGGTTCATCGGCTCCCGCATGGCCGCGCGGCATCTCGGTGACGGCCACCGCGTTGTCGTCGTCGATGACCTCTCGGCGGGCCGCCGCGAGAAGGTGCCCGCCGGCGCCCGGTTCGAGAAGGCCGACATCGCTGAGGCGGACCTCGAGCCGCTGCTCCGAGAGGAAAAGATCGAGTTCGTCTCGCACCACGCGGCGCAGATCGACCTGCGTCACAGCGTGTCGGATCCCGTGTTCGACGCGCGCGCCAATATCCTCGGTTCCCTCAAGCTCTTCGAGGCCTGCCGGCGCGCGGGCGTGCGTAGGGTTCTCTTCGCTTCGACGGGCGGCGCGCTGTACGGCGAGCCGGAGGGGGGGCGTCCCGCGCCCGAGTCTCACCCGACCAACCCGATCTCCCCCTATGGCTGCGCCAAGCTCTCGATCGAGAAGTACCTTCACTACTACCGAGTCATACACGGTTTGCAGACCCAGGTCTTCCGCTACGCCAACGTCTACGGGCCGGGACAGAATGGAACGGGAGAGGCGGGCGTCGTTGCGATCTTCTCCGAGGCGATGCTCGGGCACCGCGCGCTCAAAATCAACGGAAGCGGCGACCAAACCCGCGACTACGTTTTCGTCGACGATCTGGCTCGAGCGGCCGCCGCCGCCGTCGTCAGCGACCGCAGCGGCACCTGGAACCTCGGGACCGGGACCGAGACCTCCGTCAACCGCCTCTTCGAGCTTCTGGCGAAGGAGTTTGGCTATACCGCAGCGCCACCCCACGCCCCGGCACCGGCCGGCGAGCAGCAGCGGAGCGTCCTCGACGGCACCGCCGTCCGGGGCGACTTCGGACTCCCGGCATGGACGAGGCTCGAAGCGGGCCTCAAGGTCACCGCGGATTACTTCCGAACAGAGACCCTGGCGCCGCGGGCGTAGGCGCCTTCTTCTCAACCTGCTCCGGGACGACCCTTCCCCGCTGCGAGACGAAGGCGTCGTGAATTGGTCCGCCCGGCGGCGGCGCTAGGAAGGCTTCACCTCGCCGCTCGGGCGCGCCGGCTCCGAGGGCAGGGCCGACTCGTGGCGCTTCAGGACGACGACCGTGCGATCATCCTCCGGTTCGCCTCCGCCGGCGTATTCGGCGACGCGTTTGATCAGTGAGCGCGCGAGCTCGTCGCAGGGCAGGTTCCGCAAGTCGAGAAATGCCTTGATCAACCTTCCGACACCGAACTCCTCGCCGTTCGGGCCGTGCGCCTCGAGCATTCCGTCCGTGTACAGAAGAAGCGCGTCTCCCGTGTCGAGACGCCGGTAGCCCCGGCTGTAGGTGGCCGTGGCCGAGGGGCCGAGAACGAGACCAGTTTGCACGAGCGGCGTCACGCCCGAACCGTGGAAGTGCAGCGGGTGCGGGTGGCCGGCGTTGACGTACATGAGGCTGCCGTTGTCCTCGATCTCGCCGTAAAAGAGCGAAACGAACCGCGTCGTCAGCCGCGACTCGTGAATGATCCGGTTCAATCGCTCGACGGTCCGCGTGATCTTGAAATCCCGCTCGACCGCCATCCGCAGGCCCGTGTAGACGTCCCGAACCTGGAGCGCCGCCGGTAGCCCGTGCCCCGAGGCGTCGGCGATGGCAATGCCGAGGATTCGGTCGGAGACCGGGATGAAATCGAAGTAGTCGCCGCCCACCAGCTCCGCCGGCGTGGTGAAGCCGGCGATCTCGATCTCTCCCCTCCGCAGAGCCCGCTTGGGGAGGATCGACATTTGGATGTTGCGGGCTTCCTTCAAGGCCGACACGTAACGGTCCTGCCTCAACTTCTGGTCGACGGCGTGGCGCAGGATTCCGAGCGAGGCCATCAGGTCGTCCTCCGGCGCCGCCGGATCGACCGAGAAGGACAGAATGTATTCGTCGTCGCCCACGGCGATCGCCGCGAAGCGCTCGGCGCCGAGCCGCCGTTCGAGCTCCGCATCCACGCCCGGATGGCTCAAGTCCATGACCACCACGCCCTCGTCCACGACCCGTTGGATCGGCGGGTACTGGTCCGGAATGAAAAGCCCCGGCGGGACTGCCGGCACGCCGCCGAAGGTGCGAACGAGCTCGTATCCGCCCTCCCGCCGCTCATAGAGCCTGCCCCCGCGCACCCCGAGCACGCTCTCGAACTGCTCGATGACCGTGGAGGCCGTCTGCGCGATCGTGGCGGACGGATCGGCCGTCCGGTCGATCGCCTGGATGGCCTTTTCGACCTTCCGGAAGAGGAGCTTGCCCGTCGTCGCCGTTGCCATGGAGCGCGGGATTCTATCGCGCCGGGGCGGTTGCGCGCCGACGTAGACTCCGAGCGTGAGCGCCGCGGCCCGACCGAGAGTCGTGATCGTCGGCTCGGGATTCGGCGGCCTCTCCGCCGCCCGCGACCTTCGCGACGCCCCGGCCGACGTCACCGTGGTCGACCGCCGCAACCACCATCTCTTCCAGCCGCTGCTCTACCAGGTCGCAACGGCCGCCCTTTCCCCTGGCGATATCGCCTACCCGATCCGCTCCATCCTGAGGCGGCAGGCAAACGCCCGGGTCCTGCTCGCCGAGGCACAGTCCATCGACCTTGCCTCGCGGCAGGTCGCCCTGACCGATGGGCGCCTCGACTACGACTTCCTGATCCTCGCAACGGGCTCGCGCGACTCCTATTTCGGCCACGACGACTGGGCGGCCTGGGCGCCCGGACTGAAGAGCCTGGAGGATGCGCTCGAGATCCGGCGGCGGATCCTGATCGCTTTCGAAAGGGCGGAACGGGAGACGGACGCCGGCCGGCGGCGTGCGCTTCTCACCTTCGTTCTGGTCGGAGGGGGCCCGACCGGGGCGGAGCTGGCCGGCGCGATCGCGGAGATCTCGCGACACGTGCTGGTCTCCGACTTTCGCGCGATCGACCCGCGGGATGCGCGGGTTCTGCTCATCGAGGCGGGGCCGCGAATCCTGCCTGCCTTTCCCGAGGAGCTCTCCGCCAAGGCGCATGCCGAGCTCCAAAGGCTCGGCGTCGAAGTGCGGACCGGCACGCCCGTGACGCAAATCGGCCCCGGCTTCGTCGAGACCAAGGGCGAGCGCCTGCTGGCCGAGACCGTGCTATGGAACGCCGGTGTCACGGGATCCCCGCTCGCCCGCTCGATCGGCGTGCCGCTCGACCGCGCCGGCCGAGTGCCCGTCGAGAGCGGACTCTCGATCCCCGGGCACCCCGAGGCCTTCGTGATCGGCGATCTCGCGGCCTTTCTGCACCAGACGGGCAAGCCCCTTCCCGGCGTGGCCCAGGTCGCGATCCAGCAGGGGCGCCACGCCGCGAGAAACATCCGACGCGCTCTGGCCGGCCAGGTGCCGCTTGCTTTCCACTATCGGGATCTCGGCAATCTCGCGGTCCTCGGGCGCGACGCGGCCGTCGCCGACCTCGGCCCGATCCGCATGTCGGGCTTTCCTGCCTGGCTCTTCTGGTGCTTCGTGCACATCATGAACCTGGTGGGATTTCGGAACCGCTTCATCGTCTTCATCGAGTGGGCCTGGGCGTACTTCAGTTACCAGCGGGGCGCGCGACTGATCGCCGGAGCCGTCGACCAGCGAAAGGGATAGGATCCATCGCGTTCTCCGGAGGCACCGCCATGAAGCTCGCCCGAAAGGCGCTCGCGCGCGCAATTACGGCCGCTGGATTCCTGGCCCTCTGCTGCTGCTCCTCCCCTCCGCCCAAGACGGCCGCCCCGCCGCCTCCGCCCACCGCGACTCCGATTCCGCTCTCCCCGACGCCGACTCCGCGGCCCTACGACTATCCTGTCGCGCCAAGAGGCGACGCCGTCGACGACTATCACGGCACCCGGGTCGCCGACCCCTATCGCTCTCTCGAAAACGCGGAGGATCCTGCCACTTCCGCGTGGGTCGACGCCGAGAACGCGCTCACACGCCGCGTCCTCAACCGGCCGCTACGGGAGACCCTCAAAGCGCGCATCACGGAGCTCGTCGACTATCCCCGCATCAGCGTCCCGACCCGCAAGGGCAGGTTCTATTTCTTCTTCAAGAACACCGGCCTCCAGAATCAATCCGTCTACTTCGTTCAGGAAGGGACGAAGGGGGAACCCCGCGTCCTGATCGATCCGAACACTTTGTCGTCGGACGGCACCGTGGCGCTTTCCAACGTTTCACCCACGCGCGACGGGAAGCTCTTGGGCTACGCCCTCTCGCGCAGTGGGAGCGACCGGCAGGAGATCTACGTCCGCGAAGTCGCAACGGGCAGGGACCTCCCGGACAAGCTGCTCTGGGCGAAGTTCACGTCGATCGCCTGGACGGCCGACGACAGGGGGTTCTTCTACACCCGCTATCCCGAGCCCGGCACGGTGCCGAAGGGTGATGAGAACTACTTTCCGAAGCTCTGCTATCACCGGCTCGGCGACCCCCAAGGCAAGGACCGCCTGATCTTCGAGAAGCCGGCGGAGAAGGAAGTCTTCATCGGAGCGGGCGTGTCCTACGACGGCCAATGGTTGCTCATTCAGGCGGTGAAAGGCTCGGGCGACCGATCCGAAGTCCACGTCCTCGATCTTCGCAAGCCCGGCGGAAAACCCGTGCCCGTATTCTCGGGCTACGAGCACGGCTACACGATCGCCGACGTCGTGCGGGGCAAGCTCTACACGCGCACGGATCGGGATGCCCCGCTCGGGCGCGTCATCGCCGTCGATCTGACCCGCGGCGTCCCCGGAGTCAAGGGGGACGCGCGTTTCGTCGAAATCGTGCCGGCTTCCGGCGACAATCTGACGTTCGCGACGATCGTCAACGGCACGTTGGTCGTGGATGCCCTTCACAACGCCAGCGACCAGCTGATCGCCTATAGCCTGAAGGGACGGCGGCTGAACGAAATCGGGCTGCCGGGTATCGGCTCCGTCGGCGCCCTCACGGGGGAGCCGGACCAGACCGAGATGTTCCTCTCCTTCACCTCCTTCACCGTCCCCTCAACCAACTACCGTTACGACTTCGCGACGAAGGACCTGGCGCTCTTTCAGAAACCCGAGGTCAAGGTCGATACAGCTCTCTACGAGACCGAGCAGATCTGGTACCCCTCCAAGGACGGAACCAAGGTGTCGATGTTTCTCGTTCACAAGAAGGGAGTCGCGAAGGACGGAGATCGGCCCACATACCTCACGGCCTACGGCGGGTTCGACGTCAACCTGACGCCTTACTTCCTCTCTTCCGATTTCGTCCTGCTCGAGCGCAGCGGCGTGATCGCGATTCCGAATCTACGCGGCGGCGGGGAATACGGCGAGGCCTGGCATCAGGCGGGCATGCGCGAAAAGAAACAGAACGTCTTCGACGATTTCATCGCGGCGGCGCAATGGCTCATCGGCGACGGCTGGACCAAGCCGGCACGCCTGGCCATCGACGGCGGCTCCAACGGCGGACTCCTTGTCTCGGCGGTCCTGACGCAACGCCCGGAGCTCTTCGGCGCCGTCGTGTGCGAGGTCCCGGTCGCCGACATGCTCCGCTACCATAAGTACACGATCGGAAGCTACTGGATCCCGGAGTACGGCAATCCCGACCTCGCGGCCGATTTTCCTTTCCTCTACAAGTACTCCCCGTACCACAACGTGCGAGACGGCGTGCGGTATCCCGCCACCCTCGTCACGGGGGCCGACACCGATGACCGCGTGACCCCCGGCCACGCCAAGAAGCTCGCCGCGCGTCTCCAGGCGGCCACCGCGGGCGATGCCCCGATCCTCCTGCGCGTGGAGACGAAGGCGGGGCACGGAAGCGGCAAGCCCACCTCGAAGCGAATCGACGAGGCCTCCGACATCTGGACGTTCGTGTTCTGGAGGCTGGGACTGAATTCGTGAGCAACGGAGGAACTCCATGCCCGTCAACCGCCGCGCCCTGATCTCCGGTTTGACCGCGGGATTCGCGCTGCCCTTCTTTCGCGCCGACGCGGCCGCGCGATTGCTTTCCGCGTCTTCCTCCGCCGCCCGGCGCACCCCCGCGGACCTCGCCGCCGACGAGTCCTACTGGTCCGAGATCGCGCGCGCGTTCGACACCGACCGCACGCTCGTGAACCTGAACAACGGCGGATGCAGCCCGACTCCCTCGCACGTGCTCGACGCCATGATCCGCGACCTGCGCTTCTCCAATGAGATCCCCGTGTACCACATGTGGACGATCCTCGAGCCCCGCATCGAATCCGTCCGCCGCGAGCTCGCAGCGGAGTTCGGCTGCGACACGGAGGAGATGGCGATTACGCGCAATGCTTCGGAGGCTCTCGAGACGCTCATTCTGGGGATCGACCTGAAAGCCGGAGACGAAGTCATTCTCACCAACCAGAACTACGGCCGGATGATCACGACCTGGGAACAGCGCGCGCGCCGCGACGGGATCATCCTCAAGCAGATCTCCTTTCCGGTCCCTCCGCCTTCGGCCGCCGACGTCGTGGACCGCTTTCGCCGGGCGATCACGCCGCGCACCCGGGTCATCGAGGTCACGCACATCACGAACCTCACGGGGCAGATCCTGCCCGTGCGCGACATCGTCCGGATGGCGCGCGAGCGGAACATCGAGGTCTTCGTCGACGGCGCGCATGCCTTCGCCCATTTTCCATTCCATCGGGACGACCTCGAATGCGACTACTACGGCACGAGCCTTCACAAGTGGCTCTTTGCTCCGATCGGAACGGGATTTCTCTATGTGCGTAAGGAGAAACAGAAGAGGATCTGGCCGCTGATGGCGGCGCCCCCGGCAATGGACGAGAACATCCGTAAGCACGAGGAAATCGGCACCCACCCGGCGGCCAACCACAACGCAATCGCCGTGGCGCTCGCCTTCCACCGCGGCATTGGCTCGGACCGGAAGGCCGCGCGTCTGCGGTGGCTCCGCGATCGCTGGGCAAGACGGCTGATGGCGGCCGATTCCCGCGTGAAAGTGCTCACCCCCTTGAACGACACCGAGTCCTGCGGCATCGGTCTGGTGCACGTCGATGGCCTCGACACGGAGAAGCTGCAGGCCTGGCTCTGGGAGAGGCACCGCGTCATGACGACTCCCATCGTGCACGCGGAGTTCAACGGGCTGCGCATCACGCCCAACGTGTACTCGACGCCCGAGGAGATCGATTTCTTCTGCGAGAAGATGGAGGCGGCGTTGCGAGCGGGGCTGGCGTAGGCGCTCGAGGCCTTCTCGCTCTCCGGGTCACCGCCGGGTCATCGAGAGCTCCATCATCAGCCGATCCTGGCCGTCCGGCCCGGCAACGTACTGGCGGTGGAGGATTCGGTGCCCGCCGTCTTCCAGGCGCGTGACGGTTCGGGATCGCGGCATTCCCTTAACTTCAGCATCGAACGACCTGCCGTAGAGAACGATTTCCTCCCCGGTGAATGGACTTTCGCTGCGACGAATCGACATGCGGGTCGCCCGGGAGTCCGTCCAGACGCTCGTGAACAGCCCGGACTCGGGCTCGAACCCGATGATGCCTAGCCCGGTCGTCTTGCCCGAGGGTCCCTCGAAGACGAACTCCGACTTGAGGAACCGCCCTTCGTGCATCATCGATTGATGGCACGTGCCGCTGGACCGCGCCGGATCCCCGGACCGCGGATAGAACGTCTTGACCACGCCCCAGTCGCCGACGAATCTCTCCAGAAGCTTCTGGCCCGCCCCGGGGCCCGAGCGGGGCTCGAAACTCGCCTGGGGGTCCTGAGGCTTCTGAGCCTGGCCGACCACCGCGGCCGCCAGGCCGGCCAGGAGCACAAGGAGCCATTTCCGCGCGCGACGCATCCCGGAAGATCCTACGTCCGAACCGAGCCCCTTCCCACCCTCCTCTCCGCGCCCCGAGGAACCTCGCGCTAGGTTCCGGTGTCTCTTAGACTGTTGCGGACGAATCCCGTGTCGCTCGATAAACCGCGGCCTTCCCCGAGGACCCAGGAAGGGCTCTCCGACGAGGAGTTGATGGCGCGCGCCCGGCACGGGGAGGCGGCCGCGTTCGGCGAGTTCGTACGCCGGCACACCCCGGCCGTCCACCGCTGGATGGCGCGGTCGGTCGGCGAACAGGATGCCGAAGATCTGACGCAGGAGGTTTTTCTCAAGGCCTATCGCGGGCTCGCGCGGTTTCGGGGAGACGCGCCCGTACGCGCTTGGCTCGCCTCGATCGCCGACAATGCGGTGAAGAACCGCTACCGGTCGCTCGGACGCTTCCGGCGGATCTTCTCCCCGGCCGACCCCGAGGCGATCGAAGCGTCCTCGGCAGGCGCCGATCCGGAGGAGAATGCCCGCACCGGCGAGTCGCGCCGGTACGTGGCAGAGGCCTTGAAGCAGATTCCGGTCGAATTTCGCATGCCCGTTGTCCTCCGAGACCTCGAGGATTGGAGTTATGAGGAAATTGCCCTCTCGCTCCAACTCCCGGTCGGGACCGTGAAGTCCCGCATTGCCCGTGGTCGGGGGCAGCTCAAGGCCATTCTCCTGCCTCTGCTTCGCGACGCGAAGGGCGCACCATGAGCAACGTCACTCATCCGGGCCGCTCCCTCGACTTCCTCTCGCGCCTCCACGACGAGGAGCTGTCGCCGGCCGACCGGGCCCACTTCGAGTCTCACCGCGCCCACTGCGCGGAATGCCGGAGGGCCGCCGCCGAGTTCGAGGCGACGCTCGCCTTCTATCGGACGGCGGGCACCTCTCCCGCCCCATCCGACCTCGCGGCGCGCATCTTGCGCCGCCTCGAGGCCTCCAACCCTCGCCGGTCCCCCTTCGGCGTTGTCTTCGGCATCGACGTGAAATGGGCCGGGGCCTTCACGGCCGCGCTCATTGCGGTGATCCTTGGTTACTCGCTGCTCGACCGCGAGGAGCAGACGCATCGGATCCCCGTCTCCTTCGTCGGCCCGACGCCGGGGGCCGCCGCCGCCCTCCGTGCGGTCTCTCCGACCCTTTCGTCCAAGTCGGAGTCCGGCGCCAAAGAGACTCGTCCGCGGGCCCGCCGCGAACCAAAGCCAGAGGCCGGTGCGAAGGGGACTGCCCCGCTTCTGACGGCTTCCACGGCTCAGGCAGTCGGAAAACCAGAAGAGAAAGCGGCCGCGGCCTCCTCGGTCCCAGCGCCGGCGACGGATCAAATTGGGCCCTCGCCGACGGCGCTGCGAGTCGCCGCCGAAATCGCCTCAACCCGGGAGAAGCCGGTCGGGAGCCTGGCGAAGGCGCCGGTCGAGGCCGGGCCATCGGCCGACGCTCGAGGGCTCCCCTCCACGAGCCCCGCCCCGATCCGGATCACGGTCACGGCACTCGACGCGGAGGGAGCCGCCCCGGCGGTCCTCAATTCCGCACAGCTGTCTCTCCGGCCCGAGGATCGCGGACAGTACGTCCTCGTCGTGGGCGCCGACGGCGTCCCCACCGAGGTCGCCATGTCCGAGCCTACGCGCAAGCGAGGGGACGCCTTTCTCGAGAAATCTCCGAGCCCGAGTTTGCGAAAACTGCGGTTCCAGGCGGGGGCTCGGCCGCGGCGGCTTCTGGTCCGCGTGGAATAAGAGGGTTTTCGGCTACTTCGCGCGATCCGAGGGCCCGTCCGCGATCACGAGAAGCCGGCCTGCCTTCGGATCGCACACGAAGACCCGCCCGGAGCCATCGGACACGACGCAGTGCGCTCCCGCCGCAGTCGGAACGGTTCGGATCAGGCCGAGTTTGCCTTCGGACGACACCTCGAGGATCGCCATCGTCGCGCTCTTGCCGCCGGGCAGATACAGATGCGAGAGGCTCGGATCGTAGTCGATGATGTCGACTCCATTTCCCGCGTCGAGCTTGCCGAGGACGCGTCCCGACTCTGTGTCGAGCACCACGGCCCGCCCCTCGGCGCAACCGATGAACAGAAACCCACGCTTACCGTCGAGGGCTACGCCCCGCGAACCCTGGCACCCGTTCTTCCAACGCGCCACTTCGGCGTGCGACTTCAGGTCGATGGCCAGCGTCGTTCCGGACCAAAGATTCGTATAGGCGCGACCACGCTTCGAATCCACGACCAGCGACTCCGGCCCACCCTTGACCGTAACGAACCCGGACGAAGTCGGAGCCGCTTCACGCTCGCCCAGCCGGAAGACCTCGATCCGGTCTGCGTCCGGCTCGGTGACCCAGACCTCGTGGGTCGAGGCCACGAATCGGACGTAGTCGGGGCTCGAGGCGAGCGGCGCGCGAGAGAGAACCCTCTTCGCTCCCGGATCGACGACGTTCAACTGCTTCGTGTCACGATCGGTCACGAAGAGAAGCCCGTCCCCCTCGCTGACCGACGTGATCCCTTCTCCGTGGCCTCCGCCGAAATCCGTTGTCGCGCTAAAACCCGCGATCAAATCGAAGGAAAGCGTCGCGGGGTCCGCCAGAACGAGGGCACCCGTACGGCCCGCCGGGACGAGCACCCGGTGCAGCGACGTGGAGAAACCCAGGTCGTCGAAGCCGATGCCCGCTTCCCCGTTCGGAATGGTGAGGGTCCTTTCCGCAGGACCTTCTCCGAAGACAGTCGTCGCCCCGAGCGCGAGGGTCAAGGACGCGAGGGCGGAAACGAGAGTTCTCATGCTTGCCATTCCATCACGTCGCGCGCTCACTCGGCAGACTTCCAGACCAATCCGACCCCGGCGCGGATCGCTTTTTCGTAGACGGCCGCGGCCGCGGCCACGTCCTCCAGCGCAACGCCCGTGCTGTCGAAGACGGTGATCTCCGCGGCCGACTCGCGGCCGGGTTTTGCTCCTCCAACGATCTCGGAGAGCTCCGCGTGCACCGCAGACCTCTCCAGGGCGCCCTCTTCGAGAGCGTGGTGGAGCTCACCGATCGTCGCGCACTGCTCGAGCGAGTCCACGACCAGTCGCGACTCGGTGAGAATCTCCGTCTCGAGCTCCCGTTTTTCGGGAGCGTCGGCGCCCACGGCGGCAAGAAACGTCCCGGCCCGCACGTCCGATCGGCGCAGAAACGGCCGCCGCGAGGGAGTGCAGGTAACGCAGACGTCACTGCCGCGGACGGCAGCCCCCGGGTCCCGGACGGACTCGATGTCGATTTCGAGTGCCGGGCCGAGCTCTCGCGCGAACCGCTCCGCGGCGTCGGCATCCATGTCGAATGCGTACGCCTTCGCGATGGGAAGGACGCGAGCCAGAGCTCGGAGCTGAGCCCGTCCCTGATTCCCGCAGCCGCAGACCGTGACGACACTCGAGTCGGGGCGCGCGAGGACCCTGGCCGCGACCGCCGTCGCGGCCCCGGTTCGCAGAGTCGTGATCTCGCTCGAGTCCATCAGCGCGAGGGGGCGGCCATTGCGCCCGTCCGAAAGCAGGACGATGCCCTGAATGGCTGGCAGCCCGAACCGCTCGCGGTTGCGGAAGAAGTTGCCGTTGATCTTCGCCGCGAAGTACGGTTGCGCCAGGTCGAGCCCGGCGGCCTTGATGTGAAAACCGCCGTCCGGGTACGGGAACCCGAGGATGCCGGATGGGATGGCGCGCCCTTGCGCGAGGAGCCGGAAGGCCTCCTCCACGGCCGCGATGCACTCGTCCAGGTCGAGCAGCCGCTCGACGTCGCGGCGTCCGAGCAGCAGCGTGCCCTCCGGATTCAAGGCCGTGCCCCCTTCGGGTTCCCGAGCAAGGCGTCCAGCCGGCACACGGGGAGGGTCTCCACCGGCTCGTGCTCGCGGCGAAAGATGCGCGCTCCCGAAACGCCTTTCAGAATCACCGAGCGGTCCTCGACGCGCACGATCGCCCCCTCCCGCAATCCAACGACGGGCGCCTCGTTCTCCTCGTGGAACTGGAGAATGCGTTCCTCCTGCGTCTCCCCCATGTGCGTCGAGGCCGGATCGGGATCCAGGTAGTGAGGGCTGATCTGAAAGTCGGTCAAGCCCAGGGCTTCGAACGAGGCAGGCTCGACGACGGGCATGTCTTTGGTCGTCTTCAGGCTCGGACAGGCCACGATCGAGCCGGCGCTCGATCCGACATAGGGCATCCCGCCTTGGACGCGCCCACGGACGGCGCCGAGCAGGTCGCGCTCGTAGAGGGCGGCGAGCAGCCGAAAGGTGTTACCGCCTCCGACGAAGATAGCCTGCGCCGCGGCCACCGCCTCGCGAGGGCTTCGGGCTTCGTCGACGAAATCGAGCGTCAGGCCCATTGCCTCGAAGCGCCCGCGGGCCCTCCGGGAGTAGGCGTTGCGGTCGTAAAGCGCATAGGGCACGAAGAGGACTCGGGAGATCCCGGACAGGAAATCGAGGATTTCCGCCTCCGCGTGATCCAGATAGCCGCTTCTGTAGAGCGTCGAGCTGCTGATGAGGAGAAGACGCCTTGCCGCCATCGCGTCGAAACATAGCAAGTGGTATATTGATATAGCAAGTGATATATTGCGTAAGTGACCCTTCGCATCGTGGGACGCCGGATTGGCTTCGAGCGGGGAGTCGGAGCGCTTGCGGCTGCGCTCTTCGTCTTCGGGTTCGGCCAGGAACTCTGGGCGCGCTATCTGCCGGAGTACCTGCGCGCTCTCGGCGGTTCGGTGCTCCTCGTCGGGGCCCTTGGCAGCCTGCAGGACCTACTCGACGCGGCGTATGCCTATCCGGGCGGCGCCCTTTCCGATCGGCTCGGCAGCCGCCGGGCGCTCCTCTGCTTCGCAACGGCGACCGTCGCCGGTCTGACGCTGTACCTGCTCTTGCGCTCGATCACCGCGATCTTCTGTGGCTTGTTCCTCGTCACGGCCTGGAGGTCCCTGGGCCTACCGGCCACCTTCACCTTGATCGCGGAGGAGCTTGGCCGGGACCGGCGGATCGCGGCCTTCACAGCGCAGGCCGTCCTCAAGCGCCTCCCGATCGTCGTCGCGCCTCCGCTCGGTGGCCTATTGATCGAGCGCCTCGGAATCCTCCGAGGGATGCGGCTCGGATTCGCGATCTCACTGCTTCTTTCGCTTGCGACCCTGGCGGGTCTGGGCGCCGCGCTCCGTTCCCGGCCGCCAGGACAGACCTCGGCCACCGTGCCGGACGTCCGGGGAAGGAGAGGGACGACGGGCGCTGCGGTTAAGCTTCATCCAACCTTGAAACGCCTCCTCGTGGCCGACTGCTTGATTCGACTCTGCGAGGGGCTGCCCGACGTCTTTCTCGTCGTCTGGACGCTCGAGGTCCTGCGTCTCTCTCCCGCCCGATTCGGCCTGCTCCAGTCCGTCCTGATGATCACCGCCATCCTGTCTTACCTCCCGGCGGCGGCGCTCGCCCACCGCGTCGAGAAGAAGCCCTTCATCGTGACGACCTTTTGCTTCTTCGCTCTCTTTCCCGTGGCGGTGGTTCTGTCTCGTTCCTTCTGGCAGCTGGCCGCCGCGTACGTCGTGGGCGGCTTGCGGGAAATCGGTGAGCCGGCCCGCAAGGCTTTGATCGTGGATCTCGCGGACGCCGCGACGCGGGGTAGGACGGTCGGGCTCTATTACGCCATCCGCGGGTTCGCCGTGGCGGGGGCCGCCGGCGTGGGCGGCGTGCTCTGGACCATTCGCCCCGCGCTGACCTTCTGGGCCGCAGCCCTGCTCGGGGCCGCAGGGACGCTGTGGGCCGTTCGGTCGCTCCCGCGCGCAGCGGAGCAGGCCGGGGTTGCCGCCTGAAACGAAAAGCCCCTCGGGAGGCCAGGGCCCCCGAGCCCCGCCGTTGGTATCTCCTGATCCATCAGGTTCCGCCGGAGCCTCTCTATCTTCGCGCCAAGATCCGCCAGCGCTTGTGCCGGGTCGGAGCCGTGGCGCTGAAAAATTCCGTCTACGCCCTCCCGTTTCGAGACGATTGCCTCGAGGATCTCGAGTGGATCGCGCAGGAAGCGGTGTCCGGCGGCGGTGAGGCCCACGTCTGTCTGGCGGAGTTCAGCGATCGAGAGACGGACAACGCTCTCGTCGAGCGCTCCCGCAGCGAGCGCACCGCGGACTACGCGGCGCTCGGCAAGAAGATACAGGAATGGAACCGCAAGGCTCGCCGCCGCAGCGGCGCCCGCCCGCCCGAGGACGACCTGCCGGCGACACTCGCCCGAGCCCGGCGGCGACTCGAGGAGATTTCCCGAATCGACTTCTTCGAGGCGCCGGGCCGCCCGGCGGCCTTGACATTGCTGGATCAGCTCGAGACGCGTGCTCGGACTGTCGAATCGCCGAGCCGGAGCTTCCTGCCTTCGAACCTGCTCGGCCGAACCTGGGCGACACGCCGCGGCGTCCAGGTCGATCGAATCGCTTCCGCGTGGCTGATTCGCCGCTTCCTCGACCCGAATGCCGGCTTCCGCTTCGTGGACCCGAAGGAACCCCCGCGCGAAGGGGAGTTGCGCTTCGACATGGTCGGCGGCGACTTCTCCCACGAGGCAGACGCGTGCACCCTGGAAACGCTGATCACACGCACCGGGGTCTCCGACCCGGCTTTGCGTCCTTTGGCGGAGATCGTGCATGACATCGACCTCAAGGACGGAAAATTTCGCCGGCCCGAGGCACCCGGCGTGGAGCAAGTGCTTCTGGGACTGCTGCTCGCGTGTCCCCGGGACGAGGATCGCCTGGACCGCGGGTTTGCGCTCTTCGATGGGCTCTACGAGTCTTTCCGCCGGGGTTCCCTCAAGAAGGAGGTTCGCAAATGAGATTTGGAAAACATGCATACGGTCTGCTGCTGGGCTCGCTTGCGGCAGCGGCGCTTGCCATGCAGAACCCGGCACCGGAAGGGGGCTGGGCGCCCCTCGACAAGATCTTCGAGCAGGCGGGCAGAGACCTGCCTGGCGGGGTCCACCGCTACGGCTGGCCGCGGACCGACCTGCGTGTCACCGTTCGTGGCGTCGCGGTCGAGCCCGCCCTGGCTCTCGGGTCCTGGGCGGGGTTCCAGGCCACCGGAAACGGCGACGAAACGGTCGCGATGGGTGATCTCGTCCTGCTCGGCTCGGAGGTGAACCCGGTCGTCGCCGAGCTTCAATCCAACGGCATCGAAATCCTCGCGATCCACAACCACTTGATCGACGAAACGCCCCGCCTCTTGTATGTCCACTTCCACGCCCGGGGTGAGGCGGCGGCACTCGCCCGGTCCCTCAAAGCAGCGCTCGGCAAGACCCGCACTCCTTTGTCGGCGCTCGCTCCGAAGACGCCCGCAAAGCCGGGCGAGGCCGAGGAGGCCGGCTTCGAGACGATCCAGACGGTCCTGGGCCGCCGGGGCACTCTTTCAGGGCACGTGCTCCAGGTGGGCGTGCCTCGCGCGGGCCGGATCGAAGAGGGCGGCATGGAGATGCCCCCGGGCATGGGGATGGCGACCGCCCTGAACTTCGAGATGGTCGGCTCCCGGGCCGCCGCAACCGGAGACTTCGTCCTGCTCGCCGACGAAGTCAATCCCGTCGTGCGCGAGCTCCAGTCACACGGCCTCTCGGTCACGGCGCTCCACTCGCACATGCTGCGCGAGGAGCCGCGCCTCTTCTTCCTCCACTTCTGGGGTGTCGGGCCGCCCGAGAAGATCTCGGAAGGGCTCAAGGCGGCCCTGGCGAGAGTGGCCACTCGGCCATGAAGTGGGTGACGCGCCGTCGGATCCGGGTGAACCGGACGGCGACGGGATGGCTAATTCGCCGTTTCCTGGACCCCGCCGCTGAAATCCTCTTCCTCGATCCAGCCGACGTCGCGGGCGCCCAGGAGCGCGACGGCGCCGTGGGGTTCGACGCTCCGGGCGCGCGCTACCCGCACAAGGACGCGCTCGGCCGCTGCTCCTTCGAGCAGCTTGTCGAAGAGCGGTTGAGCAATGACGAGGCACTGCGGCGCCTGGCCGAGATCGTGCACGGCGCGGACTTCCCGGATGAGATTGGGTTCACCCGTGAATCCGCCGGCCTCTGGGCGATCGGCCAGGGCTTCACCGACCTCGGCAGAGACGACACCGACATTCTCGAGCGGGCCTCCTTCCTCTACGACTCCCTTTATGCGCACTTGAGGCGAGGCCAGGAGAAATGAGACCGGGACAGGAAGGGAGGCTGGAGATGAAGGCGACCCGATGTGGGGGACTCTCGATCGCCCTGTTCTTGACGCTCGCGCCGTTCGTGACCGCGCAGCCACCGTCGACCGGCTCGAAGAAATTCATCTTCGACAGCGATGCGATCGGCGCTCCGCCGGCGGGATTCGAGTTCGCGCGAACCGGTCGGGGATCGGAGGGCAAATGGCTCGTCGAAGCCGACAAGGATAAACCGGGCAACCAGGTCCTCTCGCAGGAGAGCGCCGACGCGACCGACTACCGCTTCCCGCTCGCCGTCGTGAAGGAAGGAACGTACAAGGACGTCACCCTCTCTGTTCGCGCGAAGCCGGTCTCCGGCGAAGTCGATCAGGGATTCGGCCTCGTCTGGCGTTACCAGGACGTCAACAACTACTACATCACCCGGTGCAATGCCGATGAAGATAACTGCACGATTTACCATGTCGTCAAGGGGAGCCGGCGACCCTTCCAGAACAGGTCGATCAAGGTCGCGAAGTCCACCTGGCACACACTGAAAATGGAGGCGACCGGAGACCACTTCGCGGTGTGGTTTGACGGCGCGAAGGTCCTCGACGTCAAGGACCCGACTTTCAAGGAAGCCGGGCGGGTCGGCCTCTGGACGAAAGCCGATTCGGTGATTCAGTTCGATGACTTCACAATCGAGAGCCGCTGACGAGACTCGAAGCCGCATGACGAGCGTCGGTCTTTGGGAAGGAAAGGCCTCTGCCGGGAACCCAACCTCCATTGCGCAGATGGTTCTTTATTTCCTCCGCCTCGGATCGCTCGGCTTCGGAGGCCCGGTCGCGCTGGCCAACGCGATGCGGCACGATCTGGTCGAAACGCGGGGCTGGATCACCGAGCACGAGTACGACCAGGGCCTCGCGATCGCCGCAGCCTGTCCGGGCCCCCTGGCGTACCAGCTCGCCGTCTACTGCGGCTTCATACGGCGGGGCGTCCGCGGCGGGCTGGCCGTGGCCGTCGCCTTCGCCCTGCCGCCCTTCCTGCTGGTGCTGGCGGCGGCGCATTTCTACTCGCGCTACTCGGACGATTGGCGGGTTCGAGCGTTGTTCTACGGCGTCGCGCCGGTCGTCGTCGCGCTGATTCTGAAGGCTTGCTGGAACCTCGGAACGAAGACGCTCGGGCGGGAGCCGCGAGCCTGGATCTTCTTCCTCCTGGCCTGCGGGATCACGGTCGTCGTTCAGAGGGAGCTCGTCGCCGTGTTTCTCGGCGCGGGAGTTCTCGGAGCCTTTCTCCTCGTGGAGCCGGATCGGCGAGGGCCCGTCCGGCGGCCGCCGAAACCGGGCGGGCTCCCCGCGGCCCTGGCGCTCCCCTTCGCCGCGGTCTCGGGCGGCTCCTTCGGAATCACCGGTCAGCTGTTCGTTTTCTTCTTCAAGACGGGCTTCCTCGTCTTCGGCAGCGGGCTTGTGATCGTGCCCTTCCTCAAGACCTACGTGGTCGATCAATACCACTGGCTCGGAAACCGGCAGTTCCTGGACGCCGTCGCCATCGGCATGATCTCGCCGGGCCCCGTCGTGATCTCAGCGACGTTCGTCGGCTACCTGCTCGGCGGCGTCGCGGGAGCAGCCGCCGCTTCGATCGGGATCTTCGCACCCGCGGTCCTGTTCACGATTCTCGCCACCCCCCTCCTCTTGCGCCACGCCGGTAACCGGAGGCTCCAGGGATTCCTTCGAGGAATCACCCTCGCCGTCGTGGGGGTTCTCGTCGGGACGACGTACCTGGTGGGAAAGAGCGCCATCGGAGACGCGCTAACCACAGCGATCGCCTTAGCCAGCCTGCTCGCGCTTTTTCGGTTCCGTCGGCTGCCGGAACCTGCCCTCGTGGCCGCCGGAGCCCTCGTCGGGCTCCTGGCCTATCCTCTTCTCCAACCCGCCTGGCTGCTGCGCTGAGGAGGATCGTAAGCCGTCGTGTCGGGGTTAGAGTGCGCGCGCCGATCACGACAGAGACGCCTCTCCTTTGACGCATAGATTCTGCGCCGTCCGCCTCATCGCGTGCGCGAGCCTGTTGCTTGCCGGCCGCGACGCCGTCGCGCGCGACAACGGGCCGGACCGTTCCCTACCCGTCCGGACGCTGACCCGCGATCTGGCGACTCTCGATTTCGACGATCCGGCCTGGGACGAGGCGTCCGCCGCACGCGGTCTGATCCAGCAGGAGCCTCGGGAAGGCCAACCGGCTACGCTCGCGACGGAATTTCGCGTCCTCGCGACGCCGAGCGCCCTCCTCATCCGATTCGTCATGGAGCAGCCGCCGGGCGAGATCGTCGCGCGCGAAATGCGCCGCGATGCAGACCTGAGTTCCGACGACCGCATCTCCTTCGTGTTCGATACGTACCACGACCACCGCAACGCCTACTACTTTTCGACCAACCCAAACGGTGTGCGCGTCGACGGGCTCGTTACGGAAGAAGGACAGCCCTCTCTCGATTGGGACACCGTCTGGGACGTGCGCGTGCGCCGGACTGCGGCCGGGTGGGACGCGCTCTTTGCGATTCCGTTTACCTCCCTCAACTTCCCCGGCGGAGCGGGAGGGATCTGGGGCTTCAACGTCTCCCGGGACATGCGGCGGCGGACCGAGACTGCTCGGTGGACCGCCTGGAAGCGCCCGTACGAGCTCTACAAGATCTCGCAGGCGGGCAATCTCACGGCAGTTCCGGCCATGCCGAGGCGCCGCCTCCGCAGCCTGACTCCTTACGCCGCGGGTGCGGTCGACCACCGCCAGGATCCCTCCGACACCGACCTGCTTGGAAAGGCCGGCCTCGACTTCCGATACGGGATCGGAACGGCGACGGAGGCCGACCTGACCGTCAACACCGATTTCGCCGAAACGGAGCCCGACGCCCAGCAGTTCAATTTCGGTCGCGCCTCGCTCTTTTTTCCCGAGAAGCGCAGCTTCTTTCTCCAGCGCGCCCAGACCTTCGCGTTCGGCGACGAGAACCTGACTCTTCCCTTCTTCTCCCGCACGATCGGCCTGAAGACCGAGGACGATCTGTCGCAGGTCGTCCCCATCAACGCCGGCCTGAAGCTGGCCGGCCAGGTCGGGGGAAGCGACTTCGGGGCCCTGGCCGTCCAGACGCGCGCGGCCGCCGGAGAACCGCGCACCGAGTTCTACGTGGGCCGCCTCAAGCAGGACATCGGCCACGCGTCCTACCTCGGGGGGCTCTACACGGACATCGAGCGGGGCTCGTCGGATCCCCAGCGGAAGTTCTCGAGGACCTACGGCGCCGACGCGGGCATCAATCTGACGCCGGAATGGAATCTCGCCGGCTATTACGTCAAGACGGACAACCCGGGCGTCTCCGGCCATACCGACGCCTGGCGGGGCGCGGTCTCTTACAACGGCGAGTACTTTCGCGGAACAGCCTCGCGCGCGGACACCGGAAGCGCCTACGACCCGCAGATGGGCTTCGTGACGGAGTACGGGATTCATTCGAACTTCGTGGATTTCGAGATCACTCCGCGGCCGCACGTTCTCGGGCTTCGGGACCTCTCCTTCGAGACCTTCTACTGGACCACGTACAACGAGGACAGCTCGCTCCACGGGCGCGAGTATCAATACACCTTTCGCGCCAACTGGCAGAACGGGGCCTACACCGACGAAGACATCGTGGACACCTTCGATGAGAACCTGACGGAGGCGCTGGAGCTGACGGATACGGTCACGATTCCGGTCGGGCGGTACCACTTCGTCCGACACCAGGTCTCCTTCGGCACGAACCCCTCGCGCCCCTTCGCCTTCCAGGCCAACGCCAACTGGGGCGGCTACTACGGCGGGTCGAGGGACCGTTACACAGGACGAATCTTCTGGAAGCCGAGCCCGCACCTGAGCGTCGCGGTGATCGAGGAGTACGACGTCGTCCGGCTGCCGCAGGGCAACTTCAACCTCTCGCTTTTCTCCGGTCGCGTCGACTGGAATCCGAGCGTGAAAATCATCTCTTCCCTCATCGTACAGAGCGACAGCGTCGATCGCCTGACCAACATCCAGGCCATCGCCCGCTGGCTGATCGATCCAGCGACCGACCTCTTCTTCGTTTTCGACCGGCAGATCGGCAAGGGGTTCGAACGGCCCGGCACCCGGCTGACCCTCAAGTTCCGCAAGACCTTCGACCTGTGACGTGCGGTCGTTGCTCGGAATGACGACGGCGTCGTTCGATCTCGACATCGCACGGGCGGCGCCGGGTCTTTGAGCCCTTCCAGAGCCGCCAGGGCGTTCATGTTGCGTTCACCCGCCTTCCCATAATCTGCCCCCCGAATCGCGCGTGCACTGAGCACGTGACGAAAGGAGAAGAAGAGATGAAGAAGGTTCTGTTCCGGTTGGCGACCCTGGCAGTGATTCTGGCTGTCCCGACCGGCGTGTTTGCGCAGGCCGCCAATCCGGCCCCGACCCCAAAGCCGGCGACGACGACGACCACCACCACGACGACCCAGTCGAAGACGGAGACCAAGGCTCCGGCGAAGAAGACCACCAAGAAGAAGCACAAGAAACCCACTCCCAAGCCGACCCCGGTGGCCGCAGAGAAGAAGAACTAACCTCGCTCCATCCGCTTCGAAAGGGCGTGCCGGTTCGCCGGTACGCCTTTTTCTTTTTCCCCGGCGCCTTTCGCACGTTCGAGCGAATATCATTCCCGCCGTGCGCGGACCCATTCGCTTCTCCCTCGCGGCTTTCGCGGCAGGCCTCATCGCCGGGGCGTCGACAGCGCGGGCCGAGGGTCCCGCCTTCCTCAGCCCGGCGGGGAGCGCGCGTCTCCTCTCGGGATCGACCGTGACCGTCGAATGGTCGAAGGGCGCGATGCCCGGCGACGAGGTCGGCGAGATGGAGCTCGTCCTGTCGCTCGACGGCGGACGGAGCTTCGACGTCCGAGTGTCAGGCGAGATCGAGCCGGACGTCGGCCGTATCGACTGGCGCGTCCCGTCGCTTCCCGCCCGCCACGCCCGCCTGGCGCTGCGCACGGGGAACGGGACACGCGACTCCGAGGCCATCCGGATCGTGAGCGCGGAGTTCGAGATTCTTCGGGATTCCGATACCGCCGAGGAGCCGTTCCTTCGCATCGACGGCGAGTGGCGGACGCGGGACGCGCTGCTCGTGCCGCAATCGCGGCCTTCCCCCCCGCGGGCCCTGGAGGCGGAGCCGGCACTTTTCGCCCGCGACGCCTCGCAAGCCGTGGGGGCGCCGCCGCGAACCGATCCCCTCGAGAAGCCCCTTCCGGTCTCGAGCGGTCCTCACGTCTGCGCCGGAGCGACTCCGCCCTCGACCGCCGCGCGGCCGCTTCTCATCCGGCTCGCTCCCCTGCCTCTTCGCGAGTAATCGCCCTTCCTTTCGTCGCTCTCGCCCGCGGAATCCGAAAGAAAGGAAGGCTCCAAAATGCACTGGAGAGGCTATCTTCGCGCAGCGGCGATTTCCGCCGCGGCGCTTCTCTGTCACTCGGGCACGGCCCTGCCTCAGCAGGCGTCGCCGGCTGTCACACCGACGCCGACACCCGCAGCGCCACCCGTTTCGGAAACTGTCGTCGTCTCCGCGAGCCGCGGCCCCGAGATCGAGACGGAGATTCCCGGGGAGGTCACCGTCATCACGGGAGAGCAGCTGCGCCGCGAGAACGTGACGAACCTGGCCGACGCGATCCAGAACGTCATGGGACTCGACACCGGAATGGGCAGCGACAACGGACCTCGCCAGCCGAACGTCGGCCTCTGGGGCCTGAAGGAGTTCGACGCGTTGCTTTTCATGGTGGATGGAGTGCCCGTCGGCGGACCGTTCAACCCTTCGCTCTCCCAGATCAACATCGACGACATCGATCACATCGAGATCGTCAAGGGCCCGCAGGGGACGCTCTACGGCGTCTCGGCCTTTGCGGGAATGATCCAGGTCTTCACGAAGTCCGCCACTCCCGGCACGACCGCCAGCCTGGCGGGAGGCTCCTTCTCCAACGGCCGGGTCGCGGCCTCGACGACGATCCCGATCGGCGCCGCGACGCTGCGTCTCTTCGGGAGCTTCGAGCGCGCCGAGGGCTGGCAGGACCGCACCGACTACAAGGACGACCGCGGAGGCTTTCGGCTCGACGCGCCCCTCTCCGGCGGAGGGAAGGTCTCGGTCGTCTATGACATGTTCCGAAACACCCAGTTCTTCGGGTCGCCTTTGCCGGTCGATCCTCCGACCGGAGAGACGATTCCGGGCTTTCAGATCGACCGGAACTATGAGCCCGTGGGGGCCCGGCTCGATCACCGCGTCTATTCGCTGACGGCCAGCACCTCGGTGCCGCTGAACGCCTCGACGATGCTCGAGAACGTCCTCGGCCTCGCTCGGGACGACCAGATCTCCATTCGCAGCTTCATCGGCGAGGTCGAGGGCAACGACGCGGCCGCGGAGGGAGTCTCCCTGAAGCCTCACGAGTCTGACGTGTACGACGATCTCCATCTCGTGACGACTTTCGAAGCGGCCGGGCATCACCGCCTGGTCGGCGGAGCTGCGATCACGTGGGGGCGCATGACGGCCGCCGGGTATGGATTCGATTTCGACCTCCAGATCGACCCGGTGATCGTCCCCAACATGAACGCCATCGCTCCGGGAGACCACCGTTCCTTCAATGACCGCAGAACCTTCGGCGGTTTCTACGTCAACGACGAGTGGACGCCCGTCCCATTTCTCACCATCACCGCCGGCGCGCGGTACGACCTCACTTCCGAGACCCTCTTCGAGACGGTCCAGGAAGTCACCGACTCGGAGCCTACCGTCTCCCGCGACTCGAAGTCGTTCGATCAGTGGTCCGGCGGAGGCTCGATCCTGGCCCGTATTGTCAAGGACCAGTCAGGCTTCGTGAACGACCTCAACCTCTACTTCGCCGGAAAGACGGCCTTCAAGCCGGCCGCGCCCAACCTGACGGAGGCCGAGAGCGCCGAGATCCTCCAGCCCGAGCGGACGGTCAGCGAGGAAGTGGGCATCAAGACGCGCTGGCTCGACCGCCAGATCTCCTTCGAGGCTTCGGCCTTCCACATGATCTTCAAGAATCTCGTGGTTTCCATCCTCGGGCAAAACGGCGAGCCCGAGCTCGTCAACGCCGGAGAGGAGCGGTTCCAGGGGGCCGAGTTCGAGGTCGGCTACCACCCGGCAGGCCTGCCGGACTTTTCCTTTCTCGCCGGCTACGCGCACCACGACGCGCGGTACGTGACGTTCTCCTTCATCGATCCCGACGAGGGCCTGCTCGTCGCCGATGGACAGCGCCTGGAGCTGACGCCGCGGGACCTCTGGAATGCGACCGCCAGCTACCATCCCGTTAGCGGGTTGGGCGCCTGGGCGGCCGTTCGGCACCAGAACCGAAGGCCGTTCGACAAGATCAACGAGGCATACATGCCCTCGTTCTTCGAGTACGACATCGGCGCGTCCTACTCCTTGGGCATGGCGCGCCTCTCGGTGGTGGGCCGGAATCTGGGCGACAGCCGCCACTACGTCGCCGAGAGCGAGATTGGAGACGCGCAGCTTTACGTCGCCCCGCGCCGGCGCTTCCTGGCGGAGCTCTCCCTGCGGTTCTGACCATTCGCGGAGCGTCCGCCGCCGACCGGGCGGACGCTCCTTCCTACCCTCTACCCCAGCGCCGCCGAAGTCTCTGGGGCAAGCGTGTTTTCGGCCGTTTCCGGCCCGTACAAAGCCGCCCGCGCCGGAGCCTTGACGATTCGTCGTATCATGGAGATGTCCTCCAGATGAACAGATTCCTTCGGCCGGCCGGGGCCCTTCTGGCCCTATTGCTGCTCGGTGTCGCGCCGGGACTGGCTCAGGGTGTCGTGCGGGGAGGCGCACTCCCGACGCCGCTCCCGCTCTTCCCGCCCGACCACTGGTGGAACGTCGACGTCAGCGGGGCGCCGCTCGATGCAAACAGTGCAAGCTTGATCAACTTCATCGGCTCCAGCGCGCCGCTCCATCCCGACCTCGGGGGAGACTCCTCGCCCTCTCCGAGCATCTACGGAATGGTCTACGCGGTCGTGCCCGGGACGGAGCCCCTCGAGAAGGTCAAGTTCGTGGAGTTCGGCGGTGAGAGCGACGCCGGCGCCCCGGGCCGCCCGCCCGGGTACCCCATCCCGGTCGAGGCGAGGACCCAATCGAAGTGGATCGAGGGCGGGCAGGTCGGAGGCGGCAACTCTGGCGATCGCCACATGCTCCTCGTCGATCGCGACAACCGGATCCTCTACGAGCTGTACCACACGCATTGGAATCCGGCTCTCGCGCGCTGGGAGGCCGGCTCGGGCGCGATCTTCTCGCTCGACTCCAACTCGCGACGTCCCGAGGGCTGGACGAGCGCGGACGCCGCGGGGCTGGCGATCCTGCCCGGCCTCATCCGTTACGACGAGGTGTTCGGGCCGGACCCGATCCGGCACGCCTTTCGATTCACGATTCACGCCACCAACGGGCACGTCTTTCCGGCATCGCACACCGCGGGGTCGACGGCCGGCGCCCCTCCCATGGGGGCGCGCCTGCGGCTGAAGGCGAGCCTGGACCTTTCAGGCTATCCTGCCGCCGTCCAGAAGATTTTTCAAGCGATGAAGACCTACGGGATCATCGTGGCGGACAACGGCAGCGACATGTACATCGGCGGCACTTACGACACACTCTGGGACAATGGCGTGTTGAATCCCGCCTTCGCAAGCCTCCACACGAGCGACTTCGAGGTCGTCGCGCTCGGGTGGCAGCCCCCCGAGGCGCCGCCCCCGGCCAGCCTCAGTTTCTACACCCTCGCGCCCTGCCGGCTGCTCGACACGCGCAAGCCCTCGGGTCCCTACGGCGCGCCGGCCATTGCGCCGGGCTCACCGCGCGCCGTCGTCGCCTCCGGGCAGTGTGGGATTCCCGCGGCGGCGAAGGTGCTCTCGGTCAACGTGACCGTTGCCGGCGCTGCCCAGACCGGGTATCTGCGCCTCTACGCCGCGGACGCCTCTGCTCCGGCAACGAGCACGATCAACTTCGGCACCGGCCAAACCCGGGCCAACAACGCGATTGTCACGCTCGCTTCGAGCGGCTCCGGCGGGTTCGTAGTGCAAAACGGAGCGCCGTCTCAGCCGATCCAGGTCGTCGTCGACGTGAACGGGTACTTCCAATAGTTCGAGCGGGCCGAGGCGCGGCCGTTCCTCTTTCGGGTCGGTGCCTCGGGGCCTACTTCCCCTCCGGCGAAACGACGGGGGCGAGAGGCGGAATCGAGCCCGCTCCCTCCGATCGACCGGACCGGAGCATCGCGAAGGCCGCGTAGGCCACGACCCCCACGACCAGCCAGCGCAGCGCAGTCAAGGGCAACGACTTGACCAGGAAGGCGGCGACGAACACCGCGGGAATTCCGCCCAGCGTCAGTCCCAGCGCCGGTCCGAGGCTATAGCTCCCCTTCCGGATGAAGCGGGCGCTCGCGACCGGCATGAGGAACGCGCAGGAGCCCATCATGATGGGAAAGGCCGCTCGGGGGTTCATCCCAAGGAGTGCGACGAGGATCATGCAAGGGGCGTAGAGGCCGATGCCGAGGGTGTTCAAGGCACCCAGAAGAAAGATCCCGGCGATGCCGGCCCAGAGCAGCGGTGAGCCGAGGCCGAGCGTGTTGCCTCCCGCGGGAAAGAGGCCCAGGTTCGTCATCGCGAAGAAGGTCGCCGCCGCGAGCAACGCGCACCCCATTCCGACCTGTACCTTGCGCCGCGGCAGGCCCGCCACCACACCGGCGCCGAGCCATGCCCCGAGGACCGATGCCGCGATCATGCCGACGAGCGTCGGGATCTCCACCTCGACGACGGCGATGAAAATGAAGGCCTGAACGGCTACCGGAAGAGCATGGCCCACATTGAGCGTGCCCGGGATGAGCTCGTCGGGAACGAGGCGCCGGAGCTTGAAGATCGACGTCGTGGGCGCGAAAGACCCAATGCCCAGCGTATCGAAAAAGTTGGTGACCGCCCCGATCGCGATCTGTAGGAGGGTCGGGCGCGCGGAATCCGCCGCGCGCGTCTCGCGCCGCCGGCGCACCACCGCCCGGACCCAATACACGACGTAGAACAGGGTCAGCAGGGCGAGGGCGACGATGAGCGCCTGTGTGGCGTCGCGCATGCGCGCGTCATACTAGCCCAGACCTCGAGTCCCCTACGTTAGAGTTGCCCTACCGATGAAGATTCGCCGAATCGCGGCCTACCGGATGGAGCTCCCGCTTCGCGAAGGAAGCTACAACTGGTCGGGCGGCAAGTCCGTGTCGGTCTTCGACAGCACGCTCGTGCGCGTCGAGACGGACGAGGGGATCATCGGCCACGGTGAGGTATGCCCTCTCGGGCCGGCTTACCTCCCGGCCTACGCGGAAGGGGTCCGGGCGGGGCTCGCCGTGCTCGCGCCGAACCTGCTGGACGAAGACCCGCGCGAGCTCGAGCGTCTCAACCGGCGCATGGACGCGGCCCTCATGGGGCATCCCTACGTCAAGGCCGGCGTCGACATCGCCTGTTGGGACATCCTGGGCCAGGCCGCCGGGCTGCCCGTGACGACCCTTCTCGGCGGCCGCTTCGGCGCCGACTTCATCCTCTACCGGGCGATCTCGCAGGAGTCGCCCGGGGAGATGGCGCGCAAGGTCGCCGGCTACCGAGCGGAGGGGTACCGACGCTTCCAGCTCAAGGTCGGTGGCGACCCCGACGTGGACATCGAGCGCATCCGGGCCGTTCGCGCGGCGCTTTCGCCCGGCGACGTTCTCGTGGCCGACGCGAACGCGGGGTGGCTTGCGCACCAGGCGGCGCGCGTCGTCCGTGCGGTCCGAGACGTGGACGTCTACATCGAGCAGCCGTGCCTCTCCTACGAGGAATGCCTCTCCGTCCGGGACCGCACCGATCATCCGTTCGTCCTCGACGAGACGATCGACGGCATTCCGATCCTCTTGCGGGCCGCCGCCGACCGGGCGATGGACGTCGTGAACCTCAAGATCAGCAAGCTCGGCGGCCTGACGCGGACCCGCCAGGCCCGAGACCTCTGCGTTTCCCTCGGGATCGCCATGACGATCGAGGACACCTGGGGCGCCGACGTCACCACCGCCGCGATCGCGCACCTCGCCCACAGTACGCCGACCGAGTTCCTCTTCACCTCGACCGACTTCAACAGCTACAACACCGTGAGCACCGCGGAAGGAGCGCCGCAGCGCAAGAACGGCCGCATGGCCGCCTCGACCGCGCCCGGCCTCGGCGTGACCCCGTTGCCCGAGTTCCTGAAGAACCCCGCCGTCGACGTCTCGTAACGAACCCGCTGCACTTCTCGGAGCGGGGCCTTGCGGCCCCCGAACCCCCGGGGCCGCGGCACGGGCTCGAGTCAACATTCCGGCTGGAGACTGCGTGCTATCTTTTCCGCGGGCCCCATCGTCTAGTGGTTAGGACACGGCTCTTTCAAGGCCGCGGCACGGGTTCGAGTCCCGTTGGGGCCACCAGCTTCCTTCAACGGTCTAGCTTGAAGGAAAACGTCGCGGTCACGTAGGCTTCGATTGGCTCTCCGGCGCACAACGCCGGCTTGTACCGCCAAACACGAAACGCGTCGAGCGCCAGATCCGTGAGCCGACTGTCGCTACTTTCGAGAACCTTGATCTCCCCCAGGACCCCCTCCGTCGAGACGGTGCCCTGTACGACCACGGAGCCTTCGATCCGCTGACGGCGAACCTCGTCCGGATACGTCGCCTCGCGCCGCGAGATCAGCACGGGGGGATCCATTTTTTCGCAATGGGACTTCGCCTCCGCTCGGCCGATCAGACGCGAGGTTGGCTGCGGTGCGGTAACGGCGCCTGCCGGAGCGGAAGCAGCATTGGCCGGCGCGGGGGTCTGTTTCGAGCTCGAACAGGCGAGTGACGAGGCGAAGAAGACAACCGCCAGAACGCCCCCGGGGACGCCACTCGACCGCTGTTGCGCGATGTCGTCCGAGGAACCGCCCACGAGCGCCTCCAAGAAAGCCTTAGCAGCTTATCAGCGGACGGCGGCGGCCCGCCGAAGGGCGATCCGTCTGTCTGACCGGCAACGCTTACCTGCATCACACACTTGTGCCGAAGAGGGGATCCAACGAAGAGAAATCCGATTCTTTCGCTCCGAAGCGACCCTGGAGACGTACACTTTCCACACGCGACTGTTCGG
Organism: Thermoanaerobaculia bacterium; assembly: GCA_041481715.1. Classification (GTDB taxonomy): domain Bacteria; phylum Acidobacteriota; class Thermoanaerobaculia; order UBA5066; family Gp7-AA6; genus DATBFU01. The sequence goes on along the minus strand of JBGPCK010000022.1, from coordinate 124 downwards.
GACGATAAAGAAAAGCCGGGGTCTTTCGCGGCGCGGCTCGACGACTCACTTGGAGTGTAGAGATGGCGTCTCTTTCACGAGTCCTCTTCATCGCTGTCGACGCAGGGGACAAGGACCTGATCCT
>JBGPCK010000021.1:0-33057 GCA_041481715.1 Thermoanaerobaculia bacterium | reverse complement strand
CCCGTACGCGCGATGGACTCGAGCACCGGGAGCAGATCTTTCATCGCGCTGATCTTCTTCTCGTGGATCAGGATGAGTGGCTTGTCGAGCACGACTTCCATGCGCTCGGGGTCCGTGACGAAATACGCAGAGAGGTAGCCACGGTCGAACTGCATCCCCTCGACCACCTCGAGCGATGTTTCGATGGTCCTGGCTTCTTCCACCGTGATCACGCCGTCCTTGCCGACCTTGTCCATCGCCTCAGCGATGATCGTGCCGATGGCTTCGTCGTGGTTCGCCGAGATCGTGCCCACCTGGGCGATCATGCCGCCGCTCACGGGTTTGGCTTGCGCCTTGAGCGCCGTGACGATGGTCTCGACGGCCGCGGAGATGCCGCGCTTGATGGCCATCGGGTTGGCCCCCGCCGTGACGTTCTTCGTGCCTTCGCGATAGATCGCCTGCGCCAGCACCGTGGCGGTGGTGGTTCCGTCGCCCGCGGTGTCGGAGGTCTTCGAGGCGACCTCGCGCACCATCTGGGCGCCCATGTTCTCCAACGAATCCTGCAGCTCGATCTCCTTCGCGACGGTCACGCCGTCCTTGGTGATCGAGGGCGAGCCGAATTTCTTCTCGATGACGACGTTGCGGCCCTTCGGGCCCAGGGTGACTTTGACCGCATCGGCCAGCTTGTTGACGCCGTGAAGGACGCGCTGCCGCGCCTCCTCACCGTAAATGATCGTTTTCGCAGCCATTGTTCTTACTCCTCGTTACTTTTCGACGACCGCGAGCACTTCGTCCTCACGCAGGATCAGGTGCTCTTCGTCATCGATCTTGATTTCGGTGCCGGCGTACTTGCCGATCAGGATGCGGTCGCCCTTCTTCACGTCGAGGGGAAGCTGCTTGCCCTCTTCGTTGATCTTGCCCTTGCCGACGGCGACGACCTCGGCCTCCATCGGCTTTTCCTTGGCGGTGTCGGGGATGATGATGCCCCCCTTCTTCATCTCCAGGGACTCGAGCCTCTTGACGAGGATGCGGTCATAAAGCGGACGAATCTTCATACCTGTGCCTCCTGTGTCCTGTTTCTTTCGTGGCTGTCCGGCGCCCAACGGCGGGCTATCGGACGCGGTGATACTAGCACTCCTCGTTGGCGAGTGCTAGTACTTTGGAGCTTCATGACCGAATGGACGACCAAACGAGCAAGGCAAACACAATGAATTATTTAGGCTCGTATTAGACACCGGGCCGCGACCATGGAACGGAGCCTCCGCAAACCCCGCTTCGGGCCCGGAACCGGAATTTCGGAGGCTGCGGCCAGCCGCCCGATTGCTCTCGTATACTCGGCCGCTCGATGAGAAAGGCGCTGATCACCGGCATCAATGGGCAGGATGGCTCCTACCTGGCCGAGCATCTGCTCGAAGAAGGGTACGGGGTCTACGGAATGGTCCGGCGGGCAAGCTCCCGCAGCTTCCAGCGAATCTCCCACCTGCTCGAGAGAATCGGGCTCGTCGCGGGCGACCTGCTCGACCAGACATCGCTCATTACCGCCCTTCGGCAGGTCGAGCCCGACGAGGTGTACAACCTCGCGGCTCAGTCGTTCGTGCCGGCCTCCTTTTCCCAGCCCGTTCTGACGGGCGAGTTCAACGCCCTGGGCGTCACGCGCCTCCTCGAGGCGATCCGCATCGTCAATCCGGAAATCCGCTTCTACCAGGCGTCTTCCTCCGAGATGTACGGCAACGTCGGGACTTCGCCCCAGGATGAGCAAACCAAGTTCCAGCCCCGCAGCCCCTACGGCGTGGCGAAGCTCTACGGGCACTGGATCACCGTCAACTTCCGCGAGTCGTACGACATGTACGCCGTGTCCGGGATTGCCTTCAATCACGAGTCGCCGCGGCGGGGCACCGAGTTCGTTCCGCGCAAGGCGACACTCGCTGCGGCGCGGATCGCCGCGGGGTTGCAGAAGGAAGTGCGCCTCGGCAATCTCGAGGCACGGCGGGATTGGGGGTTTGCCGGCGACTACGTGCGCGCGATGCGGCTGATGCTCCAACAGCCGGCGCCCAGGGACTACGTCGTCGGCACCGGCGAGACGCACAGCGTCCGGGAGCTGGTGGAGCTCGCCTTCGCCCTCGTCGGCCTCGACTGGCGCGAGTTCGTGATCGTGGATCCCGACCTGTCCCGGCCGGCCGACGTGGACCTCTTGTTCGCCAACCCCGCCCGCGCGAAGGCGGAGCTCGGCTGGCAGCCCACGGTCACCTTCCGCGACCTCGTGCGAATGATGGTCGAAGCCGACGTCGCCCTCGTGGCGCGGGACCTGCGCCGCGACCCGCAAGACCGCCTTGCCGCGCCGATGGAGATCCCGCCGCTCATCCGGTAGCCTCCTTCTTGACAATCCTCGTTTGCGCGCCGGTGGCCGGCGCCCGCGAGCTCACGCCCGGCGGCAGAGCAGATGCGCGGTGAAGCCGTCGGTCTCTGCGTCGGGGAAGAGACGGAACAGGGCGCCGGAAACGTGGGGCATCAAGCCCTCCGGCGCGTCGATCGGGGCGAGCGCAAGGCTCGGCTCCTTCTCGAGCACACGCAGGACGACGCGCTCGTTCTCCTCCTGCTCGAGCGAGCAGGTGGCGTAGAGCAGCAATCCCCCCGGCGCGAGCAGCCCGGCCCCGGCCGAGAGCCCCGTCTCCTGCGCCGCCGCCAGGCGCTCGATCGCCGCCGGCGTGATGCGGTAGCGGATCTCGGGGCTCTTGCGCAGGGTGCCCGTGCCGCTGCACGGAGCATCGAAGAGCACCCGGTCGAAGCGACCCGGAGTCAGCGGTGGAGAAGACACATCCGCCGCGACCGGAAGGACCTCGGGCATCCCGAGGCGAGAGCGGTTCTCCTCGAGAAGCCTCAAGCGCTCGACCGACCGATCGAGCGCCAGCGCGCGCCGCGTCCGGCCGAGGGCGAGCGCCGCGAACGACTTGCCGCCCGGCGCCGCGGCCAGATCCACCAGCGTCTCCCCTGGCGGGAGCAGAAGCGGGAGCGCCTGGGACCCGGCGTCCTGCACGGTGAAGCGCCCCTCTGCGAAAAGCGGCGACCGCAAGGGGTTGCCCTTCAAGCACGTCAAGGCGAGAGGCGAGAGTGGCAACGGCCGTGTCTCGACACCCTCCGCGAGCAGAGCCTCGGCCAGCCCGTCGCGGCTCCCGCGCCGAGGATTGACCATCAGGTCCATCGCCGACGGCGCGTTGTCCGTCTCGAGGATCCCGCGCGTCCGGTCGGGCCCGAAGCGCGCGAGCCACCGCTCGACCAGGAAAAGAGGGTGCGAAAAGTGACGGGAGAGGGCGGCGGCATCGGAACCGCCCTGCCCCGGGGGCAGAGGGGGTGGAGGTGGCAACAGGAGGATGCCTCGCAAGACCCCGTTGACGAGCCTCGAGGCGCCTTCGCCGCCGCTCTCTCGGGCCTGTGAGACCGCCTCGCTCACGGCGGCGTAGTCCGGGATCCGGTCGAGGTGGCGGATCTGATAGAGGGCGACTTCGAGAATCTCGCGCAGCTTGGGTGCGAGACGCTCGAGGGGCACACGGCTGACCGACGCGATCTCGGCGTCGAGCGCCGCGCGCCAGCGCAGGACACCGAGCACGAGCTCGCGAAAGAGATCCCGGTCCGCCGCCGAGAGTCCCCGGCCCCTCTGCGACAGTAGCAGCGTGGCCCGGCCTCCCCGCTCGAGGACCTCCCGCAGCACCTCGACGGCCCGGTCGCGCGAAGAACCTCGCGGCGGCATCAGCGGGCCGCCGGAGACCGGCCCAGTCGCGCCGGCAGCCTCGGCAGACCGCGCAGGAACTCCGCTCCGCCGATGGGCTTGCGGCCGGAGCGCTGCACGCGGATGAGGACGAGCGTCGAGCCGCTTCCCGCGGCGGCCAAGGCCTCCTCTCCGTCCTGCCACAGCGTTCCGGGCGCGTGAGCGGCCCCGCCAGGCCGCGCCTCCGCAGCCAGAATCTTGATGCGATCCGGACCGAGAAAGGTGTAGAGCCCCGGCCACGGAGAGAAAGCGCGCAGACGCCGCGTGATGTCCTCGGCCGGGAGCGTCCAATCCACTTCGCCGTCCTCGCGCGAAAGCGGCCGACAAATCGTGGGCTCGCCGACCTGCGGCCGCGCGGACAGCGTCCCCTTCTGCAGCCCGTCCAGGGTGTCCATGAGAAGCTCGGCGCCGAGACGCGAGAGCTTCTCCGAGAGGGAGCCGGCGTCTTCATCAGGCAAGATCGGGACGCGCCGCTCGAGGTAGACGGGACCGGCGTCGAGCGCTTCGACGACGCGCATCGTGACCACTCCGGTCTCGGCGTCCGCGGCGAGCAGCGCCGCCTGGACAGGCGAGGCTCCCCGGTGCCGGGGCAAGAGCGACGCGTGGACGTTCACGAATCCGAGCCGAGGCACGGCCAGGATCTCGGCCGGTAGCAGCTTGCCGTACGCCACGACGACTCCGACGTCGGGGGCAATCCCCTCGAGCCGCGCCAGGATCTCCGGCTCGCCGCGCAGGCGCTCGGGCTTCGCGACGGCGATGCGGGCCTTCTCCGCGCGCAGCGCCACGGGCGACGGAACCGGGCGGGAGTGCCGCCCGGCCGGCCGGTCCGGCTGCGTCACGACGAGCGCGACGTCGACGCTCGAGAGCAGCGCCTCGAGCGAGGGCACGGCAAATTCCGGCGTTCCGAAGAAGACGGATTTCATGGCAGGGGTTAGGGGCGAGGGGCGAGGGGTTAGTCGGAGAAGGGCCGGCCTCCGGTCCCTAGCCCCTAACCCCTAACCCCTCTTTATGACGAATCTTCCAGAGAGAGCGCGCGGAGACGAATCCCGACGCGGCGAAGAAGACGAGCGCGAGGCCGCTCAAGACGCCGAAGATGATCCAGACCCGCGGCCAGCGCCTCTCCCATCCGAAGAGAAAGACCGGGAGAAAGATGAGAAGAGCATAGAGGGCCGCGAGGATTTCGCGGCGAAGCTCATGCTGCCGGTCCGCCGGCGGATCGAGAAAGCCGAGCCCCCTCGCCGCGCGGTAAACCAAATACGTCAGCACCGGCGAGGCCAGGACCGCGGTGAGCAGGAGGAAGGCCGGGCGGCTCATCGGGGCTGCCGGTCCACTTCCTCGAAATAGTCCTCCGAGACCAGCACCTCGCGCGGCTTCGATCCGCGCGGGGGGCCGAGGAGGCCGTCGCGCGACATCATGTCGATCAACTTCCCGGCCCGGGAGAAGCCCACGCCCATGCGCCTCTGCAGGAACGAGATCGACGCCATTTTTTCCCGAACCACCAGGCGCGCCGCCTCATCGTAGAGGGGATCGGTCTCGTCTCCGGCGTCGTCGCGCTGCGTGATCCCTTCGCGGTCCTTGATGATCTGCTCGTCGTACTGCGGCTTTGCCTGCCTCCTCAGGAACTTAACGAGCCCGGCGGTCTCCTGGATCGACACGAACGCGCCGTGCACGCGCTTCAAACGCGAGGTGCCGGGCGGCAGATAGAGCATGTCGCCGCGCCCGAGGAGGCGCTCCGCGCCGTTGCCGTCCAGGATCACGCGCGAGTCCACCTTGGAGGAGACCTTGAAGGCGATGCGCGAGGGAAGGTTCGCCTTGATGACGCCGGTCAAGACGTCGGTCGACGGCCGCTGTGTCGCGACGACGAGGTGCACGCCGACTGCGCGCGCCTTCTGCGCGAGTCTCACGACCGACTCTTCAATTTCCTTGGGCGCCATCATCATGAGGTCCGCGAGCTCGTCGATGACGATCACGATGAGGGGCATCGGCTCGAGCTTCAGGTCGGGGTCCTCCGGGTGCTGCGCCCTGACGCGCGCGAGCGTCTCGGGGTCCTTGATGGCCGCGTTGTATTGCTCGACGTTGCGCACCTGGCCGACGTCGGAGAGCGTCTGGAAGCGCTCGTCCATAAGGTTGACCGCCCACTTCAGGGCATTGGCCGCCTTCTTCGGGTCCGTGATGATCGGGGTCGCCAGGTGCGGCAGGTGCTCGTAGATCTCGAGCTCGACCATCTTCGGATCGATCAGGATCAGCTTTACCTGATCCGGGCGCGCCTTGTACACGATTGAGGTGATCAGGGCATTGAGACCCACGCTCTTTCCCGAACCGGTCGTGCCCGCGATCAGCAGATGCGGCATCCCCCGCAGGTCGTCGACGACCGGCTCGCCGTGAATGTCCTTGCCGAGAGCGAGTGTCAAGAGCGACGGCGAGCTCTGGAAGCGCTCCGATTCGATGACGTCGCGCATCGAGATGATCTCGCCGCCCCCCGGGTTGGGGACCTCGATGCCGACGCTCGCCCGACCCGGCAGACGCTCGATGCGGATCGACTCGGCCGAGAGCGCCAGGGCCAGATCCTCCGAGAGGCCCATCACCTGGTTGACCTTGATTCCCGCCGCAGGGCGGAACTCGTAGGTCGTGACGACGGGGCCGGGGTGGTACTCGGCGACTTCCCCTTCGACCCCAAACTCGGCGCACTTGTCGGCAATCAGGCGCCCGGTCTCGGCGAGCAGCTTCCGGTCCACGGCGCTCGCCCCTTCGCGCCGCTCGAGCAAGGACGCCGTCGGGTAGGTGTAACCCTCGACGATGAGCGGCAGGCTCTGCTGTGGGTCGGGCTTTTTCCTCGGAACCGCGGCGGCGGCCTTTTTCGGGGCCGGCGCCGCCACGATCACCTTCTTCAGGGAGAACTTGCCCTCCCCCGGCTTCTCCGCGAGAAACGGCGGCGGCTCCTCCTCGCGCGCGAAGGGAACCTCCTCGAGCGTGATCCCCTCGCGCCTGGACTTCTCGACGTGCTTGGCGACGACGGAGCGGCGCAGGCGCTCCTTGGTGCGCTGGTCGCGGCGGCGCACCCACCGCACCGTCAAGCGGCCGAGCAGCGCGACGATTCGCACTCGCAGTCCCATGAAAACTTCCGCGAGCGACACCTGGGTCGCCAGCGGCACGGCGAGCAGCGCGAGCGCGGCGGTGAGCAGCAGGGCGCCCGTCGCCCCGAAACGCGCCTTCGCCGCCTCGCCGAGCGCGCGGCCGACGACGCCTCCCGTCTCCATCTCGGTACTGAAGAGAAAGCGGCGCCCGAAGAGCAAGTCGAGGAGCGAGGGGACCGACAGAAACAGCAGGATCACGCCCGCGGCCTTTGAGCCCGGGTTCTCGAGGGGACGCTGCCAGAAGCGCCGCCAGCCCCCGACGAGGAGAGCGGCCGACGCGCCCCAGGCCCCGAGTCCGAGCAGGGCGTACAGCGCGGCCGAGAGAGAGGCGCCGAAGCCGCCGATCCAGTTGCGGGGCGCGGTGGTCTCCCCCGTCGTCAGGGAGAAGAGGTTCGCGTCGTGGCTGTCGTAGGACGCGAGCGCCAACGCCGTCAAGATCCCCGCCAAAAGCAGAAAGATTCCGAGCGCTTCGCTCGCCCACCGGCTGCGAAAGAAAGACCCTGCCTTCAAGTGTCTTTCATTATCGGACGGAATCCCCGGAAACGTAAGGCGTGAGGTGCCTCCGGCGGCTGCCGGACTCGCGGGACGCCGAACGAGCCGAGCGTTACCATGTCCCTCCGAATGAAAAGGAGCGTTCTCTTCCTCTGCACGGGCAACGCCGCGCGCAGCCAGATGGCCGAGGCCCTCGCGAAACTCGACTGGGCGGACTTCCTCGATCCGGTTTCCGCGGGCTCGCGGCCGACCGGATGGGTGCATCCGATGGCGATCCGGGCGATGGAGGCGATCGACTTTTCGATGGAGCACGCTTACTCCAAGCCGGCCGACGAGTTCCGCGAGAAGGTGTTCGACGTCGTGGTCACCGTCTGCGATTCCGCGGCGCAGGATTGCCCCACCTGGCCAAATGCCCTCAGGATCGAGCACTGGTCGATCGAGGATCCTTCCTTCGGTCCGAGCCCTACCACGCGCTACGAGCGCTTTCTCGAGACCCGGGATGACCTGCGGCGGCGCATTCGCGAGCTCGCACTGGACCTGCTCCGGCGGGCCGAAGAGCCGGCGCCCGCAGACTAGTGTCGTGTAACCGAAGTCTTGACGCACGTCCGCCCTGTAGGGGCGGCCCTTACGGCCGCCCGCGGGCGGGGATGAGCCCCACCCCTACGACCAACGCCGCTATCGGGACTCCCGTGACACGACACTAGCCGGTCCGGCGGGACCGGAGCCAGAGCGCCGAGACGGCGAGAAGGCAGACGAGGCCGATCGCGACGCCGATGCGAAAGGAGGCCGGGCGATAGGCGAGCTCGACACGGTGCCGGCCGGCGGGGACGGCCACCGACATCGGCTCTCCCGCCTGGGCCGACAAGACCGCGTCCTCTTCGTCCACCCGCGCCTTCCACCCCGGAAAGAACGGATCGGCGACCCGGAGCCAGCCCGGCGCTTGCGCGCGAACCTCGATCCGCCAGCGCCCGGGCAGGCGCTCGAGAATCTCCGCCTCGCCCGAGCCCTCCAGCCGCACGCGGGATTTCGCGCGCCGATTGCGGAAGATCGTGCCGTCGGGACCGGAGTAGACCTGCTCGAGATCGAGCCCCTTCTTCGCGTTGAGCGTTTCGGCTCCAAAGGAAAACTGCGGCGGCTGCAGCAGGTACTTCACGTTCCACTCATCCAGCGCCTCGCCTCCGGGCTCCAGATCCCACGGCTCGATCACGTTCTTCTGCGTGGGGACGTCGCGAAACTTCCCCATGCGCGCACACACGCCGCGCCACGCCGCGGACCCGAGGGCGTCGTAGCCGCGCACGTCGTCGAGGCCGCACTCCGTGGCGCTGTCGGGAGAGAGGAACGTGTGCAGGGGAAGGACGCGGAAAACGTCGCGCTCCGCCGCGAGCCGAGCGAGAAGCGGCGTCGTCGGCGCAATCCATTCGGCGGGGGTGACGCCGTGGACTCCGCGCGCCGCGAGCAGCAGCTCGGCCAGAGAGAGGACGGCGGCGGCGCAGCCCGCCGAGAGCGCGGCCGCCCGGCCGCGGGGCGCCAGATGCGCTCGCAGCGCGTCGAGCCCCGCCGAGCCGACGGCCGAAAGCGCCAGGGGAAGTAGCAGCAGAAACCGCGTCCAGTAGACGGGCGTCGAGAGGGCAAGTGTCCGCGAGAGAGGGTTGCCGTAGATCACGAGGAGCATCCCCGCGGAGGCGAGCGCCCAGAAGCGCGTCTCGCGGTCCCGGCGGCCGGCCCAGATCCCCAGAGGCAGCAGAACGAGCAGAACGATCGACACCGTGGCCGCCGCTTCAATGACGTTGGAGCCCGACAGACGCGGGGCAACAAACCGCAGGAGATCTCGCGGCGGCAGGATGAAGGGCTGTCGGCCCACGCCCAGGCGCGCCTGCGAGAGGCGAAAGTACTCGGCGAAGGGCAAGAGCGCCGGCGCCGCGAGACCCGCACCCAACGCCGCGCCCGCAGCCGGGCCGCGCCAGCGCCGCCCGCCCCGGCCACTCGACCAGACGACGCCGGCGGCCAGCATCGCCACCATCAGCCCGGTCTCGGGATGACCGCCCGCCAGGACGAGGAAGGTCGCTCCGGCGAGCCCCGCAATCGAGCCCGGCGAGGGCCCCCGCGCGGCCCGCCGCGCGAAGAGGAAAACGAGAGGGGCCGGCGCCGCCGAAAGAGCCAGCGGGTGCTCGAGCCAGGCGATGAAGGCGCCCGAGAGCGCAAAGGCAACGGCGCCCAAACCGGCCGCGAGCCGCGAACGCCCAAGATCGCGCAAGAAGGCGAACGCGGCAGCCGCCGCGAGCAGCATCCGCGCCAGCAGCGACAGGTTCCAACCCGGGTCGGCGCCGAGCAGCAGGACCGGCCAGTTCAGCGGCGAGGCCAGAGCCGATTGCCCGTTGCCGAGCAGCGGGACCCCTCCGCCCTGATGCGGATTCCAGAGCGGGAGCCGTCCGGCGGCGAGCTCCCCGCGCGCAAAAAGCAGCCACGGCACGAACTGCCAGACCGGATCCGATAGCGCCGGTGTCTGGATATGGCGCTGCGTGAAGGCGGGCGCCCAGGGCCAGCGGCTCGACTTGATGTCGCTCGAGAGCAATAGACCCCGGTGCATCCCGAGGGCGAAGAAGAGAAGGAAACCGAAGGCGGTGAGGGCGGCCGCCCCCTGAAACCTCGTGCGCTCCGACGGTCTACCGGCTCTCGTCGTAGGCCGCCGCGGCGTTGTCCTTGAATCGGTCCTTGTAGCCGTTGTAGTCGTTGTACGCGGGCAGGTCCGCGTCCCGGACGAAGTCCTCTTTCGACTTGCCGGCGGCCCGGGCCTTGGAGGCCGCGTCGAGCACGTCGGCGATGTACTGCCGGAAGCCCTTCAGGCCCGCCACATCCGTCACCTCGCCATGCCCCGGAATGATCGTCGAGTCCGGCGGCACCCGCGCGATGACCTTGTCGAGCGCCGCGAGGTAACCGCGCACCGAACCGCCCCCCTGGATGTCGATGAAGGGGATGACACCGTTGAAGAAGTCGTCCCCCATGTGGAGGACCTTCGCGCGCTCGAAGTAGACGACGCTGTCTCCGTCGGTGTGCGCGGGCGGCAGATGCCAGACTTGGATCGTCTCGCCGCCGGCCGTGTGGATGCGGAACTCGGAGTCGAACGTCAGCGTGGGCGCGGCGATCTCCTCGACCCGAACCTTGTTGGCCCACTCGATCTGATCCGCGAGGAACTTGGCCATCTCCGCGTTGCCGGCCTTCTGGGCCTGCTCGAGCCGGGCCGGGTAGTCTCGCTTGATGGTCTCGGGCGATGCCAGCATGCGCACCCGCACGTTGTCGTGCGCGAGGATCATGGCGAATTGCCGGAAGACCTCGTTTCCGCCCACGTGGTCGCCGTGAAAGTGGGTGTTGATGAGAAAGCGGATCGGCTTGTCGGTCACCTTCTTGATTTCGGCCACGATGCCGGGCGCGAGGTCCTTGAACTGAGAGTCGATCACGGTCACCGCGTCCGGTCCGACGAAGAAGCCGACGTTGCCTCCCCGACCGTAGAGGGCGTAGACGTCGTGGCCGAGCGGCTGGACGCGGAAGACGTCGCCGGGCTTGCGGTCGTGATAATCGCCGGCGGCCGGCGCGGTCGGCTTCGGCGGCGGCGCGGTCTGCGCCACGAGCGGAAGGGACATCAGAACGGCCAGGGCCGAGAGCCACGGAGCTCTTCGCATGAATTCCCCCTTCGGTCGGAAGCGAACTCTACTTCTTCGCGGGCGAATCGCGAAAGCGCAACCGCCGATACAATGGCGGCCGATGAAGCGGCTCCGCATCCTTTCCGGCGTTCAGCCTTCGGGCAAGCTCCACCTCGGCAACTATTTCGGAGCGATCCGCCAGCACATCGCGCTGCAGCGGGAGGGCGACTGCTTTTTCTTCATCGCCGACCTGCACGCGCTGACGACGATCCAGGACCGGGAGACGCTGTCGGAAAACGTCCGAGCCGTGGCGCTCGATTACCTGGCCTTGGGGCTCGACTCGGAGAAGACCGCCTTCTTCCGCCAGTCGGACATCCCGGAGGTGACCGAGCTCGCCTGGATCCTCGCGACGGTCACCGGGATGGGGCTCCTCGAACGGGCGCACTCCTACAAGGACAAGCTCGCGCGGGGAATCGCGCCTACCGTCGGGCTCTTCACCTATCCCATGCTCATGGCCGCCGACATCCTTCTCTACCGGTCGAACCTCGTCCCGGTCGGCCAGGACCAGGTCCAGCACATCGAGATGACGCGCGACATGGCGGGCTACTTCAACACGACGTACCGGAAGGTCTTTCCGCTGCCGGACGCGCGGCTCGACCGGGCGGCGATCGTGCCGGGAACCGACGGGAAGAAGATGAGCAAGTCGTATGGCAACACGATCGAGATCTTCGCCGAGGGAAAGCCTCTGCACTCGTCGGTCATGCGCATCGTGACCGACTCGACCCCCGTCGAGGCACCGAAGGACCCGGAGAAGGACAACGTCTTCGCGCTCTACGCCCTCTTCGCGAAAGCGCCCGAGCGGGAGGCCCTCGCCGCGAGGTACCGGGCCGGGGGCTTGGGCTACGGCGAGGCGAAGAAGATGCTCATCGAGAAGATCGACGGGCATTTTGCGGAGGCCCGCGAAAAGCGCAAGCGCCTCGCGGCGGATCCTGCCGTCGTCGACGCCGCCCTCGCCCGCGGCGCCGAGCGGGCCCGCGGCGTGGCGCTCGAGACCATGCGGGAAGTCCGGGAGGCGACCGGGTTGCGGTAGGCCTGGCCTCGAGGCGTTTGGCCGCCCGGTCCCACCGGGCCGCCGGACTTACGCCCGATTTGCGCTAGACTCCGGTTCCGTGGCGCGCCTGGTTTCCAACCCTCCGAACCCCTGGGATTCGGTCCACGCCGAGTGGCTGGGAGAGCCGCCGGAGGCAAGGCTCGAAGTCTTCGAGGAAGAAGCCCGCACCGTCCTGTCGGAAAACGACAGTCCGGACGTCGGCTTTCGCTTCAGCCTGAATCCGTATCGGGGCTGTTTTCACGCGTGCGCGTATTGCCTAGGCGGGGAAACGCCGATCCTGATGGGAGACGGTTGCACGAAGGCACTCGCGAGCCTGCGCGTCGGGGACGAGATCTACGGGACGCGCCGCGTCGGTCGGTACCGCCGATACGTCAAGACCCGAGTTCTCGCGCACTGGAGCAGCACCCAGCCCGCCTACCGCGTCGTCTTGGAGGACGGAACGAATCTCGTCGCCAGCTCGGACCACCGCTTCCTGACGAATCGGGGCTGGAAGCATGTCACTGGCGCCGAGCAGGGCTCTCGGCGGCGGCCTCATCTCACGACGAACAACGACCTCCTCGGAACGGGCCAATTCGCAGAGGGGCCCGAAGAGACGGGTGATTACAAGATTGGCTACCTTTGTGGAGTCGTCCGCGGAGACGGGCACCTCGCCTCCTATGTGTACGACGGCCGTCGGCGCGCAAGCGACGTGCAGCATCAGTTTCGCCTGGCCATGGCCGATCCCGAAGCGCTGGATCGAACGCGTCGATATCTTCACGAATTCGAGATCGCGACTCGCGAATTTCTATTTCAGGCCGCGGCCGCGGGACGCCGGCAGCTCACCGCGATCCGAACTCACGCCAGACCGGCCGTAACCCGGATCAGAGAGATCGTGCGCTGGCCCGTGGAGCCAGGTCCTGACTGGTCCAAGGGCTTTCTCGCGGGAGTCTTCGACGCTGAGGGGAGTTACAGCCGGGGAATCCTCCGTATCTGCAACACGGACCCGGCGATCATCCATCAACTGACGGAAGCCCTCGCTCGTTTCGCGTTCGAGTTCGTCGTGGAAACGCGCAGACCGGACAAGCCGCTCTATGTGGTTCGTGTCCGGCGCGGAGTCCGAGAGCATCTCCGCTTCTTCCACACCGTCGATCCGGCGATCTCGCGAAAACGGAGCATCGAAGGCCAAGCCATCAAAAACGATTCGTCGCTTCGGATCGTTGCGATCGAGCCAGCCGGGATCGCGCTGCGGCTGTTCGACATCACCACCGAGACGGGCGATTTCATCGCCAACGGAGTGGTCACCCACAATTGCTACGCCCGCCCGAGCCACCAGTACCTCGGCTTCGGTGCGGGGACCGACTTCGAGCGCAAGATCGTCGTCAAGGTCAATGCGCCGCAGTGCCTGCGCCGGGAGCTCTCCCGGCGTTCCTGGAACGGAGACACGATCGCCTTCTCGGGCAACACCGACTGCTACCAGCCTCTGGAGGCGGTCTACGAGCTGACGCGCCGATGCCTCGAGGTCTGCGCCGAGTTCCGCAACCCCGTCGCCATCATCACAAAGGGGGCGCTCGTGCGGCGCGACGTCGAGCTGCTCGCGCGCATGTCCCGCGAGACCCCGATCTCCGTCACCGTGTCCATCGCCTTCGCCGACGATCGCGTCGCGCGCTCGCTCGAGCCGGGCACCTCCGTCCCCTCGCAGCGCTTCGAGACGCTCCGGATCCTGTCGGAGGCCGGCCTGCGGACCGGGATCTCGGTCGCCCCGACCATTCCCGGCTTGAACGACTGCGACATCGCCGAGCTGCTCGCGCGCGCTCGTGACGCCGGTGCCTCCTCCGCCTTCCAGACGATGCTGCGCCTTCCGGCGGAGGTGTCGCCGGTCTTCGAGGAGCGGCTCCGGCAGGCCTTTCCCGACCGAGCCCGAAGAATTTTCCACGCCATCGAAGACGTTCGGGCGGGCAAACGCAACGAGAGCGCCTTCGGCAAGCGCATGCGCGGAGTGGGTCCCCGCTGGGAGGCCATCGAGAATCTCTTCGAGATCGAGTGCCGGCGCCTCGGCCTCAACGCCCGGGAGGACGTGAAGAGACCCTCCGGGTTCCGGAAGCCGACGTCGCAGGCGAGCCTCTTCACACCATGAGGGGCCGAAGCACTCTGTAATATAAAGTACTTGACAGTAGTCGTCCGCGGGCTCTAGTCTCCGCCCGTGGAGGCACGCCCGTCCCGCCTGGACGACCAGGCCGCCGACAACCTGCGCTACATCCGCGAGACGATGGAGCGCGCCTCCGCGTTCACGGCGGTCCCCGGATGGGGCGGCGTCGGCATGGGGTTGGTCGCCGTGGCGGCGGCGCTCATTTCGTCTGGTTCCCGCTCTCCAGGGGAATGGCTCGGGATCTGGCTCTTCGCGGCGTTGTTCGCGGTCTCGATCGGCCTTGCGGCCATGACGCGCAAGGCGCGGCGCGCCGGCGTCCCCCTCTTCGCGGGGCCCGGCCGCCGATTTCTCCTGACCTTCTCGGCGCCGCTTGCGGCCGGCGCCCTCGTTACTCTCGCGCTCGAACGCTCGAGCAACCGAGCCCTGACACCCCCCGTCTGGCTGCTTCTCTACGGGACCGCGGTGGTGACCGGCGGCGCCTTTTCCGTACGGGCCGTTCCCGTGATGGGCGCGCTCTTCATGTTGCTCGGCGCCGCCGGCCTCTTCTGCCCTTCCGCCTGGGGCACCGCGCTTCTGGCGGCGGGCTTCGGCGGCCTCCAGATCGTCTTCGGCGTCTGGATCGCGCGGAGACACGGCGGATGAGACGCGCGGGGGCCATCGCTTCCAACGCGCGGCCGGCGTCCCGTTCGAAGCCCGCGGCGGCAAGGGGGAGCGCCCTTCCGGAGCTCGATCGGCTGCTGCACGAGCGCATGCGGCTCGGAATCGCGAGCGCGCTCGCGGCCAACGCCTCTCTCTCCTTCAACGAGCTGAAGAACCTCCTCGGGACGAGCGACGGCAACCTGTCCGTACATGCGCGCAAGCTCGAGGAGGCGGGCTATCTCGCCTGCTCGAAGTCGTTTGAGGGCCGCGTTCCGAAGACCGAGTACCGCCTGACGGCGCAAGGGCGGCGCGCCTTCGAGAAATATCTCGGCCACCTCGAGGCTCTCGTCCGCGCCGCCCGCCGGGGATAGGGCCCGAAAAAAATTTGCCGAGGCACTTTATGTCGCAAAGTTACATGCCCGAGCTGGCCCCTCTGGTGGTCCTCGCCTTCCTCGGCTTCGCGGGCCTCCTGCTCGCCGCCGCCGTCGGCGCCTGCGGGGCGCTTGTCTTCCGGAGGACGCGGCTCGCCAAGTGGCTCGCGGGCGGCGGGCTCGCCGTGGCCGCCGCGTACTCGGGCGTCCTCCTCGCCTTTTCCTTCTCGAGCGAGGAACGGGTCTTGAACCCGGGCGACCGAAAGTACTTCTGCGAGATCGACTGCCACCTCGCCTACTCCGTCGAGGGCACGACCGCGACGGCAGGACCAACCGAAACGCGCTACGCGGTTTCGGTGAAGACCTGGTTCGACCCGAACACGATCGCGTCCTTTCGCGGGAACGCGCCCCTGACGCCCAACCCGCGCGCCGCGTTTCTCGTGGACGAGGCCGGACGGCGATTCCCCGCCTCTTCCGCTTCGCTCGCGCCATTATCCCGCGCGCTCTCGCCGGGCGAATCGTACGTGACGACTCTCGACTTCGACGTGCCGAACGGCGTCCGGCGGCTTCGGCTCTTGCTGGGCGTCCCGCCCGGTGTGGAGAACGCGCTCATCGGCCACGAGAACGGCCCGTTCCACGGAAAGATCTACTTCGCGCTCGGGCCGAAGGCGCGCTAGATCTTGCAGCTCGCCAGGCCCCGCTTCTCCAGGTACCGCTGGTGGTAGTCCTCGGCGCGCCAGAAGGTCGGCGCCGGGCTGATCTCCGTCACGATCGAGCGATGGTGGCGGCCGCTCTTCTCGAGTTTCTGCTTCGACGCGGCCGCCGCGTCACGCTGCGCGGGGGTGTGAAAGAAGATCGCCGAGCGATACTGCGTCCCGACGTCCGGACCCTGACGATTCAACTGCGTGGGGTCGTGGTTCTCCCAGAAGACGTTCAAGAGCGCGTCGTAGGACACGCGGGACGGGTCGTAGGTGACCTCGACCACTTCGGCATGGCCGGTCTCATCCGAGCAGACGTCCTGGTAGGTCGGGTTCGGCGTGGTGCCTCCCGCATAGCCGACGGCCGTGTCCTCGACGCCGGGGAGCTGGCGAAACGCCGCCTCGACTCCCCAGAAACAACCGGCCCCGAACAGCGCCTTTTCCGTCACCCTCTCCATCGAAAATCCTCCTCTGGTGCGATGCCGCGGCGCGAGGTCGTCGGACGCCCCGCCCGCGCCTGAGAACCGCGCGGCGAGCCGGCCTGTTCCCGCCGGGCGGAGGGTCCTGCGCGATAGACTCCGCCATGAGGCGTGGCCGGACGCTGGCAAGGGCTCCGGCGAGGAGAGCACCCCAAGGGCATGACGCTGCGGCGCTGGATCGAGTACCTCGTCGCGATCCTGGCGGGAAACGGGATCTACTTCCTCCTGGCCTACCCCGTCCTTCCCCGCGCCCTCCAGCATCAACCCTTTCGCTTCGACCTCGGGCTCACTCTCGACTTTCTCCTGTGCGTCGCGGTCTACGGCGTCATCCGCCTCGGCGTCGAGCACGCGCGCCGGTGGAACGAGCGGGCCTAAACCTAGTCCGGGCCGGGCGAGCCTGAATCGCTGCTAGACGATGACCGGCACGATCACCGGCCTCACGCCGAACTCGCGCCGGCAGGCGCGTTTGGCCGCAAGCGCGGCCTGGGCGCGCAGCCACTCGGGATCCGCGCGCTCCTCCTCCGTCGCCCGGGCCAGCACCACCCGGACCGCGCGCCCGACCTCTCCGGCGAGCTCCACCTCGGGCGCCGCGACGCCGCGCGCGACGACCGAGACCTCGCCCCGCGGGTCGGCGGGGAGCAGCACGACGACGAAGCCCTCTTCGGCCAACTGGCGGCGGTCCTTTACGACCCCGGGCTCGACGGTCTCCGGACGAGAGTCGAGGTAGATCCGCCCGGCCGGGACCGCCGCGCGCTCCACCTCCGAACCGCCGGCGGAGAGCACGAGCCGGTCGCCGTTGTCGAGCAGATGGATCCGACGGCCGGGCAAGCCCCGCGCCGCCGCCACGTCCGCCGCCGCCGCCAGCATGCGCCGCTCGCCGTGAACGGGCATGACCTCGCGCGGTCGGGCAAGCTCCAGCCAGTCGGCGAGGTCCTCGCGGTGGGCGTGCCCCGAAACGTGAAGCGGCGGGTCCGCTTCGCGCAGCACGCGCGCGCCGCGCCGCGCGAGATGGTCGGCGACGCGGTTGACCGAGCGCTCGTGGCCGGGGATGGTGCGCGCGGAGAAGAGAACGAGATCGCCGGGGGAAAGCTTCAGGTCCGCGTGTTCGTCGAGCGCCAGACGGTAGAGAGCCGAGAAGGGTTCCCCCTGGCTACCCCCGACGAAACACAGCAGCCGCGACGGCGGCTCCTCCGCGAGGTCCGCTGGGGCCAGGCGGCTGCCCGCGGGCAGGCGCAGCCGCCCGAAGCGCTCGGCGATCTCGCTGACCGTGCGCATGCTGCGCCCGAGAAACGCAATGCGACGATTCAAGAGCAGGCCCGCCTCGGCCGCCTGCGAGACCCGGGCGACGTGGCTCGAGAAGGTCGTGAGCACGATCCGGCCCGGCGCGCCCGCAAACGCTTTCGCGAGCCCCTGCCCGGCCAGCCGCTCCGAGGGGGCGCGGCCCGGCCTCTCGGCGTTGGTCGAATCGATCAACGCGAGATCGACGCCCGATCCCACCGCAGCGGCGATCCCGTCCCGGTCGGTCCATTCGCCGTCGGGCGGGTCCGTGTCCAGCTTGAAGTCGCCGGAGTGAAGGATCTTCAGGCCGTCGGCCTCGATCAGGACCGCCGCCGAGTCGGGCACGGAATGGGAGACGCGGAAGAAGGAGAAGGCAAACTCCCCCGCCCGCAATCTTTCGCCGGCGCGCACCTCGTGGAGGCGCGCCATCGGGGCCTCCGACTCCGCGAGCCGCCGCTTCGCGAGCGCGAGCGTGAACGGGAGGCCGTAGACCGGCGCATCGCACCACTCGCGCAGCAGCGGCAGAGCGCCGATGTGGTCCTCGTGCCCGTGCGTCAGCACGACGGCGTCGATCCGCTCGCCTCGCAGCGCGGCAAGGTCCGGAGCGATGCGGTCGATGCCGGGAAACGTCTCGTCCGGAAAGGAGACGCCGACGTCCACGAGCAGACTCGAGCCGCGGCACCGCAGCCACAGGACGTTCTTCCCAAACTCTCCCAGGCCGCCGAGGGGAACGATCTCGATGGCGCTCACGGGGCGTCTTTTGAGGCACCCGGCGGGACCCGTCCCGAGGCACCCGGCGGGACCCGCCGGGCGAGCTCGAGGTAGTCCTCGAGCGAGAGCTCCTCGGCCCGCGCCATCGCGCCCTTCCCGAGCACGACGAGCGTCTCCTGCCAGCGGGCCCGCGGCCCGGCCGCTGCCAGGGCATTGGCGAGCGTCTTGCGGCGGCTTCGGAAGCCAAGCGACGCGAGCGCGAGCGCGCGGGCGCGCAGGACGGGGTCGAGCGCGGGTGCGCGTGGCGAAAGCTCCAGAACGCTCGACACGACCTTCGGACGCGGACGGAAGGCCGAGGGGGGAAGATCGAAAAGGATGCGCGCGCGGGTGAATGCCGCCGCGCGCACCGAGAGATAGCCGTACTCCTCGCCACCCGGCCGCGCGGCGAAACGTCGCGCGACCTCGCGCTGCACCGTGGCGACGCACCGGGAGATCGCCTCCAGTTCTTCGATCGCGCGGCTCAAGATGGGTGTTGCGACGTTGTAGGGGAGATTTGCGAGCAGCAACGCGGGCCCCTTCCACCCGGCCTCGGCCAACCACTGTGCGAAGGGTTTCTCCAGGACGTCGCCGCGGACGATGGCGACTCGCGCGTTTCCGGCGAACTCGCGCGAGAGCGTCTCGGCCCGGAGCGGATCGATTTCGATCGCGAGCAGATGTGCCCCGCGTGCGGCGATCGAGCGCGTCAGCGCGCCTTCCCCCGGCCCCACTTCGAGTACGGTGTCCTCGGGACCTACCCGGGCGGCGCCCACGATACGCTCGGCCGTCTCGGGCGCGGCCAGGAAGTGCTGGCCCCAGCGCTTTCGGGCCGGGATCAACGGCGATCCGGCCGCCGGCCGGGCATCGGCGGCGATTGGGGCCCGCGGGCGTCGCTTTCCGGGATCTGCGTCCCGAGGCACGCCCGGGAGGGTATCAAATGGTAAAATTTGGACATTCAAGGCGTTCCCGTGCTGCAAGTCCTGACCCTCGAAAACCGGCGGCTCGAGAACTTCCTCGAGCGTCATAAGGCCTATTACAACTATTCGGGCGAGATCGAGATCGACCGGTTCCTGCGCGAAATTCTCCAGAAGGCCAACGAGTTCGTCCCCTCGGAAGCCGGATCCATCCTTCTCGACGATCCCCTGTCCAAGAACTCCGACGACCGCCTCGAGAACGAGCTCGTCTTCATCGCCGCCTTCGGCGGCAGCGCCGACCGCCGCCTCGCCATGCGCATGCCGGCGCGAACCGGGATCGTCGGGCACGTGTACGCGACCGGCGTCGCCTACACGACCGACGACGTCGTGGGAGATCCCTTCTTCTATCCGACGCTCGATCTGACCGATGGGTTCGAGACCACGTCGATTCTCTGCGTGCCGATCCGCATCGAGGCTTCCGTCTGCGGCGTGCTGGAACTGGTGAACCGCAACGGCCCGGGAGGCTTCCGCGACAAGGACCGCCGCCTGCTCGAAATCTTCGCCGACTATGCCTCGATCTCGATCCAGAACCTGCTCGACGCGCGGCGCGCCTACGAGGTGGCCAAGCGCGACGGCCTGACCGGTCTCTACAACGAGCGGTACCTGCACCTGCGCCTCACCCAGGAGCTCTCCCGCATCAGCCGCGACGGCGGGGAACTTTGCGTGATCTTTCTCGACCTCGACAACCTGAAGCACGTCAACGACCACCACGGGCACCTGGCAGGAAGTCAGGTCCTGCGCGAAGTCGGTTACCTCCTGAAGCGCACGGTGACCGATGAGCGCGCGACGCTCACGCGGTACGGCGGCGACGAGTTCGTGCTGATTCTGCCGGGCCAGTCGCTCCGCGACGGGATGCAGGCGGCGGAAGGGATCCGCGAGGCGATCCGGGGGGCGACCTTTCTGTCGCGCCCCTACGGCTTCAACGAGCCGGCGCTGAACCTACACGGGAAGATCACGGCTTCGCTCGGGGTCTCGTCGATCCGTTCGCACGCCACACCCGCGGCTTCCGTCGAGCAGCAGAAGAACGAGCTGCTGCGCTCCGCCGACGCGGCGCTCTATCGCGCCAAGCAACACGGAAAGGACCGCTCGGCCGCCGCGGAGCCCGAAGACCGAAAGGTCCCGGCCGTTCTGCTCTCCTGACGGGCCACTTCTCGAGGCCACCGGAACACGAGCGTGAGAGTCGGAGACGGGTTTGGAAGTCGCCGCGAAAAATGATAGGGTTCCGCGGTTTCTGGCCTTCGGCCGCGAGGTATCCATGAGTCCCACCACCACAACGGAGCTTTCGCCGAAAAACGTCCTGGACGTCCTGTCGCGCCACATCCTCGTGGACGGCTACCACGTCGTCATGGACATGGAGAGGAGCCGCGGCTCCTACCTCTACGACGCGCGCAGCGAGCGGCCGATCCTCGATTTCTTCTCCTGCTTTGCAACCCTGCCGATCGGCTACAACCACCCGAAGATGGCCGACCCGGAGTTTCGGGAGGCGCTGCTCCAGACCGCGCTGACAAAGCCCTCCACGAGCGACATCTACACGGAGCACTTCGCCCGCTTCGTCGAGACGTTCTCGGCGCTCGCCGTCCCGGCCAGCCACCGCGACCACCTGTTCTTCGTCGAGGGGGGCACGCTCGCGATCGAGAACACGCTGAAGACGGCCTTCGACTGGAAAGTGCGCAAGAGCCTGGCGCGCGGCAAGGGCGAGAAGGGCAAGAAGATCATCCATTTCCGCAACGCCTTCCACGGCCGCTCGGGTTACTCCATGTCGATGACCAACACCGCCGACCCGCGCAAGACCCAGTACTTCCCCACGTTCGACTGGCCGCGCCTGACCTGCCCGCGCCTCTCCTTCCCCGTGACCGAGGAGGTGATCCGCGAGGTCGCCGCCGCGGAGGACACCGTCGAACGCGAGATCCGCGCCGCCTGCGCCGCGAACCCGGACGACATCGCGGCCCTGATCCTCGAGCCCATCCAGGGCGAGGGCGGCGACAACCACTTCCGGCCGGAGCTGTTCCGGCGGCTGCGCGCGCTGGCCGACGAGCTCGAGTTCCTGCTCATCTTCGACGAGGTTCAGACCGGCGTCGGGCTGACGGGCTCGATGTGGGCCTGGCAGCAGATGGGTGTCGAGCCGGACATGTTCGCCTTCGGCAAGAAGACCCAGGTCTGCGGCTTCGCATCGAATCACCGGATCGACGACGTCCCGGACAACGTGTTCAAGGTCTCCTCGCGCATCAACTCGACGTGGGGCGGCAACCTCGTCGACATGGTTCGTTGCGCCCGGTACCTCGAGATCATCGAGGAGGAGAACCTGATCGAAAACGCCCGGGTCGTCGGCGAGCACCTGCAGGCAAGGCTTCGCGAGCTCGCGCAGGAGTTTCCGGGCGTCATGACGAACGTCCGCGGCCGCGGGCTCTTCATCGCCTTCGACCTGCCGAGCAAGCCGATGCGTGATCGGACGCTCTCGACCTGCCTGGAGAACGGCCTGATGGCCCTGGCGTCGGGAGGCAACGCGATCCGCTTCCGCCCGCACCTGATCCTCTCCAAGGACGAGGCCGACGAGGGAGTGCGGAAACTGCGTCGGGCGATCACGGCCGCCAAGGCGTAGTCGGCCGAACGTTCCGTTTCGATCGTCCGTTTTCGGTTTCCGTCGGCCCTCATCCAACGGAGAACGGAAAACCAAGAGTTGACGACGGACCACCCCCATGCTTGCCCGGGTGCTGCTTCTCGTTCTGGCCGCGGTGGCGTGCGCCGGCGCGCTCTTCTACGTCACGCTGCCCGACGTCCGACCCCTCGCGACCACTTTTCCCAAGTCCACCGCCTTCATGGAACGGCGCAAGGAGTCTCTCGCCCAGCGCGGCGAGAGCACGCAACTCGAGTGGACACCCGTGCCGCTGTCCCGGATCGCGCCCTCCCTGAGGCGCGCCGTTGTCGTGGCCGAGGACGCGCGCTTCTGGTCTCACGGCGGGGTGGACTGGGACGCCGTCCGGGGCGCGTTCGAACGGGACTGGAAGGGCCGAGAGCTCGGGCATGGCGGCTCGACGATCACCCAGCAGCTTGCCAAGAATCTCTACTTGTCCCCGGCGCGCACACCCTGGCGCAAGCTCCGTGAGTGGGCGATCGCCCGGCGGTTGGAGAAGACGCTCTCGAAGAAGCGCATCCTCGAGCTGTACTTGAACGTCATCGAGCTCGGGCGGCGGACCTACGGCGCCGAGGCCGCCTCGCGCCGCTACTTCGGGAAGCCCGCGGCGGCGCTCTCGGAATCGGAAGCCGCCACGCTGGCCGCCATGATTCCGTCTCCGCGAATCTACGACCCGGTCCGGCACCCGAGGCGGGTGGAGCTGCGCGCAAGGCAGATCGAGCGCCGAATGTGAAGCCAGGGGCACGAAGCCGGGCCTCTTACCGAGATGGCGCTTCGCCTGCTATCATTTTTGCCAGCCAGGAGGAAATTCCCACATGCCAAGCCGCCTCGCCGCGACCGCCCTCGGCGCCGTCTGCGCGCTGACGCTCTCCTGCGGCCAGAAGCCCGCTTCGATCCAGGTCACACCGGCCAAGGTCAAGATCTACGGCCTCGAGCGGCCGCTGCGGCTCGTGGCCCGCGTGCTCGACAAGAAGGGCCAGCCGGTGGCGGAGCCGCCGATGCTTTCCTGGTCCTCCTCGAAGCCCGACGTGGTCGAAGTGGACGGAAGCGGACGCCTGCTGTCGAAGAAGGAGGGCAAGACCGCCGTCACGGCGAGCCTCGAGAACCTCTCGACACAGATCGCCGTGGAGGTCCTCGACGTCAAGGTCGTCGAGGTGACGCCGTTGACGGCACGCCTGGTGGGCCCCCCGGGCTCCCTCCTACCGCTTCAGGCGGCCGTCAAGAACTCGCTCGACCAAGCCATCGGCGTGCCGGTGACCTGGAGTTCCTCCGACGAGAAGGTTGCGACGGTGTCTCCGGACGGTGTCGTGACCTCGGCCGGTGCGGGCAAAGCCACGATCGTGGCCAAGGTCGGGGACCTTCAGACCGGCGCCGAGGTCGCGGTGGACACACGGATGGTGGCCAAGCTCCTGCTGTTGCCCGCGACCGCCCTCGTTCGCGTCGGGGACTCCCAGCACTATCAGGTGACGGTCTACGGCCCCGACGGCAAGGAGATCGAGGGGGCCTCGGCCCGGTTTGCCTCCTCGAACCCCGCGGTGGCCTCCGTGGACACGGCGGGCATCGCATCGGGGAAGAAGAGCGGTGTCGCCACCATACGCGCGCAGGTGGGAAACCTGACGGCGGAGGCGACCGTCATCGTCAACTAGCGTCTCATGACCATCCGCCCTCCCGCAGTCGCGGGCACGTTCTACGAGGGGCGGCGCGATCGCCTCGAGGCGGAGGTTCTGTCTTACCTGCCTACCGACGCCCGGCCCGAGCCCGCGATCGGCGCGATCGTCCCGCATGCCGGGTACATCTATTCGGGTCCGGTCGCCGGCGCCGTCTACGCTCGCATCGAGATCCCGCTGGCCGCCATCATCCTGTGCCCCAACCACACCGGACGGGGCAGTTCCGCGTCGCTCGATCCCTCCGACGCCTGGGAGACACCGCTCGGGGCCGTCCCGGTTGACCGTCGTCTCGCCGGGCGCCTGCTCGAGCTCGCCCCCTCGCTCGAAGAGGACTCTGCCGCGCACGCCCGAGAGCACTCCCTCGAAGTTCAGCTCCCCTTCCTCCAGCTCCGGCGGCCCGACATCCGCTTCGTGCCGATCTCGATCGGTGCGCATGATCTCGACCTGTGCCGGGAGATCGGCGAGGCCGTGGCGCAAGTGGTCGCGGAGGAGACGGAGCGGCCCCTGATCCTGGCCTCTTCCGACATGAATCACTACGAGTCGCGCCGCGTCGGCCGGGAAAAGGACGACCGGGCGCTCGCCCGCGTGGAGGCTCTGGATCCCGAGGGCCTGTTCGCGACGGTGCTCGAAGGGCGTATCTCCATGTGCGGCGTGCTTCCGGCCACGGCTCTGCTCTTCGCAGGGCGCCGGCTCGGGGCGACCTCGGCGCGGGTCGTCGCCCGCCGCGACAGCGCCGATGAGACGCAGGACACCTCGAGCGTCGTCGGGTACGCCGGAGTGGTGGTGCGCTAGCAGGCTGCTGAAAAGGGTGTGGCGCGTCGTTGCGAGCGCCGCGGGGTCAGATGCCAGGAGACGCGACGACGGCGATGCGGTGGCATCGCAGAGGAGCGGCGAGGTCTTCGCGCGGGCGCTCGACGCGCCCAAACGAGGGCGGAGAGCAGTTTGTGGCGGCTGCGCCACTCCCGGGGATCGCTTCCGTCTTTAGAGTTCTCAACCGCCGTTCGCGAAGCGAATGCCTGCGGCCGAAAGTCGGACTCGACGCCCGCATCCATTTTTCAGCAGCCTGCTAGCCGAAGTCTTGACGCACGTCGCCTCTGTAGGGGCGGCCCTTGCGGCCGCCCGCGGGCGGGGACAAGCCCCGCCCCTACGACCAAGGCCGCTATCGGGACTCCCTTTACACGACACGAGCTCGTCCGGAGTCAGTCCGTGGGAGAGCCCGGCAGCAGCGCCTCGACCGTGAGGGTCTGCGGGCCCTTCTCGGTGCAGACGGCGTAGCGGACGCGCCTGCCCTGCTCGCCAGCCCAGCCGCGCTCCTCCTCGTCCTCGGCATACATCGCGACTCCGGCGTAATCGCCCTTCGCGTTCAAGACGTAGAAGTTGATGTTGAAATTCGGGTCGCCGTTGCCCTTTCGCAGGCGCTTCTCGACCGTGTTTGCGCGAATGCGCTTCAAGGCCTCCATCCCCGCGTCCTTGGGGTGCATTCCGCGGCGCAGGTCTTCCACGATCCGGAACGAAGAGAGGTTGTAGAGGTTCGCCTCACCCCGCCCGGTCGAGCCCGCGGCACCCACGTCCCCGTCCACGTAGAGGCCGGCGCCCAGTATCGGCGAATCCCCGACGCGGCCTGGAATCTTGAAGAAGAGCCCCGAGGTCGTGGTCACGCCGCAGATCTCGCCCTTCGCATTGATCCCGTCGCAGTTGATCGTCCCGTAAAGATGCCTCGAGATCAGCCCCTCGCGGAGCATCTGCAGGCGGATCTGCTGATACGCGATCTCCCGCTCTTTGGGAGGAAGGTAGTGCTTCGGATCGGTGCGCCGCTTCCACTCGAGCCAGAGCTTGCGGGAGTGCTCGGTGTTCAGATCGTCCTCGATCCGAAATCCCATGTTCCGCGCGAAGTCCTGGGCGCCCTTGCCCACGATCAGGTGGTGGTCGGTCTGGTTCATCACCTCGCGGGCGACGCGGGAGGGCGTGCGCACGCCCTCGAGAGCGGCCACGCCGCCGGCGCGCTTCTTCGGCCCGTGCATGCACGAAGAGTCGAGCTGCACGACGCCTTCGGCGTTGGGCGCTCCGCCGTAACCGACGCTGTCATCCTCGGGATCGAGCTCGACGATGTTCACGCCTTCGATCAGGGCGTCCAGCACGTCGGAGCCCTGCGACATGAGCGTCCAGGCCCTTTCGAGGCACGTGACCGAGCCGCCGTTCTTGAACCAGTTGCCGTTGGTCGCGGAGATGACCACCGGCGGGACGCTCTTTGGAGCCACCAGCGTCGGCCCGCGCGCAAAGAGTGTTTTCGACGCGCTGGCCACCAGACCGGCCATGGCGCCGGTTCGAACGAGCTCTCGTCGGCTGATCGGTCCCGTCATGAGGTCCTCCCCGGCGAGCGAGTCTATTCGGTTGGCCTTCGGCCGCAGGCATTCGCTTCGCGAACGGCGGCCAAGAACTTCAAAGACGGGAGCAGGCCGAGGCCGTGGCTCAGCGGCCACAAACTGCTCTTTGCCCTCGTTCGGGCGCGTCGAGCGCTCGCTCAATGACCTTGTTACCGCTCCTCGACGATGCGAACGGCATCGCCTGCGTCGCGCCGCCCCGCATCTGGCCCCGCGGCGCTCGCAACGCCGCACCACACCATTCCTCAGCAACCTGCTAGGCTGCCGCTCGATGGAATTTCAGGGGCACGTCCTCCCGGAGAAGGCCACCACGCTCCCGCGCGAGTACTACACCTCGCTCGAGATCTTCGCGGCGGAACGGGACCTGGTCTTCGGGCAGCGGTGGATCTGTCTGGGCCGCATGGATCAAATCCCGGAGCCGGGCGACTACGTTCTCGCGGAGGTCGCGGGCGAGAGCCTGATCGTCCTGCGCGGACCGGACGGCGCCGTGCGCGCCTTCTTCAACGTCTGCCGGCACCGGGGAACGCGCCTTTGCGAGCAAGAGAGGGGTCGGTTCGCGAAGGCGATCGTGTGCCCATACCACGCCTGGACCTATGGCCTGGACGGCAAGCTACAAGGCGCGCCCAACATGGCAGACGTGCCGTGGTTCGACAAACAAGATCAGCCGCTCCACGCCGCGGCCACAGGCGTCTGGGAGGGCTTCCTCTTCCTCACCCTTTCCAAGGGCCCGCAGCCGATCGAGGGGACGCTGCAGCCGCTGCGAGGCCGATTCGGGCCTTGGCGCCTGCCGGAGCTCGTCACCCTGCGGCGCGTCGAGTACGACGTCCGAGCCAACTGGAAGCTGATCTTCCAGAACTTCTCCGAGTGCTATCACTGCCCTCCCGTGCATCCCGCGCTCGCCCGACTCTCGCATTACCGGAGCGGAGCCAATGACCTGCGCGAGGGGCCGATCCTCGGGGGCTATATGCGAATCAATCAGGAGGGCGGCAGCTTGACCGTCAGCGGGAAGGCATGTGGAGCGCCGCTCGGGGAGCTCTCGGAGGAGGACCGCGGCCGCGTCTACTACTACTCGGTCTTCCCCGGCTTCTTTCTGACCGTGCAGCCCGACATGGTCATGTCGACGCGCCTCTGCCCGCTCGCCCCCGACCGCACGCGGGTCGTCTCGGAGTGGCACTTCGCGAAACAGACGCTGGAAGGGACGGGCTTTGACCCTGCCGACGGGGTCGAGCTCTGGGACACGACCAATCGGCAGGACTGGCACGTCTGCGAGCTCGCCCAGCAGGGCGTTTCTTCCCGGGCGTACGAGCCCGGGCTCTACTCGGCTCAGGAAAGCCTGCTCGCGGCGTTCGACCGGGAGTATCTGAGAAGCTTGAGCCGGCCTTCAGCGGTGGATACCTCTTGACGGAAGGCACCGTCCTTGCGGCCTCGGGCGGGGACAAGCCCCGCCCCTACGAAGGGGTCTGAGATCGACGCTAGCTCCGCTCGGGCGCCCTTGGGGGAATGAGCGGAGCGGCGCCGGCTGCCCGCGCCAGGGCGTTGAAGGCCGGCACGTCGTTTTCGAGGATCGCCTGGAGCCTCGCCAGGACCTCCCCCAGGCGTTTCTTCAGGTCCCCATAGCGCTCGACGTGCCCCTCGTTCGGCGTCGCGTCGACTTCCCCGACGAGGCCGTACACGTAGGCGAGCTGGTTGTCGATCTTCGTCGGAAAATTCTCGACGTCCTGGTCCGCCTCGTTCTTGGTTTGCATCAGATCGGTCTCGATCGCCGTGAGCCTCTCGTCGAGGACGGCGGCCGGCACCTCGAGCTCGCCCGCGGGGCGGCCGGACTCTTTCAGACGGCGCACAGCCTCTCGCGCCTGCTCGCGCACCGAGCGAGCCGTTCGAACTCCGTCGTATGTCTGATCGAGCGTCCGCCGCACCGAAAGCAAGAAGTCGAGCTGCTCGCGGTAGTCCGCCGGCGTCATCGAGAGCCTCGGATCGGGCAGGACGCGAAAGGACCGCGTCTCTGAGGACTCGCCCACGGTCAGCCGTGCCTGGTACGTCCCGGGCACGGCCGCGGGTCCGCCGGTGAAGCCCCAGACGATGGCATCGGGAACGATGTCGACGGCGGGATAGCGCAGGTCCCAGACGAAGCGGTTCAAGCCCGCCTTCTTCGGCAGCTTCTTGTCCCCCTCCTGCCGACTCGTCATGACGAAGATCTCGGGAGGGTTCAACTGCGGCTCGCGTTCGCTCGAGAAGAGCTGGACGCTCCGGCCGTCGGGGCCGAGTATCTCCAGGCGCACCTCCCCCTTCGGCTCGGCGGGGAGCGTGTAGAAGAACACCACCCCGTAGGGCGGGTTCTGCCCGAGGTTCTTCGCAAGCCCCTTGACGACCGCCATGTCCGCCCGATAGGCGTCGCGGGGTGGGAGGAGCTCGGTCGTCGCGGGCGCTCCCGCCCTCGCCTGCCGGAGTGGCGTCAGGTCGTCCAGGATCCAGAAGCTACGCCCCTGTGTGGAGACGACCAGGTCCCCGTGATGGACCTTCAGGTCGGTGACCGGCACGACGGGCAGGTTCAACTGCAGGCTCTGCCAGTGCGCGCCGTCGTCGAACGAGACGAACATCCCGCTCTCGGTCCCGACATAGAGCAAGCCCTTGCGCTCGGGATCCTCCCTCACGACGCGGGTCGGCACGTCGGAAGGAATGCCGTTCTTCCCGTCGGCGATCCGCCTCCAGGTCTTGCCGAAGTCTTCGGTGAGGTAGACGAAGGGTCGGAAATCGTCGAGGCGGTATCGATGCGCGGCGATGAGCGCCCGGCCGGGGTCGCTCCCGGAGACCTCGATCGACTGGATGCTCGCCCATTCGGGAAGCCCCTTCGGGGTGACGTTCTCCCAGTTCTTGCCGCCATCCCGTGACACGTGCACGAGGCCGTCGTCGCTTCCCGCCCAGAGGAGGCCCGGCGTCTTCGGCGACTCCTCGAACGCGAGGATGTTCGAGTTGGTTTCCACGCCGGTGTTCTCGTAGGTCAAGGGCTCTCCCGAGTAGTCCTGTTTGGCCTTCTCGTTGCGCGAAAGGTCGGGACTGACAACCTGCCAGGTTCGCCCCTCGTCGGTCGAGCGGTGGACATACTGGGAGCAGTGGTAGAGGACCCTCGGATCGTGCGGGGAGATGCGGATCGGAGCGTTCCAATTGAATCGGTACCGCAGGTCGCGGGGCGCAAGCCCCACTTCCATCTCGGCGTACCCCATCACGTTGTGCCACTCTCCTGTCGAGAGGTTCTTGCGCGTGATCTCGCCGCCGTATCCGCATCCGGCGTAGACGATATTCGGGTCGCGCGAGTCGACGGCGATACTGCCGCTCTCGCATCCCCCTACGTCGCGCCAGCTCTCGTACGGCGTGAGCCCCGAGGGAAAGCGGCTCGGGAGCCGAATCGTCGTGTTGTCCTGCTGGGCGCCGTAGATCCCGTAGGGGAACCGCTCGTCGACCGTGACGGAATAGATTTCCGCCGTCGGCTGATTGAGTTGGGTCGACCAGGTGCGTCCGCCGTCCAGAGAAACCGTTCCGCCGCCGTCGTTGCCCATGATCATGACGTTGTTGTCGCGGGCATTGATCCAGAGGTCGTGGGCGTCTCCATGAGGAAGGTTCTCGACCGGCTCGAAGGTCCTACCTCCGTCCTCCGACTTGAACGAGTCGACGTTCAACACATAGACGCGATTGCGGTCGTGCGGGTCGGCGAAGATGTGCTGGTAGTACCAGGTGCGCTGGAAGAGGCGGCGGCGTGCGTTGGTCTTGACGAGCTGCCACGTCTCGCCCGCGTCGTCGGAGCGATAGAGGCCGCCTTCCGCCGCCTCGACGAGCGCCCACACTCGGTCCGGGTCGGCCGGCGAGACGGCCACGCCGATCTTCCCGACGACTCCCTGCGGAAGCCCGCCCGCGAGCTTCTTCCAGTTGTCCCCTCCGTCGGCCGATCTGTACAGGCCGCTCTCCGCGCTGCCCGACACGATCGTCCAGGGCTTGCGGTCGCCGGTCCACGCCGCCGCGTAGAGCACGCGCGGGTTGGTAACGTCCATGGCGAGGTCCGTCGCTCCCGTCTTCGGGCTGACGTACAGGACCTTCTCCCAGCTCTTCCCGCCGTCCTTGGACCGAAAGACGCCGCGGGAGGCCGAGGGTCCGAACGCGCGGCCCACGGCCGCAACGTAGACGAGGTCCGGGTCACGTGGGTGGACCCGGATCCTCGCGATCTGGCCGACGTCGCCAAGCCCACTGTGCCGCCACGTCTTGCCGCCGTCGGTCGACTTGTAGAGGCCCACGCCGGCCGAGACGTTGCCCCGCAGGCAGGCCTGGCCCGTTCCCGCGTAGACGACGTTCGGGTCAGCATCGGCGACGGCCACCGCGCCGATCGAGCCCGACGCAAAGAAGGTGTCCGAGACGTTGGACCAGGTCGTACCGGCATCGGTCGTCTTCCAGAGGCCGCCCGAAGTGCCCAAGTAGAACGTGTGGGGCTGACTCGAGACTCCGGCCACCGCCGTCGAGCGCCCCCCGCGTGAGGGCCCGAGCAGGCGGTAACGAAGAGCCTGGTAGGAGGCCGGATCAACCATCGGGCTCGCCTGCGCGAAACCGATTCGCGGGAGCAGCCAGGCGAGCGCGACCAGCAGCCTCCGGCAGGATGATCCGGACCTCATCGAAGCCTCCTGTGCCTAGATCCCATCTTCCGTGAGGATCCGCGAGGCGATGCGGCGGATCCCCTCCGCGACGCCGGGCGAGCCGGCGACGATGTTGCCCCGTTCGACGTAGCGGCGGCCGCCCTCGAAGTCCGTCAACTGGCCGCCCGCCTCTTCGATCAGGAGGGCACCGGCCGCGATGTCCCAGGGCGCGAGGCGAAACTCGAAGAAGCCGTCGAAGACCCCCGCCGCGACGTTGGCCAGATCGAGAGCCGCCGACCCGACGCGCCGGATCGCGCGCGCCTCGAGAAAGAGCTCGCGGAAGAGAGCGAGATACACATCGATCTTGTCTCGGGAGCGAAAGGGAAACCCGGTCGCGAGAAAGGCTCCGGAAACGCCCGCGCGGCCCGAGACCGAGAGCCGCGTCCCGTTGCGGAACGCTCCCGCCCCACGCTCGCCGGCATAGAGCTCGCCGCGCAAGGGATCCCAGACGACCCCCGCGACCAGCTCACCTCCCTCGCTCGCCGCGATCGAAACACACCAGAAGGGAAAGCCGGCGATGAAGTTCGAGGTGCCGTCGAGCGGATCGATGATCCAGGTCCGGCGGCCCGGCGCCCCTAGGCCCCTGCCGCCCCCCTCCTCGGCCAGAAACGCGTCTTCCGGAAACTCGGCGCGGATCGCCGCGATGATTCGCTGCTCGCTCTCATGATCGGCCAGCGTGACGAAATCGTTCTGTCTCTTTTCCGAAATCGAGCCCTGAGGGAGCGCCCGCCAATGGGAAAGCAGGGCTTCGCCGCCGGCGCGCGCCGACGCCACCGCCGTCTCGAGGAGGCGGGAGCTCATCGATGCTCTCCCGCCGCCGCGGCCGCCCGCGCGAATCCGGCCGCGACCGCCTTCTCCGAGGGCGTGCCGAGCAGGTTGAATCCCATCTCCCCCGGCCGCGCCTCACGCCCGTCGGAGAACGCCTTCCACCAGTAGGCGCCCTTCCACCACGTTTCGCGCGCGAGCGCGCGGAAGACCGCGGAGGTCGCTCGCGCCGCGTCCTCGGGTGAGCGGGGACGCCCCGAGCCCTCATCGTGCGGAGAGAGCCAGGCCGCGCGCACCGGCGGGTATCCGACCTCCGTGAAGACGACGGGCATTCCGGAGCGCCGCGCGAGAAGCGCGACCGGCTCCGCCGCCCGCCGCGCTCCGGCCACAAGCTCGGTATCGGAAGCGGCCGGATCCTTCGAGAGCGGGTCGTAGAAGTCCACGCCGATCAGATCGAGCGCGCTCCAGAAGGGAACCCTCTCCGCGCCGGAGGCCCAGTTGGCGGCATAGAGCAGCGCCGCTCCCGTCGAGAGGCGAATCGCGGAGATCGTGTCGCGCCAGTCTTGCGCGCGCGACTCCGTCCCGGAAAGCTCCGTGCCCACGCAGAACAACGCGGCGCCCGCCGCTTCCGCGACGATCGCGTGATGCACGAGGAAGCGGCGGTAGGCGTCGAACCAGGCCCTCCAATCCGCCTCGCTCTTCATCGCGACGTCCCCGACGAAGACGCCGCCCGAAAGCCAGATCTGGGGCTTGACGAGAGTCGACATGCCGAGGGAACGCGCATCGGAAACGGCGCGGACCGTTCCCTCGTCGGTCTCCCCTCGGGCGCCGCGGTGCACGAATGCGATCTCCGGAAGCGCCGCGCTCCGAGAGAAGGCGTACGGCATCACGGAGATCGAGTTGACGGAAATCCGCGAGAGCCGCTCGAGGGTCGAGCGCGAGCGCGGCGAAACATAGGCGCCCTCGAGCGAGTTGGACATCGCGTAGGACATGCCGCGCAGGAACCCAGACGGCACCGGTCGCCGCGCGGGCGCCGCCGCCTTCTCCCGGTGCGCCCGCTCCCGCCAGCGGGCAAGCAGAGCGGAAAGGGACTCGTCGGAGTCGAGGAGCGCCGTCGCCACCGCCGCCTCTCCGTCGAGGCGCGCTCCCGCCTGGAGCCACGACGACGCGGCGCCGACGGACAGCACCGGCGAGACCTGCTCGGCGCCCTTCAAGACCTCACCGATCGCCGGCTCGACCCGAGCCCGCACGAGGAACGCCGAGAAGCTTGCGATGTCCCGTCCCCACCACTTCCCCGACGCTCGGGCGCCCTGTGCCAGAAGCAGTGTCGGCCGGTCGGCGAGGCGCGGCTGCCCGCAGGCGAGCGCCGCCGCCGCGAGGACCGGAGTGACCAGGTCGGGCTCGAAGGGCGCCGAGGCGTCGAGATCGACGCGCAGGCCGCGTCCCTCCCGCGCGAGGTCGGCGGGACGGGAGGAGCCCGTGTCGCGCGCCTTCGTGGCGGCGTCGGG
>JBGPCK010000020.1:0-34465 GCA_041481715.1 Thermoanaerobaculia bacterium | reverse complement strand
TTCTTCGTGATGTCCGGCGAGACGCGGTGCTTTTCGCGCGGAAGGCGGATGTTCAGGATGCCGACCTTGTTGCGCAGGGTGTTTCGGTGAATCCCGAGCGAATGTGCGGCTCGCCCCAGATTCCCCGACGAGCGCTTGACGGCTCCCACGATGTATTTTTTTTCGAATTCCTTCTTCGCCAGGTCGAGCGAGATTCCGTGGGCCAGAAGCTCGTCGATGATCTGCTGGAGTTGCCCGTCCAGATTCACGTTGCCTACCCCCGCAAAAAAAAAGAATCGAAGTGGAAGGCGGGCATCTTAGCAAAGCAAGATGGGAACGGGTAGCGGCACCGCAATGTGCGGCGGAGATGATCGCGCCGCTCTTTCCCCCTCGGGCTTTCTCATTTCCATGCCAACCCCGGGTGGCGGCGGATCGGCGGCGCGGCTCGCGTTCGGCACAAAAAAAAGAGGCGGCCGGGCCGCCTCTCCGAATAATTTTCGACGCCGAGGCTACTTCAGCTCGACCTCGTCACCGACTTCGATCAGCCGGTAGGAATCGGTGATCCGCCCGATCGCCCAACGATCGCCGACCGCGAGAACCGAGATTTCACCGAGGTAAGTCCGTGGGATCTCCACACCCGCGGGCGGGGGCACGTTCACCCAGTAGGTGCCCTTGGGCTCGATGCCGTAGTCGCGGCCGCTCGAATAGCGATAGATCGTTAAAAAGTCACCGGGCTCGATGCCATTGGCGACTCCAAGATCCACGATGACATCGATGTCCTGTCCCAGCGCCACCACACCGTCGCGCGAAAACACGATGTGCCCCTGAGGCTTTCCGGAGGGAGGGTCTCCCGAAATGGCCGGCGGCGACTTGCGTGCGAGGGGAATCGGGATCGGCTCGAACTTCTTGAGGTAGGCACCGAGCGGAATATCGGTGCACGACTGCGTGACGCGGAAGATCGCGGACCGGCTGCCGATCGAGTGAACGACGCCGCGGCCCCGATATTGGTAGAAGTGTCCCAGGCTCTTCCCGCTCACGGGGCTAACCACATCGTTCTCTGGGGTCACCAGCCAGTACTCGTCGCCGGGCTTCAACCCTTTGTCCGCGCCAGCGCTCAGATAGAGCAGATCGTTGGTCGCAAAGTCCACTTGCTCGGCCACGTCCTGAGCGCTCGCGACCTGAGCGACGAAAGAATCGGAAGGGCCGCCCAGGTAACCAAAGCAATACAGGTCGCTCTCGAAGCCCGTCGGCCTGGGGGCCGACTCGAGACTGCCGGGACTGGCCTGCTCCAAGTGCGCCGGATTCGAGTCCGGAGGCGGGCCTTGAGCCTGGCTCGCCGCCACAGGAAGCAACGCAAGGACCACGGACAGCATGCGACGACGATGGAGACGCATGGCGACTCCTTAAAAAAATTCGGCCAAAAGAGCCTTGTGCTTAAATTTAGGAGGTTTCGGTCCCGCTGTCAAACGCGCGACTCGGGAGGCCGCTGCTCAAAATCGAGACAAAGTCTTTCTTTTCAGTTCTTGGAGGGCTGCGGCTCCGCCGGCTTTTGGGCCTGCTTCTCCTCCGCGGGCGGGCCGGGTAACTTCAGTTTCTTCTGCCGATCCTTGGCCCTCTTCGCGAAAGCGCTCTTGGGATACTCCTCGAGGAGACGCGAATAATAGCGGCTGGCCTCGTCCGCGCGCCCGAGCCGCGTGAGCGCCCGTGCCTCGTAATAGTAGAGCTTGTCCCTGGCGGCGTACTCGGGAAAGCGCTCCTCGACTCCGCTGAATCGGCCCATGGCCGAAGCGAGCGAGCCCTTGCGCATGTAGAAGTAGCCCACGCCGAACTCGTGCTCCGCGAGCAGGTCGATGAGCTGACGAATCCGTTCCCGCGCGGCGCCGGCGAACCCGGAGTCCGGGTACTCGCGGATCAGCGCCTGGTACTGTTGAATGGCCTCGCGTGTGGAGGTCTGGTCGCGGTCCGGCGACTCGTGCTCCTTGTCGGAGCAGTAAGCGAATTGATACCGCGCATAGTCGCGGCGCGGGGCGTCCGGGTAGCGGTTGAGATAGTCGCGGTACCGATAGCGCGCTTCCGTGTACGCGGCCGCTCCTCCCTGCTTGACGTAGGAATCGGCCGTCAGAAGAAGGGCATCGCGCCCGAGCGGATCGTTGGGATACGTCTCGAAGACATAGCTCAAGTACTTGCGACCCTCCTCCCACCTCTTCTTGTCGGTCAGGGCCTTCCCCTTCGCGAAGAGGGCTTCCTTGGAGCTCGAAAGCAGCTCCTGCGTGATCTTGTCGGGCTTTCGAGCTCCCGTGCTCGCGCAGCCGGCGGCCGCGATGAGACACGCCAGAGCGGCGATCGGCAGGAGCGCGGCTCCAAGCAGCGGACGGGGGGACAGGACGGCGAAGCGACGGGGCGAGACTCTCTCGCCACCGCGGCTGCGCCGTGTCTGTCCGTCTGCCCGTCTGCCCGTCCGCCCGTCGTTCACGATCAAACCCGTACTCCTTCGTTCGCCGCGGCCTTCAGCCGTCCGATCGCGCCCCGCGGATCGGTCTCTCCGTAAATCGCGGTTCCCGCCACCAGAATTTCCGCCCCGGCGCTGGCCAGTGCGGCAGCGTTGCCGGCCCCGACCCCGCCGTCCACCTCAATCGGGACCCGGGCACCGGCCTCGAGTGCCCGATCCTTCAGCCGCCGGATCTTACCGAGGCTCGAGGGAAGCAGCGACTGCCCTCCCCACCCCGGGTTGACCGACATCACGACCGCGTAGTCCAGCTCCGCCCAGGACGCGTCCAGGGCCTCGACCGGTGTCGCCGGGTTGAGAACGGCCCCGGCGCGCGCCCCGCCCCGCCGGATCCGGTCGAGGCAGCGCTGCAGGTGGTGCGTCGATTCCACGTGAACCGAGATCCAGTCCGCCCCGGCCTCCAGATACTGAGAGACCGTCGCCTCGGGCCGCTCGATCATCAAGTGCACATCGAGCAGAAGCTTCGTCGCGCGTCGCAACGCCGCAACCACCGGCGGCCCGATCGTCAGGTTCGGCACGAAATGCCCGTCCATCACGTCGACGTGCACGAGATCGGCCCCACCCTCTTCCGCGATCCGGAGGGCCTCCGCCAGGCGGGCAAAGTCCGCGGCCAGGAGCGAGGGAGCGATCCGCACGCTCATCGCGAAGGCCCCGGCCGGACCGCCTCTGCCGGGCGCGAAACCGTCAGCGAAACGACTTCATGGCTGGAGAGGGGGTAGCCCGCCGGCGGGAATTGCTTCAGGATCGTGTTGGGCGCCACGCCTTCATATGCCTCGTACCGCGCGCTCCCGACGCGGAAGCCGAAGGTCTCCAGGCGCGACCGCATCTTGTCCGCGTCTTGCCCGACCAGGTCCGGCATGACGAACCGCGTCTCCGGGAGTCCCCGGTTCGTCAGAACCGCCACCGCGACGTTCCTCGCGCCGACGGTATCGGCCTCCGGGTCCTGGGCCACGATGCCGACCCGGGTGACCGCGTCCCGATACCAGGACACGGTCCCCAGGCTCAGCGACTCCTCGTTCAGTTTCAGAGCGGCCGCTCGCGGCGGCAGGCCCGCCAACTCCGGGACCCGCAGCTCCCGCGGGCCGAGCGACAGAACCACGCGAATCGCCTGAGCGGGCTTGGCCAACGAGCCGCCCTCGGGTTGCTGCATCAGCACGCGTCCCCGCGGGATCTTCTCGTCGCTGCGGGCCCGCCCGGCCTGCTCCTCGAGACGTAGGCCCGACTGCTGGGCAATCCGGATCGCCTCGGGAACCGACTTGCCAACCAGGTCCGGCACCGTGACCGACCGCCCGACAATCGACTTGCGAAATGTGATCCAGGCTCCGGCCAGGAAGATCGCCACCAGGAGGAGGCCGTACGCCAGCCGAAAGAGAATGCGCCGCACGGGGGGAAAGCTAACACGGACAGGTTGATACGGACGACCGGACCGCACGGGGAGAGACGGGGATGGGGGAATTCCGGTCCCGGCGCCCCGACTCCCCCAACTCTGCGACTCTCCATCCCCCAACCCACGTCCGTGCGTTGACAGCCACCGAGAGTTCTGCGACCTTAGAGATCCATGACATCCGAAGAGACCCAGCAGCCCGGTTGGTTCGCGGACCCGCGCTTCAAGAAGGCGGACCTGCATTGCCACTCGGTCTATTCCACCTTCAAGTACTTCCGGATCGCCAACACGCGCGATTCCTACAACCGCCCCGAGGAGGTCTACCGGATTGCCAAAGAGCGGGGAATGGACTTCGTCACGATCACCGACCATGACTCGATCGACGGGTGCCTTTACCTCCTCAACGAGCACCCGGATCGAACCGACGTTTTCATCTCCGAGGAGGTCGAGACCTGGTTCCCGGACACCCGTCAGCGCATCCACGTCAACGTCTTCGGGATCACCGAGAAGCAACACGCCGAGATCCAGCGGCGCCGCCGGGACATCTACGACCTGCACGCGTACCTCCGCGAGGAGCGGATCCTCGCCTCCGCCAACCACATGTTCCAGAACTACCGGATGCGCAATTCCCCGCGGCGCTACTTCGAGGAGATGCTCCGGATGTTCGACGTTTTCGAAGTCAAGAACGGCGCGATGGCTTCGCAGCACAACCGGCTGGTCGAGGACCTGATGTCGGTCGTGCGGGAGAAGCGCGGCGCGGTCTCTCTCGTGGCGGGCTCCGACGCGCATACCCTGGGGCCGCTCGCGCTGGTCTACACCGTCGCGGAGGCCGAGAACGCGGCCGATTTTCTCGAGAAGGTCCGCTCGGGGGAATGCTTCGTCTGGGGCAGCGAGATGGGCTTCCGGGTCCTGCTCTCCGACGTCTATCGCATGGTGTTTCGCTACTACGGCAGCGTGCTCGACCTGCGCAATCCCGAGTTCACGCGCGGCGAGAAGGCGCGCCACCTCGCGCTGGCGGCGATGGGCGCTCCCTTCTCCGCCGCGGGCGTTCCTCTCGCCATCACCTCGCTCAATTACCTGAAGCAGATCTTCGTTTCACGCAGGGTCGGCCAGGAGCTGCTCGAGCAACTCGACGAAGGCCGCAAGCCCTCGTAGTCGAATCCTCGCCGGCTAGCGCCGGCCGTCCGTCCCGCGGGGGCGGAGCGTATGATGCCGCGATGCGAGCCTCCCACGGCTGGGCCGAGATCGACGGCGCGCGCAAGCGCGAGATCATCAAGGCGATTTCCTCCGGAGGGGCCACGCGCGGGCCGGTCCACGCCGAGCTCGACATCACGGATCGCTGCAACGTCGCCTGCTACTTCTGTAATCAGCAGGACGTTCGAACCAAGGAACAGGTCTCCCTGGCCCACCTGGTTCGGCTGATCGACGAGCTCGCCGAGGGCGGGCTTCGCTCGGTCCGCCTGTCCGGGGGTGGAGATCCCCTCTTTCACAGTGCCATCCTGGAAGTCCTCGATCACCTCCACCGCCGCGGCATCGTCATCGACAATCTCACGACCAACGGCGTGCTGCTCGGCCCGGAAGTCGCCCGCCGGCTCGTCGAACATCACGCGCGCGAGGTGATCTTTTCGCTCAACGCCGTCGACCAGGACGATTACCACCGGATGATGGCCGCGCAGCCCAGGACGTTTCACCGCGTGGTGGAAAGCGTCCAGGGGCTGGTGCGTGCGCGGGGCGGCTCCTCCTACCCGGGCATCGTGATCCAGTTCTTGATCGACCGGAAGAACTACCACGAGCTTCCGCGGATGTACGACCTCGGCCGATCCCTGGGCGCCGACCGAATCGCCGTTTCGGTCGTTCTGGAAATCCCCCTCCAGCGGATCGACGCGAGCGTCCTGCTGGTGCCCGAGGACGGGGAAACGCTGCGTCCCTTCCTGGAGGAGATCCTGCGGCGCGACAAGGACGCGCACCTTCTTCAGTTGTTCTTCCCCGTCGCGGAATGGAACGTTCTCGTCGAGCAGCTCAAGACCGAGCTTTCTTACGGCCCGGAGAAGCCGCTCGTTTCGACCGCGCCGTCGTTTCGCGAGAAGAACGGGCACTGCTTCTTCGGCTGGTACACGGCAACGATTCGCGGCAACGGCGACTTGTATCCTTGCTGCCTCCTGATGTCCCCGGACTACAAACCGCTCGGGAACGCCTTGAACGGACACTTCGTCGATCATTGGAACGGCCCCGCCTTCGAGCGTATGCGGTTTGAGCAGCGGGAAGTCCTGATGGCCGGCGACCAGGCGGCCTTCGACCCCAGCCGCTTTCAGATCCTCCGGCGCCAGTGCGTCGAGCCCGGTCTGTGCTGGCTCAAGAACATGTACTTTCGCGGCGACGAGAAGTTCTACGGCGAGCTCGCGCAGGCGCTCGAGAAGGCGCGTCGGCCCTGGCGCCTGAAGAAGCGCGCCGCCGGCCTCGCGCGCCGGATCCGGAAGGTGGCGCGGCGGGCCCGCGATCTCGCTCGGCCCGTCGTCCGCTCCGCCGACGGGGTACGCCCGCGCGCGTGAAGCGCGCCACCCTTCCTCTGACGGGAGCCGTCCTGCTCGTGGCGGCTGCGGCGCTCCGGCTTCCGCACACGCGCCAGATCTTCCGCCCGGAAGCAAACCCGTTTTGCCGCACCCTTTCCCCGTTCGACGGGCCGATCTTCGCCCTGCTCGAGCAGGCCTCCGGAAAAATCCCGCCGGGGGCTAGAGTCGCCGTAGAAGCCTCTTCCCGGCGTCCGGCGGAGTCGGCGTACTTCGCCCTCGTCGCCTCGGGCATGTTGCCCGGCAGGGACGTCCGGTCTGCGTCGCCGCCGCCCAGGGACGGCTGGAGACCGGACTTCCTGGTCGTTCTCGGCAGCCGCTTGCCCGAGGCGCCTGTCCGCCCGGTGCTGCGGTCGCCCGAGGGGACCGTCTGGAGGACAAGCGAGTGAGCGCGGTGGTCTGGCTCGGCGGATGGCTGGCTCTGCCGCTCCTCGGCGCGCCTTTGCTCTCGCATCCGGCCTACGGGCGATTCTCCCGCGTCTGCCGCGCGGTCCTCTCCGGCGCCGCCGGACTCGCCGTCCTTTCCTTCGTCCAGACCGTCTCGGCGCTCGCGGGCGTGGCGTGGCGCCCCCTGGCACTCCTTCTTCTTTCGGCGGGAATCTGCGGCGCTCTTCGCGCGGCGGCCGGCCGGGCCGCCGCGGCGGCGCCCGAGGAAGCGTCGTTGGATCCCGGCCGCCGCCTCGCATTGCTTCTCTCCGCCGCGGGCGTCGCGATCGCCCTTCTCGCGACACTCGCCGGCGCCGCCGGTTCCCCCGACCTCCTTCTCTTCTGGGGACCCAAAGCGCAGGCCTTCGCCGCTGCGCGGTCGATCGACGCGGGATTCCTCGCGGGCCCGCGCGGGGCGACCTTGCATCCCTACTATCCGCCGCTCGTCACGAACCTCTACGCTCTGGCGACCATGGCCGCCGGTTCCCTGCCCTGGCGTGCCGCGGTTCTCACATTTCCTCTGCTGCTCGCCGCGCTGGCCCTCGCGTTGCCCTCCGCGCTGCGCGCGGCCGAGCGCCCGCTCGCCCCGGCGGCTGTCTCGGCGGTCGTCGTCTGCGCGATCGGCCTGCTCGGAGCGGAAGCCGACGTCGCGGGCAACGCCGACACGATGTTGCTCCTCTTCGAGACCCTGGGCCTCGTCTTGCTGCTCCAGCCGCGGCCGGTCGAGGGCCCGATGCTCCTTCTGGCCGGTGTCCTGCTCGCGGGTGCCGCGACCTCCAAGGTCGAAGGCTTGCCGTTTGTCCTCGCCGCGGTCTTCTTCTTTCTGCTGAACCCGGGAGCCCGGCGCGATCTGCCCGGCACTCTTTTCCGCCTGCTCGGGCCGGCGGCGCTGTCGCTGGGCGCCTGGTTTCTCTTCGGACTCCTGCGGCATGCCTTCACGCGCTACGGCGAGTACGGAAGCCTGCTCGATCTGCGCTGGGACCGGTTCGGGCTCGTGCTGGCACAGATCGGCCGCACCCTCTGGCGCCGCGGATTCGGTCTGCCGTATCTCGTTCCGGCCGCTCTGATCCTGGCCAGCCGGGAGAGCCCGCGCCGGCTGCCGCTGGCGGTCGGAGCCGGCCTCACGGTTTTCCTGACGGTGACCTACATGCTGCCCGTTGCTTATCCAGAGCTCTGGATCGAATGGTCGGCGAGTCGGACCTTCTCGCCTCTGATCGTTCTCTTGTCGCTCTCGGTCCGGGCGCCCGAGGCCGGGAGCTACGGCGCGTCCGCGACGCCTCCCTCGTAGTAGTCCAGGCCGGAGTGGTCGAGGACCTCCTCGCCAACCAGGATTCGCAGCGTGTTGGTCAGCTTCAGGTGCTGGATGAAAAGGTCGTGCTCGGGCTTCAGATCCGGCCGCGACATTGGGCTCTTGAAGTAGAAGGAGAGCCACTCCTGGATGCCCGAGAGACCCGCGCGCTGGGCGAGGTCGAGGAAGAGGATCAGGTCCAGTACGATGGGCGCGGCGAGGATCGAGTCCCGGCAGAGGAAATCGATCTTGATCTGCATCGGCTGGCCGAGCCAGCCGAAGATGTCGATGTTGTCCCAGCCTTCCTTGGCATCGCCCCGCGGCGGGTAGTACTCGATCCGGACCTTGTGGAAGTAGTCGCCGTAGAGCTCGGGGTAGAGCTCGGGCTGCAGGATCGCGTCGAGGACCGAAGTCTTGCTGACTTCCTTGGTGCGGAAGGAGCCCGGATCGTCGAGGACCTCGCCGTCCCGGTTGCCCAGGATGTTGGTGGAGAACCAGCCATGGAGTCCGAGCACGCGCGCCCGCAGACCCGGCGCGATGATCGTCTTCATCATCGTCTGGCCGGTCTTGAAGTCCTTGCCCGCGATCGGAACGCGCCGCGCCTTCGCGAGCTCGGTCAAGGCTGGAATGTCGACGGTCAGGTTCGGAGCACCATTGGCGAATGGGATGCCGGTCGAGAGCGAGGCGTAGGCGTAAATCATCGACGGGGAAATATCGGGCGAGCTCTCCTTGAGCCCCTTCTCGAAGGCCGGGAGCGTCTGGTGGACCGCCGACGGCTCTGCATAAACTTCGGTCGAGCCGCACCAGATCATCACCGCGCGCTTTATCCCCGCCGTGCGGCGGAAGTCCTCGATGTCCTTGACGAGCGCTTCCGCGAGGTGCATCTTCGTCTGCGCCTGTTTTCGGTGCGGGCCGTCGAGGTTGCGCACCCAGGAACGCTCGAAGACCGCCGGCCAGGGAGACAGGGCGGTCAGCTCCGGCCTCACGGCCGAAAGCATCTCCGCCGGCAGGACTCCCGCCTTCACCGCCGCCTCGTAAGCGTTGTCCGGAAAAA
Source organism: Thermoanaerobaculia bacterium (assembly GCA_041481715.1). GTDB lineage: Bacteria > Acidobacteriota > Thermoanaerobaculia > UBA5066 > Gp7-AA6 > DATBFU01. The sequence continues at coordinate 25,261 of JBGPCK010000020.1, read as the reverse complement.
TGTCCCAGCCGCCGAACACGAGATCCTGGAGCCGCGACAGCGGCACGAGCTCCCGGATCGGAACGAAGCGGGGATCGGTGCGCTTGCCAAGGCGCAGCTTCTGCATCTGCGTCAGGGAACCGAAGGGGTGCGCCTTGCCCTTCTCGATCAGGTGCACGCCGGCCACGAGTGTCGTCGCAACGGCGCCCAGACCCGGCAGGAGGACACCGAGCGGGCCTTGTGCGGGGGCGATGTCCCGCGCGAGCTCGGGGTAAAAGGAGGTGCGATCGCTCATGTCCTCTTCCTTTCGGGGCGGCGTCGGGCCAGGGCCGCGAGAACGAGGAAGAATATCGGAGCGCCGACGGCGGAGGCCAGAAGAAACCAGCTCGCCTTCCCGAAAAGGGAAAGCGCGAGGACGAGGTAGATGAAATCGCGGCGGCCCAGAGCGTCGGCCACCCGCGACACGGCGCCGTCGACCCGCTGCGTCACGGAGGTGTAGAGGGGGCCCTCCTTGGGCCCCATCATCGTGCTGCGGTAGACGAAGCCAGCCGAGGCGAGTGTTCCCGCGACCGCGGCGGCCCCGAGCAGCAGAGGCCAGGCCCGCTCGATCGAGAGACTCCATCCGACGGCGATGCAGCCGAAGATCGCCGAGTGCACGGCGTTGTCTCCCCAGAAGTCGAGGACCCCGCCGAAACGCGACTCCTGGAACTTGAGCCGCGCGAGCTCCCCATCGCAGCCGTCCAGAATCGAGTGGAGCAGGAAGAGCAGCGCCCCGGCCGTCTCCATCGACGCCCGCGGGGAGAGGAAGAAGAGCGCGCCGCAGAGGCCGATGGCGGTCGAGATGAGGGTCATCTGATTGGGCGTGATCGCGGTGCCCGCCAGGTGCCGGCTCACCGCGAGGGAAATCTTCCGTTCGAAGCGGCGCGACATGAAGCCCTCGGTCTCCTTGACCAGGCCGTCGAGAAGCCACCGCTCGGCGCGTCGACGGTCGAGAGCAGAAGACACGGTGACGCCGGCTTGCGTAGAGGCGCCGCCGGCGGCGAGCTCCTTGACCTCCGCCGGGCGCAGCACGCGGTTCCAGGGCAGGACCAGGGCGTCTTCGGGAACCGCGGTTCCAGGAGCAACGAGCTCGGCCGAGGTCCCACCGAGGGCGCGGGACACCGGATCGCCGGCAGCGCCCGTGACGGCGATCCGATCGAAGCCCGCCCGCTGCGCGGCCAGGACCGTGCGGCGAATCATCGGAAGGCCGAGCAAGACGCCTTCGGGCGGCACGGCCGAGGGTCCGGCGGGCGGAACGAGGAAGAGGGCGCGGGCGCCGCTCATCGCGCCTCGACCGGCAGGCTCGCTCCACCGCGCCGGCTCGACTCCCGCGCGACATCGAGCAGTCTCACGCAGAGGGTCGCTTCCGCCAGGTTTGCACCGCGCGCGGCCGGGTCGTCGATTTCCCGGAAAAACTCGTCGACGACGCCCCGGAACCATTCGGGATGGTGGGAGCCTTCCGCGATCGACGGCAGGTCCCACGCCTCGGAGGGCCCGTCGCCTCGAGCGAGTTCGAGCCTCCCGCCGTCGAGCCGAAGCCTCCCGCGATCGCCGTCGATCTCGACGCGATTGCCGCGCTCGGACGCTGCCCAGGTCAAGAAGATCTCCGCCGTGGCGCCGCGCCAGTCCAACGCCACGGTCGCCGTATCCTCGATCGGAAAATCGCGGTGCTTGCGGGTCTCGAGTCGCCCGGAAACCGAGCGCGGCTCTCCGCCCAGCCACTCCCGCAGGACGTAGAGGGCGTGCCAGCCGTGGTCCACGAGGATTCCACCGCCCGACTGCGCCGGGTCCACCCTCCAGTTGCTCTTTTCGCCGACGGCCACCGCGGGCTCGCGCCGGAGCGTTTCCCAGCGGACGCGGCCGACCCGTCCCACCGCGCCCTCCCGCAGGAGCCCCGTGACCTTCAGGAGCGCCGGAGCGTGCTTCCAGTTATGGACCGTGACGAGTGCGCGGTCCTTCCGCCGCGCCAGCGCGGCCAGGGGCGCCACCTCGCCGGCCGACAGGACGAGCGGCTTCTCGCAGAGTGTGTGACAACCGAATTCGAGCGCGGCGCGCGCGATCGGAAGGTGCAGCGCCGGCGGCGTGCAGACGTCGACGAAGTCGGGCGTTTCGTTGGCCAGGAGCTCCTCCGCGGAGCCGTACCAGCGCGCCTGCGGGAAAGCGGCGAGCAGGGCCTCCCGCCCTTCCGGCCGGGCATCGGCCGCGGCTACGAGCGTCGCGTCCGTCCGCCCGCGCCATCCGGGCAGGTGGCTGTTTCGGGCGACGTGCCCGACGCCGATCAGGGCCCCGCTCAGCATGGAATCAACAGGAGGCGAAGCCCGCCCGACAGTGGCGGATCGCACAGCACCGCCGCCGGAGGTTCAATCGAGCTTCCACTCCCGCGCCACGGCGCCGATCGCCTCGTCCAGGATCTCGAGGCCGTCCAGGGCCGTTCTCTCGTCGATGTTCAGAGGCGGGTTGATCCGGATGACCGGCGTGTAGGACATCGCCACGAGTCCGCGGCGCAGGCACTCCTGGAAGAGCGCCTTCGTGAAGTCCTTCGAGACGAGCTCCTTCGACCGGCGGTCCTTCACGAGCTCGAGGCCGAGAAGAAGTCCCTTGCCCCGCACGTCGCCGATGATCGGGTGCTTCTCTCTCATCACTTCGAGCTTCTGGAGCATCGTCCGTCCGACTTTCTCGGCGTTCTCGACGAGGTTCTCGCCGGTGATGATCTCGAGCGACGCGAGGCCGGCGGCCGAGGCCAGAGGGTTTCCGCCGTAGGAAGAGGAGCTGCCGGAGGGATTCGACCAGGGCTTGGCCTTCGTGAGCTCGTCGGTGGAGACGACGGCGGCCAGCGGGAACCCTCCCCCAACGCCCTTGCCGACCGTCATGATGTCCGGCACGACCCCGTCATGGTCGACGCCCCACATCTTTCCCGTGCGCCCGAAACCGGTGATCATCTCGTCCGCGATGAAGAGAGCGCCGGTCTCCTTCGCGATTCCCTGGACGGCCGACAGGAACCCGGGCGGAGGGATGACGTTGCCCGCCGTCCCCTGCATCGGCTCGACGACGATCGCGGCGACGGCGCCGCCGGTCTGGTTTCGGATCACTTCGCGGGTCTTCTCCGCGCAGGCGATCCCGCAGTCCGGGTAGGTGAGCGAGAGCGGGCAGCGGTAGCAGGATGCGTAGGGCGCCGAATAACAGCCGGGCACGAACGGCCCGAGGCCCTCCTTGAAGTCGCCCCAGAGAAGCGGCAGCACGCCGCCCGTCTTTCCGTGAAAAGCGCCCGAGTACCCGACGAACTCGAACTTCTTCGTCACCGACTTGGCGAGGCGAAATGCCGCCTCGACCGCCTCGGAGCCTCCCGAAAAGAGCTGGATGCGGGTCAGGCCCGGCGGGGTCACGGAGGCGAGCAGCTTCAGGAATCTCGCCCTGGTTTCCGTCGTGAAGCTTCCGAGTGTCAATCGCTCGGCCTGAGCCTTCAATGCCGCGACGTAGTGCGGATGGCAGTGGCCCACGCTCCCGACGGCGATCCCCGCGATGAAGTCGATGTACTCGTTGCCGTCCTCGTCGTAGAGCCGGCTCCCATTGCCGCGCGCCATGGCCAGGCCGGAATAGAGCGCGAAGGACTGCAGTCCCGGGGCCATGTGCCGCTGCTCCTCCGCGAAGATTCGCTGCGAGCGCGGGCCTACCTCGTTTCGCTTGACCGCCTCCGTCATTTCGGAACTCCCACTTCCTTCCGGAACCGCGCCGCCAGGCATTCGGCGATGCGCTCCGAGGCCATGGGCCGGAAGAGCGCAAAGCTCGGCCAGGCGTTCAGATCGATGAGCGTGACTTTCCCCCCGGGCGCGACGATTGCGTCGCCGCCGAAGATCTCGAGGCCGAGCGCTTCGGCGCCCCGCGCGACGAGCGCGCGCAGCTCTTGAACCTCGAATGGGTGATTGGAGAGCTCCTGGTCGCGATGATAGAACCACTGGAACCAGGAGAGCGAGTTCTCCAACTCCCCCTCGCCCGCCACGCCGTAGAACTTGATCAGGTCGCCCGCCACGTGCTCCTGGAGGACGGCCCGGGCGATCCCCCGTGCAGAGAGGCGCGCGAGCGCCGCGTCGGCGTCGTCGGGGCCCGCGGCGTAGGAAACGTCGCCTTCCTGCGTTGCGTGAACGTCTCCGCGCTTGACCCAGCAGGGAAACCCCGGCGCCTGCGGCCGCGGCCCTCCATCCGTTGGCGCGAGAACGCTCTTGGGGAACGCCACGCCGTGGCGGGCGAAGCGCTCGATCGTGCGCTCCCGGTCGGTGTTGCGGATTCCGTCGGGACGGTTGACGACGCGTGCGCCTCGGCGCTCCCAGGCGAAGAGAAGCTCGACGGTCGAGATCCGCTCGCACATGACGAAAAGAAAGGGCGGAATGCCGGAGTCGTCCGGCGTTTGCGGCAGCTCATCGGGAGCCTTGAGCTCCACGGCGAAGCCCCGGCGCTCGAGCGCGGCAGCCGTTGACCGGAGGATCAGGGCATCGTCGGTCTCACGCCCGGGCGAGTGCGCGAGCTCACGGTAGATGCCCCAGCAGCGCGGGCTTGCGCTCACCCGGCCCCCCCGGCGGCGCGGCGCGCCGACGGCCCGAACAGGTCCTCGGCCAGCCGGATGTCCTCGGGGCGATCGATGTCCACGGCCTTCGCGATCGACACGGCCCGAATCGGCTCTCCCGATTCGCAAAGCCAGGAGAGGTATTCGCGCAGGCGTCCGAGAGAGGCCGGGGGCTCCAGCGTGCGGACGCGCTGCGAGACGACATAGAAGCCGGCGGTCACCGCGTCGCCCGCGGGCCCGCCGATCGACGTCACTGTCCCCGAGGCCTCCATCCGGATCCAAAGCGGCTTTTCGTCGGCCACGAGCGGCGTCACGGCGAGAACGGTCTCCTCGTCCGGGAGAGCCTCGGCGGCCCTCGCAAAGGCGACGAAGTCCTCCGTGGCGCACAGGGTGTCCACGGTCGCGACGAGCAGGCGTCCCGGAGGAGAGCAGGCGAGGACGGTCCGAAAGCTCTCGAGCGAGTGGGGCGTGGTCCGGACGACGACCGTCTTCACGAGGCCGGGAAAGCGCTCGCGCACGAAGGTCACGCAGTCCTCTTCTTCCGCGTTGAAGATCACACAGGCACTGGAGATCCCCGCCGCGGCGAAGTTCCGGAGGACCCGCTCGATGAGCGGTAGGCCGGCGACGGGGACGAGCGGTTTCGACCGGCCGAGGGCCTTCAGGCGCGAGCCCTCCCCCGCCGCGATAATGCCCCCGGCCGTGATCGCCGTCACGCGAGCACCGCCGAGAGCTCCGGGAGGCTGGCGATCACCCGATCCTCGGGACAGCAGGCGTTTCCTTCCCCCGCGCGCAGCCACACGTGGCGGATGCCGGCGGCCTTCGCCCCGGCCATGTCGCGCGCCAGCGAGTCGCCCACGAAGATCGCTTCGGACGGCTCGACATGGACCGCCGACAACGCGGCGTCGAAGATGCGGCGATCGGGTTTCTCCGATCGAACCACGGCCGAGTCGATCGCCGCGTCGAGGTGGGGGGAAAGCCCCATCTCGCGGCAGACGGATTCCAGGTTGCCGTAGAAGTTTGATACGACGCCCAGGCGATAGCGCCCATGCAGGCGCTCGAGAAGAGGCGCGTTGCGGTCGAGGCAAGCTCGCGCGTCGGCGAGAAAGCGCTCCGCCACGCGCCCGGCCGTCTCGGGCCGGCCGAGCTTGGCGGCCACGTCGACACAGAGGCGTTCGACGGTTTGAGAGAACGGCAAGTCCCGCGGGACCGCCCCCACGAGAGCGTCGTCGGCGTCGTAGAAGGCCCGGTCGAAGCCTTCGGCGGCCGGAGCGCCTTCCTCGGCGAAGAGCCGCCGGAAGCGCTCCTTCCAGGCCACGCCGTCGGCGTCGAGCGTGCCGCCGAAGTCGAGAAGAACCGCGCGCAGAGAAGTATCGGTCCCGCTCACGGCCGGGCCTCTCCGTTGGCGAGCGGCGAGGCTTGCGCCGCGTCTTGGCGGCGACCTCGGCCGCGCCAGGACTCCTCGAGCATGAACACGATCCCGGGCACCACCCAGACGAGCTCCCGGGCCCGTCGCACGAGCCCGTACGCGACCCCCTGCGCGGCCGTCAGCCCGAGCAGCACGCAGACACCCGCCCGCGCCCCTTCGGCGCCTCCGATGCGACCCGGGAGAAAGAGCAGCATCGTCGTCAGGATCATCGAGAGGGATTCGACGCCGAACGCCATCGACCAGCCCCGGCCCGGGGTGAGAAGCCGCAGCACGATGTACGTCTCCACCGCGCCGCCGCACCAGCCGAGAAAACAGAGCGCCACGCCGGCTGCGAAGCTCCCCCGGCGTTGGCCGTAGAAGCCGCGGATGCGGTCGTCGACGGCCATGGCCCCCTCGTGGTGCGGGAGCAGCCTCGCGGACAGCGCCTTCCAGCGCGAGAGCCAACGCAGTGCCGGCGCATATGTGCCTCGGCGCAGGGCCCAGGTCAGGAGGGCGAGCAGTACCCCGAGTCCCGCCACTCCTGCAAGCGCCCCGGCGCGGGCCCGCCAGGAGAGCGGGAAACTCGTAAGCGTCAGGACGACGCCGCAAAGCGCGAAGATCCATTGCGCGAGCAGGTCCACGTGCTTGTGGAGCGTCACCGAGGCGAGCGCCGGCCCGGGACCGAGCTCGCGAGAGAGCATGTGCACCTTGAGCGGCTCGCCGGCGACGCCGCCCGGCGCGAGGTAATTCGCGGAGTCGCCCGCAAGGTAGACGGCGAAGAGGCGCGGCAGGCGCGAGAGAGAAGGCCGCGGATCCATGACGGCCCACCAGCCCAGGAAGAAGGCCATCTGCGGTAGGGTCCAGAGGGCTACCAGGACGAAGAACCAGGCGCCGATCGATCGCAGGTTCGCCTCGATCGACGGCCACCCGACCGCCCGGAACATCCAGACGAGAAAGGCCACGCCTCCCGCGACGAGCACGAGGCGCACGAGGCGTTTTCCCGACGGGGGCGCGGGCCTCACGGCGGTTTCCATTTCGCGCTCCTGGGCCGATGCGGGGACGAACCGATCAAACCGCTTCCCGCGAAGCGGGCTTCAAGAGCGACTTGAGCTCCTGCGGTAGCGAGAAGCTCACGTTCTCCTTGACTGTCTCGAACTCCTCGACCCGGCGGACGCCGAGCTTCTCCTGAGCGTAGCGCACGACTTCTCGAACCAGGATCTCGGGGGCCGATGCGCTGGCCGTCAGACCGAGCGCCCGCACGCCCGCGAGCCACTCGGGCCGGATGTCCTCCGCCCGCTCGATCAGATGCGACGGCACGCCTTGATCGCGGGCGACCTCGCAGAGCCGTAGAGAGTTCGAGCTGTTGGGTGCGCCCAGAACGAGCAGCAGGTCCACGAACGGCGCCATGGCCTTCACGGCGTCCTGGCGGTTCTGCGTTGCGTAGCAGATGTCGTCCTTGGCGGGCCGGGCCAGCCTCGGAAACCGGCGCTTCAGGACCTCGACGATCTCGCGCGTGTCGTCGAGCGACAAGGTCGTCTGCGTCAGATACGCGACGCGATCGGGATCGGGAACCTGGACGGCCTCGGCTTCCTCCGTCGATCCGACGAGCCGAATCGAGCCCGGCGCCTCGCCGAGCGTGCCGATCGTCTCGTCGTGATCTTCGTGGCCGATCAGGATGATCGCGTAACCCTGGCGGGCGTACTGGATCGCCTCCAGGTGCACCTTGGTGACCAGCGGACACGTGGCGTCGATCGTGCGCAGGCGCTTGCGGCGGGCGTTCTCCCGGACCTCCGGGGCCACCCCGTGCGCCGAGTAGATCAACCACGCGCCGTCCGGCACGTCCTGGACCTCCTCGACGAAGTGGGCGCCCTTGCTGCGCAGCTCGTCCACGACGTAGCGGTTGTGAATGATTTCCTTGCGGACATAGACGGGGCCGTCGCAAACCTCCAGCGCCCTTTCCACGACGTCGATCGCGCGCACCACGCCCGCGCAGAAGCCGCGCAGACCGGCGACGAGAAGCTTCTCGATCGGGACCGCCGCCGGGGAGGTGTCGCCGCTCACCACGTCACCGTCTCCGCGACGACCTCCCGCGGGCCACCCGAGCGCGAGGAGCCCTTGTGCGCGGGCGACGGGCGCGCGAGATCCGGATAGAGCGCCAGCGCCGTCTCGACGACGCCTGCCGGGTCCAGCTTGAAGTTGGCCCGCTGCAGCGGTGCGGGGCTGTGCTCGACGAACTGATCGGGAATCCCGTGCACGCGCAGCCCCTCGGCGTTCCATCCCTCCCGGTGAAAGGCCTCGAGCACGGCGCTCCCGAATCCGCCCATGGCCAGGTGCTCTTCGAGCGTCAGCACGCGGGGAGCGGCGGCGCGCACGCGGGCGAGCAGCTCGAGGTCCAACGGCTTTGCGAACCGGGCGTTGGCGACGCCGCAGTCGATGCCGCGCTCGGCCAGCATGGCCGCCGCTTCCTCGGCGACCGGAACCATCGAGCCATAAGCGAGCAGGAATAGGTCCTTCCCTTCGCGACGGATCTCGCCCCTGCCGATCGGAAGCGCTTCGAGCCTCTTGTCGAGAGCGACGCCGATCCCGGCGCCCCGGGGATACCGGACGGTGAAGGGGCGTCCGGAGGTGATCGCCGTGAAGAGGAGGTGCTGTAGCTCGTTCTCGTCACTCCCGGCGGCGACGGTCATGTTCGGGATGCCTCGGGTATACGCGACATCGTAGATGCCTTGGTGCGTCTTGCCGTCGTCTCCGACGAGGCCGGCCCGGTCGACGCAGATCGTGACCGGCAGGTTCTGCAGGCAGACGTCGTGGATGAGCTGATCGTAGGCGCGCTGCAGGAACGTGGAGTAGATGGCGACGACCGGCCGCCATCCCTCCTTTGCCAGGCCCGCCGCCATGATCACGGCATGCTCCTCGGCGATGCCGACGTCATACACGCGGCCGGGGAAGCGCTTCTTGACTTCGATCAAGGCCGTGCCCTCGAGCATCGCGGCGCTGATGGCCACGATCTTCTGGTCTTTCTCCATGAGTGTCGAAAGCGTGCGGGCGAACACCTGCGAGTAGGTATAGCGCGGCGCCGAGCCCGGCGCGCCCGTCGGGGTGCCAGGCTGGTGGAACTTGGAGGGGTTCTCTTCGGCCTGCGCGTACCCGCGACCCTTGTGGGTCAGCGCGTGGATGACGACCGGTGTGCCGTCGGCCGAGACGTTCTTCGCGCGGGCCAGGGCATCCTCGAGCTCGTCGAAGTTGTGGCCGTCCACCGGCCCGATGTAGTGGAACCCGAGCTCGTCCCAGACCAGGTTGGGGAGGAAGAGCCCCTCGACCGAGTTTTTCAGCTTCCGCGCGAGCTCCCAGGCCTTGTCGCCCTTGGGCAGCCGCTTGACGAACCGGTGCCCCTTCTCCACGAGTTTCCCGTACGCCGGATGGAGCTCGAAACGGTTGCGCCAATGCACCATCCAGCCGACGTTTTCGGAGATGGACCAGCCGTTGTCGTTCAGGATGACGATCAGGCGTTTGGGTTTGACGTGGACGATGTTGTTCAAAGCCTCGTAGCTCGGACCCGAGGTGAGGGCGCCGTCGCCGACGATCACGACGACGTAAGGGGCGTCCTTGCCGCCCTGAAGCGCGATCGACACGCCCAGACCGTAAGACAGCCCCGTGCCGGCGTGGCCGGCCGCCAGCGTGTCGTGCGCGCTCTCCGTCGGCTCGGCGAATCCGGAAAGCCCTCCGGGTGTACGGATCGAGGCGAAGCGGTCCCGCCGCCCCGTCACGAGCTTATGCGTGTAGCACTGGTTCGAGGTGTCCCACACCAGGCGGTCTTTGGGACTGTCGAAGGCTCGGTGCAGGGCGAGCGTGAGCTCCACGACCCCGAGGTTGGAGGCCAGGTGACCGCCCGTCTTGGTGATCGTCTCGACGATGACGTCCCGGCATTCCTGAGCCAGGCTCGCGAGCTGTTCGTGGTTGAGAGGCTTCAGATCCGCGGGACCGTCGATTCGGTTTAGAACCTTCATGGTGTCGTCTCGGCTGTCCTCTCCTCCGGCCAAACTTCCTCCGCCCGGGCCGTTGGCGCCGATCCGGATGCCGGACTGGGTAAAGATCTGCAGTATATCAAGCCGAATGTCCTTGTCATGATAGGGTTTAGCGTCGATTCGCGCCGCACGAAGTGAAGCGGCCGGCCCCGGGAACCCGACAAGGAGAACACAGTTCCATGCAAGGAATTCGCATTGGCTCGGAAGAACACAAACAGCTCTTCTGCAGAACTTTCATCCAAACCCACGATCCCTTCAAGCCCGAGGAAATCGCCTGGCCGGACCTCGACGAGGAGAGCCTCGGGCGCCTGAAGTCCCTCCCGGTCTGGAACGAGGCTGCCCGCACCGAGGCAGCCACGGCCGTCAAGGTTCAGGCGCTCGGCCGCACCGAGCCCGACCCCGTGCTGGCCGAGGCGATCGCGCTGCAGGGGTACGAGGAGGGCCGCCATGCGGACGTCATTCAACGGCTGACGCGCCGCTACGGCATCGCCGTCAAGCCCTACCCCGAGCCCGAGGTTCCGAAAGACCCGACCTGGACCTTCCTGCGGACCGGGTACGGCGAGTGCCTGGACTCGTTCTTCGCCTTCGGCCTCTTCGCCCTCGGGAGCCGCTCAGGCCTCTTCCCGGCCCGGATTGTCTCGATCTTCGAAACGATCATGCAGGAGGAGGCGCGGCACATCCTGTTCATCGTCAACTGGGCGGCGTATCTGCGCGCGCGACGCCCGATGCCGCTGCGGCCGGCCTTCGATGCCCGCCGGGCCTGGAACATCGTGGCGCAAGCCGTCGACCGTGTCCGTGGCGCGATGCACATGGGCTCGGGGGGAGACAGCTCGCAGGACGGCTTCACGCTGAAGAGCCACACGAGCTTCTCGGATTTTTCGCTGCGTCCGTTCCTGGAGCTGTGCCTGGCCGAGAACGAGCGGCGGTTCGCCCCCTACGACGAGCGGCTGCTACGCCCGATGCTCGTGCCTTCGACGGTCAAGGCGCTGCTCAAGGTCTTGCCGCGAGGGAAAGCCGCGACCTCTTCGGGCGCCGCGGCAGCGTAGGGGCTTTCGGCCGCGGGTGTTCGCCCTGCGAACGGCGGCCGAGAGCTTCAAAGACCGGAGGGGCCCCCGCCGCAACCGGCCGGCCTTCCCGCCTCGCAAAAACGAAACCCAATGCCAACATACAAGGGGCGGGGCTTGTCCCCGCCCGCGGGCGGCCGCAAGGGCCGTCCCTACAGAGCCGACGTGCGTCAAGACTTCGGTTACACGACACTAGAGCACCTTCTTGATCTTCAGCTCTTGCAGGATGACCCAACCAAGCGCCACTGCGGCCAGAACCAGAAGCGGAGGCCCGAGGAACATGAAGAGGACGAACGTGTAGGCCGTCTCCTTGATCAGGAGCACGATCGACAGCAGCAACACGATCCCCGTAAACGCCGCGGCGAGCTTCAGCGCCCGCGCCGCCTTCTTCTCGAGCCCTTCCGCGTCGCTCACTTGGCCGCCCGCTTGCCGGCCTCGGGTTCCGTGGCGGTCTCGGGAGGATGCGCCGGTCCGTGACAGTCGAGGCACGAATCCTTGCCGGACATCAGGTTCGGGATCTCATCCTTTTCGTGCTTGGCGAGAAAATTCTGAGCGCCACCGTGGCAGGAGAGGCAGCGCAGGTTGGAGAACGGGACCCGCGTCTTGAGCGGCAGCGCGTAGCGGCCGGTCAGGTTGCGCCACGTGTGGCCCAGGCCGGCAAGCTTGGCGCCGACGGTGCCGGCAAACCCATAGTCGCTGTGACAGGTATAGCAGTGATTCTCCTGGATGTACCGATTCTTGTAATGCTGCGAGGCGAGCGAGTCGCTTTTCGGATTGCGCAGGTCCGCGACGTGGCTCTCCATGATGTGGCAGGCGCCGCACGCCTCGGTCTTCATCGATTCCCCCATGCCATGGGCGGTCGCGAGGAATACGACGACAATCGGAATGACGACGATCGCTCCCAGGAGAAGCGCTTTCGAGGCCGCGGTCACACCCTGCCGGCGGACCATCCTCCAGAGGAGGACCAGCAGGACCAAATTGAAGACTGCGAAGACGAGCCCGACGCCTTGGATCCACTGGCTCGTGGTGCCGAGCCACCCCTTGGGCTGCGGCACGCCGAAGTCTCGCGGGTCCGCGGCAAGTGGGCTCGCGGCAAGAAACAGGAGCACCGCCGCGAGCCGGAGCTTCACTTCTTGTTGCCTGGATAATCCTTCAGCCACGCGCCGTCGACTTCCTTCGCCTTTCTCTTGTCCTTTTCGGCCACGAGCCACTTGCCGGCGTCGTTGAGCTCGTGCGCTTCCTTCTTGGGCAGCTTGTCGACGTGGCAGTACTGGCAGTTCTTCGCGTCTACGCCGGCAGCCTTCGCCTGCTTCTGGTGCTCGAGGGTGGCCGACGACGTGCCGGAAAACGCGATCCAGCCTCCCCAGAAAAGCAGAGCCACCGTCAGTCCGAGCCGGGAACTCCTCGTCTTCATCGAATCCTCCTTGAGGGCAAATTCTACACAGCCAAGCGCCCGGCCTTACGGGCGCCAGTGCAGGAAGATTCCGTATCGGTTTGCGTTGAAGTCCGCGAGACTGCCGGCCTGATCGAACGCCGGTTTCTCCCCGTACTGGTCCCGCAGCCATTCGCCCACGACGCCGATGTTCGGGCCCACAGCGTACTCGGCGCGCACGCGGACCCGATTAATCGTGAAGGGAATCGAGCCGTCGTTCTGCATCCAGAGGTAGGCCCCGTCGACGGACAGGCGCTCCCAGGCGACCCGCAGCCCGCCCTCCCAGGTGTGCCCGAGCTCCTTCTGAACCGTCTGCACGATGTCGAAGTCCTGGGGCACCCGGATCAGGATGTTGCGATCCGTCTTGAACTCGCCGGCCGAAGCATGCACGGTCAGGATCTTTGCGATCGGGCCCACCTCCAGATCGCCGACGAGCTCCCGGACCTTCGTGTGGTAGCCGATCTCGACCACGTCGTCATTGGCGTGGGTCTCCTGCCAGGTCCCCCCGATACGTAGCAGATCCTTCCAGGACCAGGCCGCGCGAACCTTGTAGCGGTCCCGGTTGATGAAGTCGGTGCGGAAGATGGGCTGGTCGGCATGGTCCCGCCGGTAATCGGCGCCGATCGTCACGCCCGACTGCGAAAACGTGACACCGCCTCCGTACGTATTGAGGGCTCGCGAAAAGTGGCTTCCCGCCTCCGCGGCGAGCAGGTCCGGATCGGCGCCGAAGGTCACTTCCTGCCGCGTCTGGGACCAGCCCGCGTTGGCGGAGACGGGACCGAGCAGCCGCGCCGTGACGGAGGCATCGTAGGTACGGTCCATTCGCTCGAGGGACGTGTCGGCCTGGACGACCTTGAGAAGGTCCCCTACACTCACGCCGGCATAGGTCACGGCGTCCAGGAACAGGCTCGAGATCAGCGCCTGACCGTCCAGGGTCCGGCTTCGCTCGGTCCAGCCTCCGGTCAGGTCGACGTTGGACGCCAGGTTGATCTCCGCCCGAGCCGATCCGCGCCAGTAGTCGGTGCGCGGCCGGGCGCTCACGGTTTCGTTCAAGCCCGAGAAGAAGCGGGCGAGCTCGAAGGAAACGAAGTTGCCCGTGTCGGTCTCGGTCGATTCGGCCTCGCCGCTGGCGTTGGCCCGGACGAAGCTCCCGATCAGCTTGATGCGTCCGAGCAGTTTCCCGGTCACCCAGGCGCTCGTCACGGGTGTGTTGACCTTGTTGTTCGTGGTCCGCGCGATGCCGTCCGCCGTGACGTCCTGCCCGAGGACGGGGAAGCTGATGTTGCCGTTGCCGGCGCCGGACCGCAGTGTCGCGGTATCGGTCCAGCGGTATTGGCGCCATCCCTGGATGACCGCGCCCCGCACCGGCCCCAGGTCGAAGCCGAGCCCGATCCGGTATTCCTCGTCCTGTGACCGGACGACGTCGTCCAGAGCAAAGTCGTTCTCGCCGACATGGTAGGTCGTCGTCCCAGGGCCCCGGTACGTGTTGCGCGTGTAGCCGAGGATCGGCGTCAGCTTCTTACCCGGAAAGATCTCGAGCGTTGCGTCGTAGATGTCGCGCGTACGGTTGTACGTGTGCTGACCGGGGACGATGCCTTCGTCGATAAATGGGTTGGCGAAGGCGGGAAGGGAGCTGTAGAGGTCCGTGCGCCGCCAGCTGAAGGTGAGCCGGAACGTGTCCACTTGGCCGGCGGAGAAGCGCAGCATGCCGGCCGGCCCCGCGCCCAGGTCCGAAGCGTCGAGATGAGCGTAGTCGAAGAGCCCGCCGACCGGCCCCGCGGAGTTGTACGAGAGGGTCCGCAGCAGGAACCCCGGGCGGTCGTTGATCTGCGTGCGGTACATCTGGTCGTTTCCCGAGACATCGACAAAGCGATAGCCGAGCTCGAACTCCGGGACCTCCTGCGCCGCCAGCGGGAGAGCGGCGGCGAACAGGACCGCTAGGGCCGGGAGCAACGGCTGGTGAGCTTTGCGCATGACGTCCTACTTCAGCAGCAGGGGCGACAGGTTCGATCCGTGCACCGCGACGTGGCACGTCGTGCAGTTGCGATAGCGCGGCAGCGTCAAGTCGTGGAACGAAGGGGGCTGGTCGCCCGCCGTCGGGGGCCCTCCCGTCTTCGAGTGGCAGGCGAGGCAGAGCTGCGCGACCTGCGCCCACTGGAGCATCTTCGGATTGTTCGAGCCGTGCGGCTGATGGCAGGAGAGACAGTCTCCCGCGGAGCCCGTCACGTGATCGAACACGAAGGGCCCGCGCTTCTCGGAATGGCAGTTGAGACAGGCGAGCTCGCCTTCTCGAGTCAACTTGACGGTCCGGCCCTTGCGGTCGTGCGGATCGTGGCAGTCCACACAGGTCATCCCGCCGCGGTCGAGCCGGTGAGCGTAGGGCTTGTTGCGAAAGGAGGCGGAGATCCCGGTATGGCAGGTCTGGCACAGCTCGCCCGGTTTCTTGGCGAGCAGGTGCTCGCTCGACTTCACGGAACCATGGACGGCGTGGCAGGAGAGGCAATTGACCGCCGCCGAGTTGGCGTGGAACCCGGTCGCGAAGGACGCGTGCTCATCGCTCTTCTCGTGGCAGGAGAGGCACAGTTGCGCTCCTTCGGCTCCGTGGAATTTCTGGATCAGGCTCGCGTCGCCGCCGGCCTCCATGTGCTTGGTGCCGTCGCCATGGCAGGTCGCGCAGAAGTCCTCGATGTCCGGCTTCTTTCCCTTATGGGACCAACGCGCGTGTGGATTCGCCGCGAAGGCGCCGACCTGCTCGGCGTGGCAGTCCACGCACTTGGGAAGATCCGCGGCGGCCGGTTTCTGGGCGCTCTTGGTCGCCTCCGGCGCGGGCGAGGGGACCGGAGTCGGGGTCTCCTGACCGGAGGCGATCACACCCGCCGATCCGAGGATCGCCGCGAGGATCAAGGAAGTGCGGATCCTTCCGCGCGACATCACACCCTCACTTCCCGAAAAAACCGGTGAGAAGCGGCGCAAGCGGCCGCTCCTACCGGGCGTGAACCTTGTCGACCGAGAACTCGGCGGCGGTCCCGTGACAGGCCGCGCACGCTTCGCCGAAGGGCGCGGTGTTGACGTAGGCATGCGCCGCAGCGGGCTTCGTATCATGGCAGCCGAGGCAGGCCGCCGCGTAGTGCTGCTGCGGGCTGTACCAGTCGCGCAGGGTCGTCGTCGGCAGCAAACCGTCCGGGGGGGTCTCCAGAACCTGTTGCGTGTCGGGTGCGTGGCACTTCTCGCAATCGCGCCGGTCGCCGGGGAACCGCACCTCGTTGAAGGGATTCACGCTCCCGCCGAAGCCGTAGATCGTAAAGTCCTGCGTCAGGTTCTCGCCCGTATGGATGCGGTGGATCATGCGCTTGAAGTCGATCGACTCGACTGGTTCCTTGTCCACTGGACGGCCAGCAGTGCCGACCAATTTGTCGCTCGCGTTCGGGTTGTGGCACATGACGCACTCTTCGGTGTTGAGGCGTTGGCCGCCGTGGAGCGCCAGCTGGCCGTGGCACTTGTTGCAGTTGGCCAGATCCACGACATGGCGCCGCGCTGTCACGGCGCTGCCGTCGACGGAGGCGTAGTAGACCGGGTTGACCGCCCCCTCCGTGAAGGTTGCGCTGTCGGCGGGCGCCGGATCGAAGGTCACCGTGCGGCGAGCCTCGATCGAGAAGGCCCATGTCCCGGTCGCGCCGGTGGGGATGGTGGCCTTGAACGTGTAGGTCGCCACGGTCCCGTTGAAAGAAGCGCCATCGGCCCGCTCACGGGTCGGATTCACCGCGTAGTCGGCCGTCGAGCCTCCCATCAGGAGATTCAGGTTGCTCGATCCCGTCGAGGTCGTGAAGGAGGACGGGGCCACGGCCGTCCCATCGTCCTGGGTGATCTGGAACGTGACCGTGGGCGCTTGACCGGGCACGGCATTCGACACCGACAGGATCTTGGAGTTGAGGCCCTTCAGCTGGGTCGACTTGTAGGGCACCGTGTGCGCGCCCTGGACGGACGCGTCCCATTCCCGATCCCCCTGCGGGCGATGGCAGCTGGCGCACTTCGAGTCGTCCGCCTGCGCGAGACCCGGGTGGTTCTCCCCGGTGACGAAGTTGACGTCATCGTGGCAGGACCCGCACGCCGCGCGGCTCGGGTACGTAGACCAGTTGAAAGCCTGGGTGGCCGGAGGCGCGTGGCAGGTCGTGCAGTTTCGGATGTCCTGCGGGAAGGCGACGGTCGAGAAGTCGACGACGGTCTGCTGAAAGCCGATGATCTGGTAGGGAGTTCCCGCCAGGACGCTCGGCAGCATCTCGCCCCTGTGGATCTTGTGAATCATCACCTTGAAGTCCACGGTGTTCCCGGTGTCGGGATCAACGGTTTGCGGCTGGTGGCAGGTCACGCAGAGCTTGACGTCCCGGCGGGCGCCGCCGTGCGCCGAAAGCGGGTTGTGGCAGGTGTTGCAGGCGGCGTTCTCTGTCTTGTCCCAGACATCGGCCACGGCCCCTTTGTCGGGCCTGAAGTCAAATTCAACGTTGGCGTAGTAGTTCTTGTCCGAGATGCCCTCTGTGATCAGGTCGCGGGTCGCGTAGATTCCGAGCGTGTGCGTCTTCGATCCGTCGTATCCCGCCGGCAGCGCCGTCTTGAAGCGATAGACCGAGTGGCCGAGCTCGAGATCGGTCCGGGTTCCTCCCGAGTCTGTCCCGGCCTGAGTGGCGGAGACTCCGTTGATCGGGCTCTTTTGAACCCGCGTGGTGTATGCCGTGTAGTGACGTTGCGCCGGGTCCCACCACGCCAGGATGAAGCTGGGGTTGAACGGCCCCGGCGTGACCTTGCCCGCTGGGTCGAGCGGCTGGCCTTTGTCGTCGGTGAAGGAGAGATCGACGACCGCCCGCCCGTCATCGGGAATCGTGATGCTGTTGACGGTGATGTTTAAACCCGGGCGGATGTACCCGATCTCGTCCTCCGAGAGGTAGAACTCTTTCGAGGTGCGGGAGTAGATGAGACCCGCCGGCCCCGACGGTCCGCGCATGTCCACCAGCCGCGTCGTGCGGGAGCCTCCGGGAGACAGGGGAACCAACGCGAGAAATCCGGCTGCGAGGAGGGCGCCGCGCTTCACCAACATGTCACCACCTCCGCAAGCGTCCCGACATGGTCATGCGATCTATCTTCTGTCCTGTGCGGGATGATGGCAATACCGAAATTGGGGGTAAATGATGCATTCGCACCAACCTCGAGTTTCCGACAGGCCGCCCTGGCCGGAACCGTCCCGGATCGGACGTTCCTTCTGATTTGTCAGATCTTTACTGGGGATCCGGAGCCGGGACGGCGGGTTGGTTGCGATCGAGGCTGCGCTTCAACTTCTGGGTGAGCCGAAAGACCTCCGGGCGGCTGATCTTCGAGCCCGGACCGCGCTCCTCGATTCGATCGAGCGACGCGCGCGCCAGCAGAACCGGCAGCGCGGTGAATTCGACGAGCCCCCTCGGCGCGCCCCCGGACTGGAGGGCTGCGATGTAGGACGCGGCGGTCCCGAGATCCCGGCGCGCCAGAGCGAAGACATCTGCGGGCGCAACCCCGGACGGCAGGTATCGGCGCCCTTCGGATGCGTCCGTCGCGCTGTCCTTCAGAATGTTGACCAGCTGAAGCGCTTCGCCGAAGGTCGCGGCGCGCTCGCGCAGGAACGGGGCGATCGGGGCGAGCTCTCCACGGCGGAGCAGGAAGAGCTCGGTGAGCATCTCGCCGACGATGCCGGCGACGACGTAGCAATAGGCCTGGAGATCGGCGAGGTCCGAGAGGACGAGCGCGTCCGCCTGTGTGCGCGCCACGAAGCGCGCCATCCCTTCGGCCGACCGCATGACATGGGCCCTCACCGGATCGACCGCCTCGCGCGAGAGCACGAAGAAGGCGTCGAGAACGAATGGGACCTCGGCGATCAGCTCCCGGTATCCCGGGTGCGGCGAGGGGCCGGCCGCGCTCCACCGGGCCGACAGGCGCTCGGCTTCGGCACGCGAATATCCGGCGAGCAAGCGGTTGAACTCTTGCAGCGCCTCGATGCGCCGCGCGGGCTCCCAGTGCGCGGCGTCCTCGAACGTGTCGGCGATGCGGAAGAGCAGGTAGGCGATCATCACCTCACGCCGGGTCGGCTCGGGCAGCACCGGGATCGAGAGCGCAAAGGTGCGGCTCGTCTTTTCGAGAAGACCTTCGAGGCTCGCCATCTCAGAGGCCTTCCGCGAGAAGCGTCTGCAGGAAGACGGCGAGCGTCTCCCCGCATCGGGCCATCCGCCGGCGCATCCGCAGGAGCGCCGGAATCGTGCGCGGGCGGAGCGCGGCATAGGCGACGACCGTGGACCGCCGCATCCGGCCGTCCTCGCCCACGCACCGCGCCAGGTATTCCGGCAGGTCCTCATCGGAGGCATCGCTGATCGATCGCACGACGATGTAGGGAACCCCGCGCGCGGCGGCCGCGCGGGCCCAGGCGGAAGACTCCATGTCGACGGCACTGACCCCCTCCACGCCGAGGGATTTCGCCAGATGGGCTTTCTCGGCCGAGCTCACGGCCGGGCGGGCGACCGTCCGCAGCGTCCCCGGCAACGCGTTGCCGGCCGCGAGCGCCTTCGCGACCAGCCGGGCGTCCGGCGCGGGAGCATCTCCCGCTTCGTCGAGAACCCGGAGCGCGACGAGGAGATCGCCCACCGACAGCCCGGGCGTGAGCGCGCCGGCCATTCCCGCGCCGATGAGCGCGGCGGGGCGCACCGCATCGCACAGCGCCTCCGCGCCGCGCCAGGCGCTCTCGGCACCGTCTCCCGTGACGGTGAGAACGACGTCGGACCCTCCGATCCTCGCTCGGATGAGCCCGCCGCCAGAGAACCTCAGATCCCGGGCGCCGCGGAGAATCGCATCGCGCTCCTCCTTCAGGGCGGTCGCGATCCCGATCAACCTGCTAGGAGCGGACATAGCCCTTTTCCCGGAACCAGGCCACCGCCCGGTCGAGCGCCTCCTCGACCGGGGTCTGGGGCAGCCCCAGCTCGCGCACGGCCTTGCCGGCGTCGAAAAACATCCGGTGCCGCGACATCCGCACGCTCTCGAGCGACACGCGCGGAGGCCTTCCCGTCAACCCGGCGACCCATGTCGTCACCGCTGCCGCCGCCAGCGGAACGGCGTGCGGGAGCCGAACGGTCGGGGCCGGGAGCCCCGTCCGGCGCGCCAGTGTTTCCAGAATTTCCTTCAAGGTCATGTTTCGGTTACCCAGGATGTACTTTTCTCCCGGCCGCCCCTTCTCGGCCGCGAGCAGATGGCCGCGGGCGACATCGCGCACGTCGACGAGGTTCAGGCCCGTGTCGACGTAGGCGGGAATCCTCCCGTTGAGGAAGTCCACGATCATTTGCCCGGTTGGCGTCGGACGAATGTCGAGCTCGCCCACCGGTGTCGAGGGGTTGACGATGATCACCGGCAGGCCCCGCCCGGCCCAGATCTCCGCCACGCGCTCGGCGTCGTACTTGCTCTTCTTGTAGTGGCCGACGATCTTCTCGCGGAAGACCGGCGTCGTCTCGTCGGCCGGCGATCCTCCGGGAGCAAGCCCCAGCGCGCCGACCGAGCTCGTGTAGACGACCCTCCGGACCCCGGCCTCGGCCGCGGCCCGCAGGATGTTCTCCGTGCCCCCGACGTTGGCATGGTGCAGCTCGCGCGGATCCTTCGCCCAGAGTCGATAGTCGGCGGCGCAGTGGTAGAGCGTGTCGATACCCGCAACGGCCCGCAAGAGCGAGGCCGGCTCGGTCAGGTCGCCTTCGGCGAGTTCGACCCGGAGGCCTTCCAGGTTCGCGCGGCGGCCGCCAGGCCGCACCAGGCATCGAACCGCCGTGCCCCGCGCGAGCAGCGTCCGCGCCACGTGCGCACCGACGAAGCCCGTGCCGCCGGTGACGAGGTCCATGACCGGGAGGAGAGTCTTAGGCCGCGAGGTTCCAGGCGATCATTCGGACGATGTCGCCAGGATTCTTGGGCAACTCCATGACGACGGATGCTTCGAAGCCGGAGTGCATCGCGCAGTTCTTGCACATCGGGTCCTGCCGGGACTCCCAGTACTCCCAGTCGGTCCCGTTCCAGAACTCCTCGAACGTCTCCGACCAGGTCTTTCCGATGAGGTAACAGGGACCCTTCCAGCCATTCGGCGTGTAGGTGACCGTGCTCCACGGCGAGCACTTGTAGTCGCGCAGTCCCGCGGCGAACTCGAGGAACATCGGCGTCGACGTCAGCTTGTGCTTCTTGGAGATCTCCAGCACCCGCCGAAACTTCTGGTGGATCTCGGACTTCGTCAGGAAGATGTCGGAATCGACCGACTCGTAGTGGTAGCCCGGCGACACGAGCATTCCGTCGACACCCATGCCGGTCAAGAGATCGCAGAGCTCCTCGATTTCCTCGACTCGCGTCTCCTTGAAGATCGTCGTATTGGCCATGACGTGATGGCCGCGCGCGAGCCCCTCCTCGATCATCGCGATCGCCTTGTCGAAAACGCCCTCGCGGTCGCACACCTTGTCATGGGTCTCGCGCATGCCGTCCAAGTGCACGTTGATCATCAGCCGCTTGTGGGGCGGGATCACGCCGTAGACCTTCTCGTCGAGCAGCAGTCCGTTGGTGCAGAGGTAGATCTGGCGCTTGCGCTGGATGATCTGGTCCACCAGCTCCGGCAGCTCCGGATAGATCGTGGGCTCGCCGCCGCAGATCGACACGACCGGGGCCTGTGAGGCATCGAGCGCCTCGAGGCACTTCTCGATCGGAAGGCGGTCCTTCAGCTTGCCCGTGTGGCGCTCAACGGCGCAGCCGAGGCAGGCGAGGTTGCAGGTGTAGAGGGGCTCGAGCATCAACACGAACGGGTAGCGCTTACGCCCCCGGATCGCGTTGCGAACGGAATTCTGAATCGTGTCCGTCATGATGTGAACCGGAAACCGCATCGTTCTCACTCCCTCGTGGGCCGCGCCGCGACGGCGCCGTGGGCCGAAACCCCCGCCGGAGCGCCCGGCGCGGCGGCGGTCCTCCCGTACAGCGACAGCGTCCAGAGCGGGAAATACGTCGCATAGAGATGATACCGGAGGTAGAAGACCTTCGGAAACCCGGTTGCGGTCCAGTGCTCGTCGCGCCAGGAGCCGTCGTACTGCTGTGTGCGGAGCAGATACTCGACGCCCCGGCTCACCGAGGCCGACGCGGTGTCGCCCAGGGCGAAAAGCGCCATCAGAACCCAGGCGGTCTGAGAAGGGGTGCTCGGGCCGGTCCCCTTGGTCGA
The DNA here is from genome assembly GCA_041481715.1 of Thermoanaerobaculia bacterium. Classification (GTDB taxonomy): domain Bacteria; phylum Acidobacteriota; class Thermoanaerobaculia; order UBA5066; family Gp7-AA6; genus DATBFU01. The sequence continues at coordinate 3,521 of JBGPCK010000020.1, read as the reverse complement.
GGGGTTCTCGTAGGAGTGCTGCAGCTCTCCCCATCCGCCGTCCGGGTTCTGGCGCGCGCGGAACCATTCGGCCGTGCGCTGGTAGCGGGGCTTGGAAAGATCCTCGCCCGCGTGGAGCAGGCCCCGCAGCGCGAGCCAGGTGCCGTAGATGTAGTTGCAGCCCCAGCGCCCGTACCAGGTGCCGTCCGCTTCCTGCTTCGACTGAAGGAACTCGACGGCGCGCCGCACCGCGGGATGATCGGGACGATCTCCCAGATTGTGGAGCGCCTCGAGTGCCCGACCCGTGATGTCTTCGCAGCTCGGATCGATCATCGCGTTGTGGTCGGCGAACGGGATGTAGGTCCAGACTTCGTTCACGCACCCTTTGTCGAAGGCGCCCCAGCCCCCGTCGTCGTTCTGCATGCCGAGGAGCCACTTGCGGCCACGCTCGATCGCCTCCCGCCGCGCAATGTCTTCCTCCTCGGCCGGAAAGCGCACCTGAGAGAGCGACGTCAGGACCTCGGCGGTGTCGTCGGTGTCGGGGTAGAACTCGTTGGCGTACTCGAAGTACCAGCCCCCGACGGGAGCCTCCGGCGCGCGCCGCTTCCAGTCCCCGACTTGCTTCACTTCGTGGTCGAGCAACCAGCGGGCGGCCTTGCGGAGCGCCGGATCATCCGCGGCAACCCCCGAGGCGGCCAGGGCCGGCGAAGCGATCGCCGTGTCCCAGACCGGAGAGAAGCAGGGCTGTACCCGCAGTGTCTCCTCGTCCTCGATCTCGAGCCTCTCGAGCTCCCGTTCCTGCGCCTTCAAGCGCGGGTCGTCGAGCGCATAGCCCAGGCAGCGGAAAGCCATGATCGTGTTGATGATCGGCGGAAAAATCGCTCCGAGGCCGTCGCTCGAGACCAAGCGCTCATGAATCCACTTCTCCGATTCCTCGATCGCCCGGCGCCGAAACGGCGTCAGCCTCGCGGCTTCGACAGCCTTCAGAATCTTGTCGATCGCCGTGAAGAAGACGTACCAGAAAGTCGCGAGGATCGTACGGGGCATCCGTCGCTCCGGCACGAAGCCGGTCCGCAGCTCCGAGATCTGCGCCCGGGGCGGCACCGGGCAAAACGGCTTCTGCGCCCAGACGACGGCCAGCGGCACGACGATCGTCCGAGACCAGGAAGAGATCTTGTAGAGCGTGAAGGGGAACCAGTCGGGCAGGAGCACCAGCTCCGGCGGCACGGCCGGGCAGTCGTCCCAGTCCCACTGGCCAAAGACGGACAGGTAGATCCGCGTGAACGAGTTGGTCGCCTCGATCCCGCCCAGGCGCAGGATGACCTCGCGGGCGCGGGCCATGTGCGGCGCGCTCGGGTCGTCGCCGACGAGCTTCAAGGCGAAGTAGGCCTTGACCGAGACGCTGACGTCGGCGGGTCCCCCTTCGTAGTTGGGCCAGCCTCCGTCGGGACGCTGCTTTCGCCGCAGGTACTCGGCTGCCTTCCGGACCCGCTCCTCGCCGGTCCGCCCGAGGAAGTGGAGCGTGAGGATGTACTCGGACTCGAGAATCGTGTCCCCTTCGAGCTCGCCACACCAGTGCCCGTCCCCGTGCTGAATGGAGAGCAGATAGCGCTGCGCCGCGGAGATGGCGTTGCGCACCCCCACGGGGGATACCCCTTGCGCGCCGGCGGCCGCACTGCGTTCGTTCATGAAGCCGGGTAGCTTAGAAGAGTACGGCTCTGCATGCAATATTTACAATATATGCCGCTTCGCCGCCCCGCGATTCCTGGCTTCTCTGGATGGCCCTGGCCGGGCCCGGTCAGGGCGTCGGGTCCGTCTCGGCGCCAAAGGCCGAAAGCAACTCCCCCCGCAGCGCGAGGAGAAGCAGGCGAGCGTCCACTTGATCCCGAGAAGACTGCGCCTGATCGTCCTCCGCCTCGGACAGGGCCAATTGCGCCCGCTCGACCCCGTCCGCCTCGCCTCGCCCCTCTCGTTCGAGCGCCCTGGCCTGAGAGAGGGCTTCCTCGGCCAGGCTGGCGGCCCGGCGTGCCAGACCCGCCTCGAGTGCGACTCGGGCGAGCTTGACTTGCGCCTCCCGAGCCTGCTGCGCGAGCTCGGACTCGCGCAAGCGGCGCTCTGCCTCGACTTGCTCCAGCCGGGCGCGCGACTGCGCCGCCCGCGCCGAGTCGCGGCCACCGGTCCAAACGGGAAGGACGACCGACACGCCGAGGCTCGCCACGTTCTCCTGGAAGTTCAGGTAGTACTTGTCGTAGCCGAAGGCGCGTGGGATGTAGGCGTAGCGCGCTTCCGCGTTGACCGCCGGCTTGAAGGCCTGCGCCAGCAGTCTTGCCGAGCGCCCGAGCGCCTCGGCCTGCTCGGCCAGGGACCGAAGCTGCCGGTCATGGGAGAAGGAGAGGGCCACGGCGTCGCCCGGTCCCGGCTCGGGCACGGCCTCGCCCGGGTCGTCGACGATGGAGACCGGCGAGCCCGCCGGAAGACCGACCAGGCGGGCGAGCTCGTGGCGGTCGAGGTCGCGGTCCGACTCGGCGGCGTAGAGCCTTTGCCGTGCCCGTGCCTCTTCCAGGGAGGCGCGCTCGACGTCGAGGCGTGTGCGGCGCCCCTCGCGCTCGAGCGCCCGTTCTCGGCGAGCCATCACCTCCCGGGCAAGGAGTCGCCGGCCCGCGCTCGTCACCCGCGACAGGTCGGCGGAGAGCTTTGCGCAAGCCGCCGCGGTCCGCCGAGCCACCTCGGCCCGCGCGTCCGCGAGCGCCCCCGCGAAGGCCGCCGATTGCGCCTGCGCTTGAAACTCTTCGCCGCGCTCGATCGGGTCGTAGAGCGTCAGGCGGACCCGCGCTCCAACCGCCGCCGGCACCTCACCGGCGACCGAGAGAGGCACACCGGTAGACCAGCCCGGCGTCGTGTTCACGGAGAACTGCGGTTTGCGCTCGCTTGCGGCCATCCGCGCACCGGCATCCGCCTCGGCGGCGGCGGCGCGGGCGACAGCGATTTCCGGCGCGCGCACGAGCGCGAGCTCCACGGCGCGGCGCACCGTCAGGGTCGGAGAATCGGCCGTGGCGGCCCCGAGCAGGACCGCGAGAAGCAGACCTTCATTCATGGTGCAGAGCCTCCGTCGGATTCAGATGGGCCGCGCGATACGCCGGAACGACGCCGAAGAGCAGCGCAACCGCGCAGGAAAACGCAAAGGCCAGAGCCGCGGACACGAGCGAAATCTCGACTCGGACGCCGTGAAAGAAGAGGCGCGCCAGTACCGGAATCCCGAGGCCGAGAAGCACGCCGGCGGAGGATCCCATGAATCCGAGCATCAGTGCCTCGAGCAGGAACTGCTGGAGGATGTCCCGGCGCCGGGCCCCGATCGACATGCGCAGGCCGATCTCGCGGGTGCGCTGCTCGACAGAAGCGAGCAGGATGTTCATGATCCCGACTCCTCCCACGATGACCGAGACCGCGGCCGCCAGAATGAAGGCCACGATCAAACCGAACGAGATCGCCCGCGCGACGCGGATCACCGTCGTCATCGTCTTGACCTTGAAGACCGAGCCCTG
>JBGPCK010000019.1:0-34707 GCA_041481715.1 Thermoanaerobaculia bacterium | reverse complement strand
GAAGTGGTTGCCGCCGCCCAGGGTCCCGAGCTGATGCAGAGCCTTGATCTTGAGCGACTCCGAAGCGGCATGCGGCTTGCCCGCCTCCCTGGCCCATGCGACCGCTGCGGGGAAAGGCTCCTTTTTCTGTTTGAATCCGACGGGGATCTCCCGCTCGATCGAGTGGCGGAGCTTCCTCCAGCCCTCCCCTTCGAGCCTCTCGGCCGGAATGGAAGTCTTGCGGGCCATCATGCCGCATCCGATGTCGACGCCGACCGCCGCCGGGCAGACGGCGCCCTTGGTCGCGACGACACTGCCGACCGTCGCTCCGATGCCCAGATGCACATCCGCCATGGCCGCGACGTGCTTGAAGACGAACGGCAGGGACGCCGTGTTCTTCAACTGCGCGATCGCCTGTTCCTCGATCCGATCGGTCCAGACCTTGATGGGGACGCGGGAGTTCAGGACGGTTTGGATGGGCATGGGGTGCGTGTGTCCGGTGTCCGGTGTCCGGTGTCCGGTGTCCGGGGCAACGCCATACGATACTCCCGTAATGCGGACGTTCGGGGCACGGGCCGCCGCGGCCCTTCTTCTCGTCGCGGCTTTGCCGGCGGCCACGCCAAGTCACATCACGCGCAGGCAGGGCGAGATCGAGCTCACGGCGACGGTGCACGCGGCATCCTTCGACCGCGGCAGGATGATGGGCTACCACGCGATTGTCTGGAAGGGCGGACGATCGGCCCACGCCGCCCTGCTCGAGACGGACGTCTCGGACCGCGATGTAGCCGCGGCGCTCGAGGCGATCGGCGCCCGAGCCGGCGACAATCTCCGGATGGACGCCTGGGAAAAGCGCGACGACCCAAAGAGCCCGGAGCCGGACACCGTCATCGCTGGCTCGCCGGTCGAGGTCCTTCTGCGCCTGCCGGGAAAGGGAGACCCCGTGCCGCTCTCCGCGGTCCTCGACGACCGGGCGGGACGCGGCATCGAGCTGCGTTTCGGCGGCAACGCGGCCAACATCCCGAAGTGGAAGTCCGGGTGCATCGTCTGCCTCTACTCCTGCCCGGGGAGCAAGGTCGGCAATGCCCGGTACACGGTGCGCGACTACGCGAAGGGCGTCACCCGCTTCCGCGTCCGGCCCGGCGTCCTGCCGGCGGACGGGACGGCCGTGGGCGTGATTCTCCGACTGGCCGGGCCGTGATCCTTACGACCAAACGGCTCATGCAATCCACTTGACCTGCGAGCGGCTCTGGGCGGAGACTCCCGCCGCAAAGCTCCGCGTGAGAGATTTTCACGAGGCGAACAGGCCGGCCGATCCGCCGGCGAAGGAGGATTCATGAGGGTCAGAGGTCTCCTGGTGTTTCTCTTGGCCACTGCGCTCGCGACCGCCGCCGCGGCGCAAACCAAGATTTCAGCCACGGAACAATGTGCCAAGCCCGATCCGATGAACACGATCGACGTCGGAGACCGGCCAGGTCACGCGCTGGTGATCGCAAAAGTTCAGTGCACATGGTCGAAGCCCTTCGAAATGGCGGGAAGCCAGGTCAAAGATGCCGTCAACGTCGAGTCCAGTGAAATGAGCGGCGACAAGTCCTCCACAAACGGCTATCACAACGGCACGACGGCAGACGGAGACAAATACGTCGTCCGTTACCGGGGCGTGGCAAGGTTGAAAGACGGCAAGCTCGTCGCAGCCGAGGGCACGTGGAGCTACATCTCGGGCACCGGAAAACTCAAAGGGATCAAGGGGAAGGGCACCTACAAGGGCAAGTCCAATGCGGATGGAACCACCAGCTTCGACGTCGAAGGTGAGTATCAGATCCCCTGACCGCGAAAAATCCCCGGTGAGCTCGCCCGGCAAGGAGCCCTTTGCCGGGTGAGCCGCCCACACTACCGGTCCGGCTCCTCCACATCCACCTGGCCCGTGAAGCGCTGCCACACGAGGGACCATCCCGTCCCCGTCGCGAGCACGGCCGCCACGCAGAAGAGAATCAGATAGGTCCATCCCCGCGCGTGCGGCTGCAGGTGCAACCAGTCGATCAGGAGCCACACGAGCGTCCCGAAGAAGGCCGCCGCGAGGAGCGTGCCCACCAGGTGCAGCGAGCGCAGCGTCGAGCGCAGCAGGAAGATCCAGCCGATCGCGAGGACGACGCCGGTAAACGCCTTGAGCGGCGTAATCGGCCCGCCCGCCGAAATCCAGTGATAGTAGGAAAGTCCTTCCGGGTTGTACGTCGCGAAGATCAGCACCAGGGTCACGAGCAAACGGATCAGAATCCCGCCGCCTGGAACGCCTTTCTTCTCCATGCCACCCCCCTGACGTTCGTACAGTCTAGTGTCCTTTGGCAAGAGTCGCCGCCCCCACTCGAGCACAGGGCTCGACTTGCCTTGCCGCGACGCGACCCGGGGCGATAGTCTGGCTCGAAGCTTCACGCGAATTCGAACGCAAGAGGAGAAAACCATGCTGAAGGGCTTCAGGGACTTCATCGCAAAGGGCAATGTTCTCGACCTGGCGGTCGGCGTCATCATCGGCGCCGCCTTCGGGGCCATCGTGGACTCGCTCGTCAAGGACGTCATCACGCAGCTCATCGGCTCGATCGGGGGGAAGCCCGACTTTTCCGCGATCAAGCTCGGCGCCGTCGGGATCGGCAATTTCCTGAATGCCGTCGTCAGCTTTCTCTTCAAGGCGGCCGCTCTCTACTTCTTCATCGTGGTGCCGTTCAACAAGTTCGCGGCGAAGAAGCTGGCGTCGCCCCCTCCCCCGAACCCGCAGGAAGTCCTGCTCACGCAGATCCGGGACCTCCTGGCGAAGAAGGCCTGAGAAACGCACACGATAGCCGCTTCGCGGGCGAAAGTTCCAACGCGACAGAGTGTTGCGGGTGCCGAGGGTTCGGCGCGGTTGGCACGAACCTTTCCGGGGGGATCTTGCGTAAGAACAGGGTGGGAGTATCCAGGGAGGGGTATTTCCGGAGCGGTGGGGCGAGCCCCGTCGCCTCTCGCGTAATGAATTCCCGATTCACGAGACCTGGGGTCTCGGGATTGAGCGGAACAGGGTTCTCCAGGGAGGTTTCATGGCGAAACGGATGATCCTGATGCTCGTCGGCGTGACGCTGTTCATCGGTGTCATCGCCGCGGTGAAGACGCATCAGGTCAAGGCGGCGGTGGCTCAGAACTCCTCTTACAAGCCTCCGCCGGAAGCGGTGACGACCATCGTGGCCCGGCAGGAGAATTGGCCGGAGACCCTGGCGGCCATCGGGACCATCGCCGCGGTCCGAGGCGTCACGGTGAGCGCGGATCTCGCCGGCATCGTCGCCCGGATCGGCTTCGAGTCCGGCAAGGCGGTCAAGCAGGGCGACGTCCTCGTGGAGCTCGACACGCGGCAGGAGCGGGCGCAGCTCGCGGCCGCCGAGGCGGCGCGGGATCTCGCGCGTTTGAATCTCGAGCGTGCGCGCGGCCTGAATGCGGAAGGGGTCACGGCCCGGGCGGACTTCGACCAGGCGGAAGCCGCGCAAAAGGAGGCGGACGCTCGGGTCGGGGAGATCCGCGCCACGATCGAGCGCAAGACGATCCGCGCTCCGTTTGCGGGGAGCCTCGGCATCCGGCAGATCAACCTCGGCCAGTATCTGAACGAGGGCGCGCCGGTCGTGCCGCTGCAGTCGCTCGATCCGATCTTCGTGAACTTCTCGGTGCCGCAGCAGCAGCTCGCCAACCTGCGGCTCGGCGCGTCGGTGCGGGTCACCGCCGAGGGCGCGGGGGTCTCTTCCACGGGCCGCGTGACGGCGGTCGATTCGGTCGTCGATCCGGCGACGCGAAACGTCCAGGTCCAGGCCACGCTCGGCAACGCCGACGCGAAGCTTCGTCCCGGCATGTTCGTGCAGTCGAGCCTCTCGATCGGCTCGAGCAACAGCGCCGTCACTGTACCGACCTCCGCGATCAACTATGCGCCGTACGGGGACTCGGTCTTCGTCGTCGAAGACCTGAAGGACCCGAAGGGCCAGACCTACCGCGGCGTGCGCCAGCAATTCGTCAAACTGGGAGGCGGGCGAGGCGACCAGGTGGCGATCGTCTCCGGTGTGAAGTCCGGCGAGGAGATCGTGACCTCGGGCGTCTTCAAGCTGCGCAACGGGGCCGCGGTCCAGGTCAACAACAAGGTCCAACCGGGCAACAACCCGGCGCCCCGTCCCGAGGACAGCTAATGAAGCTGACGGACCTCTTTGTCCGGCGGCCGGTTCTCGCCGTCGTCGTCAACCTGGTCATCCTGATCGCGGGCGTGCGTTCGATCCGCTCGCTCTCGGTGCGGCAGTTTCCGCGCAGCGACATCGCCGTCGTCCAGGTGACGACCGTCTACGTCGGCGCCAATGCGGACCTCGTGCGCGGCTTCATCACCACTCCGCTCGAGCGGGTGATCGCCAGCGCCGACGGCATCGACTACATCGAGTCCTCGAGCGCTCAGGGTGTGAGCACGATCACCGTCCACCTGAAGCTCAACTACGACACCAACGCGGCCCTGACGCAGATCCAGGCGAAAGTCGCACAGGTGCGCAACGACATGCCGCCGGAGGCCCAGGCGCCCGTCATCGACCTCCAAACGGCGGACAGCCAGTTCGCCTCGATGTATCTGGGCTTCTCGTCCGCGGATCTCGATCAGAACCAGATCACCGATTATTTGGTTCGCGTGGTCCAGCCGAAGCTCGCGGCGATCAGCGGCGTGCAGCGCGCCGACATCCTCGGCGGACGAACGTTCGCTATGCGCGCCTGGTTGAAGCCAGAGAAGATGGCCGCGCTCGGCATCTCGCCGTCGCAGGTTTGGGACGCCCTCGCCGCGAACAACTACCTCTCGGCACTGGGCAAGACCAAGGGCGACATGGTGTCGGTGAACCTCGTCGCCAACACCGACCTCCGGACCGCCGAGGAATTCCGCCAGCTCGTCGTCAAGGAAGACAAGGGTGTCGTCGTGCGCCTCGGCGAGATCGCCGACGTCGTGCTCGGCGCCGAGGACTACGAGTCCGACGTCCGCTTCAACCGCGAGAGCGCCACCTTCATGGGCATCTGGGTCCTCCCCACGGCCAACTCGCTCGAGGTCATCGGCCGGGTTCGGGAAGCGATGAAGGACGTCCGGGCGCAGCTTCCGGTGGGCATGAAGGCCGGGATCCCCTATGACTCGACGCTCTACATCCGCAACGCCATCGAGGAGGTCCTGAAGACCCTGTCCGAGACGCTTCTGATCGTGATCATCGTCATCTTCCTGTTTCTGGGATCGGCGCGTTCGGTGCTCATCCCCGTCGTGGCCATCCCGGTCTCGCTCGTCGGCGCCGTGTTCCTGATGTTCGTGGCGGGTTTCACGATCAACCTGCTGACGCTGCTCGCCATCGTGCTGTCGGTCGGGCTCGTGGTGGACGACGCAATCGTCATGGTCGAGAACGTGGAACGCCACCTCCACATGGGACAGCGTCCCTTCGACGCGGCGATCGCCGCCGCGCGGGAGCTCGTCGGGCCGATCATCGCCATGACGATCACGCTCGCGGCGGTGTATGCGCCGGTCGGGCTCCAGGGAGGATTGACGGGAGCGCTCTTCCGGGAGTTCGCGTTCACGCTGGCGGGAGCCGTAATCATCTCGGGCATTGTGGCGCTGACGCTTTCGCCAATGATGGGGTCGAAACTTCTGCGCACGGGAGACTCCGAGCGCGGGTTCGCGGGATGGATCAACCGACGTTTCGACGGGGTGCGGCGCCGCTACACGCGCGCGCTGACCCGCACGCTCGCGTACCGGCCCGTCGTCTTCGTCCTCTGGGCAATCGTCGCCTTTCTGACGATTCCCTTCTACTTGTTCTCGCAGAAGGAGCTCGCGCCCATGGAAGACCAGAGCGTGGTCTTCGGAATCATCCAGGCGGCTCCCAACGCCACCCTCGACCAGACCAAGCTCTTCGCGTTGCAGGTCGGCGACGTCTACAGCACGTTCCCCGAGACCGAGAGCATCTTCCAAATAACGGCCCCATCCGGCGGCTTCGCGGGCATGGTCACCAAGCCCTGGAGCGACCGGAGGAAGAGCACCCCGCAACTTCAATTCGAGGTCTCGGCGAAGGCCTCCCAGATTCCGGGAGTGCGCGTCATTTCGCTCCTTCCGCCCTCGCTTCCGGGAGGAGGAAGCTTCCCGGTGGACTTCGTCATCGCCACCACGCTCGCGCCCGAGAGCCTGACTCCGTTTGCCAACGAGCTCGTGCAGAAAGCGTACGCGAGCGGCATCTTCATGTTTGCCGACTCGGACATGAAGTTCGACCAGCCGCAGACCGAAGTGGTCTTTGACCGCGACAAGCTGCGGTCCCAGGGAGTGGACCTTTCCCATGCCGGCCGGGACCTCTCGACGATGCTCGGCGGCAACTTCGTCAACCGCTTCAGCGTCCTGGGAAGGAGCTACAAGGTCATCCCCCAGGTCAAGCGCGTCGAGCGGCTGACGCCCGAGCAACTGTCGCAGATCTACGTCAGCGGCGCCGGCGGCAAGCTCGTACCGCTCTCGACCTTCGCGACGTTGAAGACGTCCACCCAGCCGCGGGAGCTCAAGCGCTTCCAGCAATTGAACGCGGTACACGTCCAGGGCGTCATCCCTGCCGGCGTGTCGCTCGACACGGCGCTCCGGTTTCTCGAGGCGGAGGGGCGGCGCATTCTGCCCCAGGGCTTTACGGTGGACTACGCGGGCGAGTCGCGCCAGCTTCGGACCGAGGGTGGCCAGTTCCTTCCGACTTTCCTGCTCTCGGCCATCCTCATCTACCTCGTGCTCGCGGCGCAGTTCGAGAGCTTCCGGGATCCGTTCATCATCCTCGCCGGGTCTGTGCCGCTCGCGATCTCCGGAGCCCTGCTCTTCTCGTTTCTCGGCCTGACCACGCTGAACATCTACAGTCAGGTCGGTCTGATCACCCTGGTGGGACTCGTGTCGAAGAACGGTATCTTGATTGTCGAGTTCGCCAACAAGCTCCAGGAGAAGGGCAGCGCGAAGCTCGCGGCCGTCATCGAGGCCGCGACGACGCGGCTGCGGCCGATCCTCATGACGACCGCTGCCACGGTCATGGGCCATCTGCCTCTGGTCTTCGCCCGGGGGCCCGGAGCCGGAGCCCGCAACTCGATCGGCATGATGCTGGTCACCGGCATGATCATCGGGTCGGTCTTCACGCTTTTCGTCGTCCCGGCGATCTACGTTCTGGTGGCGCGCACGCACAGCCGGGAGACCGCGGGGGAGACCGACTCGCCCGAGCCACTGGCACTGACGGAGGCGGCAGGGTAGAAACCCCCCACTCCCCTCTCGACACGGAGAGGGCACTACCTCGCCCTACCCCACTCCTTCGTGGGCCCGCGCCCCAGGGTCAGTTGACCCCGAGATTAAGGCGGCTGAAGTTTCGGACGGGCGGCAGAGTGGTTTCTCGTAGACTCTAGGCCGTGAGCCGCACCAACCGGTTGGCCGCCGCGGCAGCGACGGCCCTCCTCTTCCGCTTCCCGCTCCCGGCAGAGGACTGTCCCGCGATCGACCCGCCGGTGGCTTTCCTCGAACACTTCTGCCCTGCGGTCGATCCGCCTGGCCGTGTCGGTCTTCGCGTCTTCCTCGACCGCAAGACCGGAAGGATCCGTGCGCCGACTCCGGAGGAGGCCCGCGCGCTCTTCGAGGCGGGCGGAGGGGCCGTGGAAGACCTGGAGCCCCTCGAGATCGTCCTCCACCCGGATGGCATGCGGTCCGTCGAGCTGAAGGGAGCCTTCTCCTTCCAGGTCGTCTTGAGCCGAAATCCCGACGGCTCGTTCACGACGCGCTGCATTCCGTCGGCCGGCACCGCCGCGGAGGAGAAGTAAGAGTGCGGCGCGCGGCGTTCACGCTGGCGTTGCTTCTCTCTCCGCTTCCGCTCTTCCCGGCGACGCTCACGATCGTCAACGCCAATGCCGCCGACGTCGGCTTCAACGATCCGACGCCGGCGACTCCGGTCGGCGGCAACACGGGAACGACTCTGGGCCAGCAGCGGCTGATCGCGTTCCAGCGCGCGGCGGACATGTGGGGGGCCCTGCTGGACAGCCCGGTCGAGATCCGCGTCCAGGCGAGCTTCGTGAGCTTGAGCTGCACGGCCGACTCCGCAACGCTCGGGTCGACGGGCGCGATCCATCTCGTCGACGACTTCGCGGGCGCGGCATTTCCGCACACCTGGTACGTCTCGGCCCTCGCCAATAAGCTGGCGGGGCACGATCTCATGCCGGGTGATCCCAACACCGGCGCCGACGACATCCGCTCCCGCTTCAACTCGGATATCGGCAAGCCGAGTTGCCTGGCCGGCGCGGACTGGTACTACGGCCTGGACGACAACCATGGAGCGAAGATCGACCTCGTCACCGTCGTGCTCCACGAGCTCGCCCACGGCCTCGGCTTTCTCACCCTCGTCGACGACTCGGGCAGGGAGTTCATCAACGAGCCCGATATCTGGGAGCGCTCGATCCTCGACATCGCGACCGGCAAGCGTTGGAACGAGATGACGCAGGCGGAGCGCGCGGCGTCGTTCGTGAACGCCCGAAGGGTGGTGTGGGCCGGTCCGCGAGTCACGATGTCCGTGCCGGCCTTCCTCGCAAAGGGAACGCCGCTTCTGCGAGTCGACGCGCCGGCGGCGGTGGCGGGCGACTACGCCGTCGGCACAGCCGACTTCGGCCCGAAGCTCGGCACCCCCGGCGTTACGGGGACGCTCGCGGCGGCGCAGGATGTCGCCGACACGGCGGGCCCTTCTCCGACCGATGCCTGTTCGGCGATCACCAACCCTGCCGAGATCGCCGGCAAGATCGCGCTCGTCGACCGCGGCACCTGCAACTTCACGGTGAAGGTCAAGAACGCGCAGGACGCGGGCGCCCTGGCCGTCGTGATCGCGGACAACACCGCCGGCGCGCCACCGGGAGGGCTCGGAGGCACCGACGCCTCCATCACGATCCCCTCGGTTCGGATCACCCTGAGCGACGGGGCGGCGTTGCGAGCACAGCTTTCGGCGGGTGTGGCCCTGACGCTCGGCCTCGATCCGTCCGTGCGCAGCGGCGCGGATCCGGCTGGACGGGCCCTGCTCTTCGCGCCCAACCCGTCCCAGCCCGGCTCCTCGATTTCCCATTGGGACGACATCGCCTTCCCCAACCTGCTGATGGAGCCGAACATCAACGACGACCTGAAGCATGATGTGGACCTGACGCTGCCCCTACTCCAGGACATCGGCTGGACCAACGATTCGGACGGCGACGGTGTGCCCGACGCCTCCGACAACTGTCCGATGGTGTTCAACCCTGACCAGGCCGACTCGAACCACGACGGCTTCGGCGACGCATGCGACCGCTCCGTCGTCCGACTCCCGAAGAGCGCGCCGCATCCCCGCCAGCTCCCCCCGCGCTCGTAGACCGCTCACGCTATTTCCGCTGATAGGCTTGCGGCAAGAGGAGGATGCCCCATGAAGCGATTCTTTGCTTCCATGCTGTTCATCGGTCTGCTCGGTGTCACGGCGCGAGCGCTCGGTCAGGAGTTCTACACGGAGGGTCCCGTCTGGCGCGTCACGTACCTCAACGTCAAGCCCGGGAAAATGAACGCGGCCCTGAAGGACTTGAGCGAGAACTTCAACAAGGTCTACGCGCAAGCCAAACAGCAGGGTCTGGTTCTGGACTACAAGGCCTATCTGAACGCCACCTCGACGGGGCCGAACGATTGGAACATCGCGCTCGCCGTCCTCTACAAGGGCTTCGGCGCTCTGGACGGCCTGACGGGGAAGATGGATCCGATCACGCTGAAACACTACGGGTCGGCGGACGCACGACAGACGGCGACGGAAAAGCGCGGCGAAGTCTGGACCGTCGTTTCGAGCGCGCTGGCACGCGAGATCTCGCTCAAGTAGCCGCACGCCGCCACGTTTTCTTCTCGGGCGCGGCCGAGCGGCCGCGCCGAGCCCTTCTTAGCGGCGCGCCATCTTCTCGATCTCGGCCCACTCGCGATCGGACACGGGCATCACCGAGAGACGCGAGATGCGCACGAGCGGGAAGTCTTTGAAGAAAGGCTTCGCCTTGATCGCGGCGAGCGCGACGGGTCCCGGCAGCCTGTGAACAGGAGCGATGTCCACGGTGGCGAGCTTGCCGGACGCGTCTCTCGGGTCGCCGTAGGCGTCGGTCACCGCCTTCGCGATTGCGACGACCGACTTCTCGTCCCCCGTGTGGTAGTAGAAGATCCGGTCCCCTTTCTTGACCGACCGCAGGTGCTTCTGGGCGAGCGGGTTCTTCACGCCCGACCAGGAGGTCTTCCCGTCTCGGACCAGGTCGTCGTAGGAGTAGTGGGTGGGCTCCTCCTTGAAAAGCCAGTTCATGGGACCAACCGAACGGGCTTCGGCCTGTTCCGGTACCGCTCGTACAGCCGCTTCTGCTTGTCGGTGAGATCGAGCGGCCGGCCGTCGAGGTACGCCGCGACGACGTGCGTGCGCAAGTCGAGAATGTCGCCGTCGGTGACGATGAGCGTCGCGTCCTTGCCCGGCTCGAGCGAGCCCACGCGATCCGCGACCCCCAAGATCCGCGCCGGCTCGAGCGTCATCGCTTCGACCGCCTTCTCCCGCGGAAAGCCGAAGGCTACGGCGGCCGCGGCCTGATGCGGCAAGCTCCGCACCGTCGCGGCCGCAAAAGGCGTCAGGCCGTCATTGAAGGCCACGGCGACGCCGGCCTTCGCGAGGATTCCGGCGGCGGCGAAGCGCGCGTCGTAGGGCTCATCGGGGCGAATCGGCAGATCGAGGACCGTGTCCAGGATGACCGGCGTCTTCGCCTGCGCGATTTCCCCGGCGACCCGCCAGGCGTCGGCGCCGCCGAGGATCGCGATCCGCAACCCGTCTTCCTTGGCCCACGCGAGCGCCGCGCGAATCTGCGCCGTGGTGTTCGCGACGACGAGGACCGGCACCCTTCCCTCGACCGCGGGAACGAGGGCCTCGAGCCTTGCGTCAACGTCGTGGCGCGGCACTCCGGCGCGACCCTCGGCCCCCTTCGCCTTCGCGTAGGCGCGCGCCTCCGCAAAGACATCCTTCAACTTTCGCACATCCTCGTCCCGCCGCCTCTCCTGCAGGCGTACCGAAGAGCGCGCCGCCGGCGAGCGGTCGATCGCGAGATCCGGCCAGGTCACGGTGATCGCCGCCGGAGCCCTGAGCGTCGCGTCCTCGCGCGTCCAGCCGTCGAGCTTCATGACGGCCGCCGCGCCGGAAACGATGCCGCCCGTCGGCGTGATTCCGGCGATCAGGATGCCGGCCGAACGCGCCACCGGAAGCAGCTCCGAGTCGAAGTTCATCGCAAAGTCGGCGCGCGCCTGTGGGTTCACGTCGCCGAGCTCCGACGTATCGAGTGTGGCGCGCACGGCCGAGATCTCAACGAGACCGAGCACCGTGGCCGCCGGGAAGAGCGACGGATAGATGTGCTTGCCGGAGCAGTCCACGACCTTCGCGCCGGGAGGCGCCGCGAGGGAAGCCCCGACGGCCGCGATCCGGCCGTCCTGCAGGACGACGCTCCCGTTGGCGATGGCCGGGCCCGAGACGGGATGGACTGTCCCGCCGCGCAAGACGATCGTCTCGGCGCCTGCCGCCATCGTGGAGAGCGCGAGCGCCAGCGCGCCGGCGAGTCGTCTCATGGCGCGGCTCTCGCTCTCGGCGGCGCCGTCGGGGTCGGGCCCGGGGGGGATAGGTGCGGGATCGGCGTCGGCGCGATCTCGACTCGGGGCGTGCTCTTCTTTTCCGTGTCGAGCAACCGCTTCGCACTCCCCACCAGATCCGCCCGCTCCCTTTCGAGCCCGGTGCGCGCGGAAAGGTCCGCCGCCCGGTCGAAGTACTTCTTGCCTTCGATCCATGTCTCGAGGGCCACCGATTCCGCCGAGAGCGGATCTCCGCTCCACACCACGAAGTCCGCGTCTTTGCCCGGCTCGAGCGAGCCGACCCGCTTGTCGATGCCAAGTTGCTTCGCCGGATTGATCGTGACGAAGGCCAGGGCGTCGGCCGGCGGCACGCCGCCGTACCGGACCGCCTTGGCGGCTTCCCAGTTCAGTCGGCGCGCGAAATCGTCCGAGTCGGAATTGAACGAGACGAGAACGCCCCGCTCCCGCATGAGCGCGCCGTTGTAGGGAATCGCGTCCCAGACCTCGTACTTGTAGGCCCACCAATCCGAGAAGGTCGAGCCGCCGGCGCCGTGCCGAGCGATCTCGTCGGCCACCTTGTAGCCTTCCAGGACGTGTTGGAACGTCGCGACCTTCACGCCGAATTCCTCGGCGGCGCGGACCATTTCCAGGATCTCGTCCTTGCGGTAAGAGTGGCAGTGGATCTGGCGCTTGCCCTCGAGGATCTCGGCGATCGCCTCGAGCTGAAGGTCCTTGCGCGACGGGATGGGATGGGCGCCCTTGACCGCCGCGGCCTTGGCGTATTCCTCCTGCCGCTTGCGATAGTCGCGGGCGGCGAGGAAACGCTCGCGAATCTGGTTGGCGACGCCCATGCGCGTGGCCGGGTAGCGCGGATGCGGATTCTGGAAGTTCGACTGCTTCGGGTTCTCGCCGAGGGCGAACTTGATCCCCTCCGGCGCGCCGGAAAGGAGCAGGTCGTCGGGTCCGCCTCCCCACCGCCACTTCACGATGGCGTTCTGGCCCCCGATGGAGTTGGCCGAACCGTGCAGGACGTTGGCTGCGGTGGTGCCCCCGGCGAGCTCCCGGTAGATCGCGACGTCGAAAGGATCGAGCACGTCCTGGATCCGGACCTCGGCCGACACGGCGTGGCCAAACTCGTTGGCCGAACCGTCGATTGCCGTGTGGGAGTGCGCGTCGATGACTCCGGGCGTCACGTGCCGCCCGCGCGCGTCGATTTCGAGCGCGCCGGCCGGCGCTGCGAGCCCCTTGCCGACCGCGGCGATCTTGCCGTCCACCGCGAGGACGTCGGCGCTCTCGAGGACCCCCGCGGGCCCCTGCGTCCAGACCGTTGCGTTGCGCACGATCACCGCCTTCGGCTGCGCGAGCGGCCCGTTCTCCCGGCCGGGGAACGCCCGCACCTGTGCCTCCGGTCCCTCTCCCGGCGGGAGAGGGTTCGAGTGAGGGGCCTCCTTCGAGCCGCTGTCCTTCTTCTTCTCCGGCAGCTCGTACCGCTTGCCGTCGATCCAGATCTCCGCCACACGGCTGCCCTCCGCGAAGGGCTCCCCCGTCTCGACGGCGAGGCTCGCGATCTTTCCAAGCTCGATCGAGCCCAGCCGGTCGGCCAGGCCGAGCTGCCGCGCCGGCACGGTGGTCAGCGCCGCTAGAACATCGTCCTGGGACATCCCTCTCGCCATGGCCTCTCGGAGGCGCTTGCCGAGATCTTCGGGTTCCTCGAGGCCGTGCGTCGTGATCGAGAACGCGAGGCCCGCGTCGCGCAGCCACTTCGGGTTCGAGGGCGCCCGGTCGATCCGGCGTAGCCTCTCGAGCGGCACGTCCAGCCACTCGTCCTCGGCCTCGAGGCGATAAGGTTTCGGGAAGTCGATCCGCAGGACCAGATCCGGTTTCGCGGCGACCACCTCATCCCGCATGCGGTACTCGTCCCCGGTCCCGACGTACTGCGCCTTCAACTTCATCTCGCGCGCAATCTTGCTCGCGCGCAGCAGCGACAGCACGTCGGTCGACTCGAATACGACCGGTTGCTTGCCTTCGGCGGCGGGCACGAGAGCGGACGCCGCCGCGTCCCAACGCGGCCGCGACTGGCCGCCCGGGCCGAGCGCGTAGGCCGCCTCGGCGTCGCGCCACCAGAGCGCGTCCAGGAAGCTCTGCCGTGCGAGCGCCACAGCGCCCATCTTGGCTGTCGGGTAAATCGAGCGCGCGGACTCCGGATCCCTCAGGCGCTCGGGCTCGAGCGAGACGTACTGTCCGAAGTCGCCGCGCAGGACCCGATCCTCGAGGGGCCCGTCCGCCAGGCTCACGATCGTGCCGGAGCCGCGCAGGATGCCGGCCGAGGGCACCGCTGCGACAACGGCGAAACCGAGCCGGCGATAGGAATCCGCCACTCGGTCCTTGACCGTGAGGGACGAGACGACGCGCTCCGCGGCGCGATTGGAGACGGGGAGGGCGCCGCCCGAGCTGCCCGATCCCCGTGCAGCGAGCCCCGCCGGCTCGCCGGCCTCGTCGTCGTCCTGCGGCCCTCTCGGTTTCTTGCCCGCGAGCCGGTCCGCCGTGACGTAAGGATCGAGAAAGGCGGCGTGGACGACCTTTCCTTTGAGATCGAAGACGCGCGCGTCGGCCGGGATCGGGGTCGCGCCGGCCGGACCGGCCGCCTCGACGACGCCGCCGCGGATCACGACGACTCCCGGGTCGAAGATGTGCCCGGGCGAGAGAATCACGCGAGCGCCTGTGAGCGCGAAGGCGAGGCGGTCGCCGGTCGTAAACGCTGCTGGTCCGCCTCGGGCCGGCAGCGCGAGCAAAGCGGCGATCACACAAAGCGCGGTCCCAACGACCCGGCTGCGGATGCACAGAAACGGCAGGCTCATCTGGCGGGGCGGAATCTTATCCAAAGAGATATGCTTCGCGTTCCAAAAAAGAATAACGGAACTGAGGAGGACAAGAATGATTAGCCGCAAGATCTGGACATCTTCCCTGACACTCCTGGCCTGCGCCGGAATCGCGCTCGCGCAGGAGCCGCGCCGGCCCCTCTCCCCCGCGGGCACCGCGGCGACGATGGTCGGAGGAACCTGGAGCGCCCCGGACAAAGAGGGAGAGCGCAACTACACCGGCGGCAAATGGATCGAGGTGGCCTATAGCCGTCCGATACTGCGGGGCCGCACGGATATCTTCGGCAAGGGCGCCGACTACGGCAAGACGGTCAACGGGGGCGCCCCGGTCTGGCGGGCGGGCGCGAACCAGACGACAAAGTTGAAGAGCGAGGTTCCCCTCGAGATCGGCGGCAAGAAGCTCGCCGCCGGCGAATACGACGTCTTCGTGGAGCTGAAGGAGTCGGGCTGGACGCTGATCCTCTCGACCCAGCCCACCCAGGACAAGTACGACCCGAACGAGAAGGCGAAGATCTGGGGCGCCTACGGCTACGACGCGAAGTACGACGTCGTGCGCGTGCCCATGAAGATGGTGACGCCGCAAGTCTCGGTCGACCAGTTCACGATCGGCTTCGTGGACATGACCGACCAGGGCGGCAAGCTCGCGTTGGTCTGGGAAAAGACCGGTGCGGTCGTGCCGTTCATGGTCGGGAAGTAAGCCGGAGCCCGAATCCGCCCCTCACGGGGGGCGCAACTCTCAGCCGGCGTGGCCCACGGGGCCGCGCCGGCTTTTGTGTCTTTGTTACTGTTCCAAGCGTCGGGGAGGAATGAGCATGGTCCTGAAACGAGGCTGCGGCACCGGTCTGACTTTCACCCCTTCGACGCGGAGCTTCCTGGCGATTCTTCTGTCCGCCGCAGCCGCTCCCCTTCTCGCCGACGAGCGCGTGATCCCGTTCTGGCCCGATCAGGTTCCCGCCGCCATCCATGCGGAGATCGACGGCAACGCGACGCTCGAGACCGTGCGGGAGATCGGGCGCTTCCACCGCGTGCACGGCTCGCCGGGATACGCGGCGGCGGCCGAGTATCTGAAGAAGAAGCTCCTCGCAGCGGGCCTCTCCGACGCGACGATCGAGCGTTTCCCCGCCGATGGCAAGACCCGTTATGCCCACTTTGTCAGCTACTACGGCTGGAACCCTGTCCGGGCGACGCTCGAGGAGGTCTCGCCGCGCGCCGCCCTGGTCGAATCCTTTCCGGAGCTGCCCGTGGCGCTCGCCGACTACAGCCAGGACGCCGACGTGACGGCGGAGCTGGTCGACGTCGGCGCGGGCACCGACCCGAAGGACTACGCGGGCAAGGACGTGAAGGGAAAGATCGCGCTCGCCGACGGAGCGCTGCCCGACGTTCAGCGTCTGGCCTGCGAGGAGCGGGGCGCCGCGGGCTTCCTGTCCGACTTCCCCAACCAGGCCTCCGCCTGGTCCGGTGACGACCGAGACCTCGTGCGCTGGGGGCACCTCTCTCCGTACGAGCTCCGCAACCGATTCGCCTTCATGGTCTCCAAGCGCCAGGCGCAGGCTTACCGGGCGCGCCTCGCGGCCGGCGAGAAAGTCGTCTTGCACGCGGGCGTCCAGGCGAAGATCGTCCCCGCGACCTACGACGTCGTCGAGGCGACGATCCCAGGCACCGATCCCGCGGCGGGCGAGATCGTGCTGACCGCGCATTTCTGCCACGAGTCCGCCGGCGCCAACGACAACGCGTCGGGTAGCGCCGCCATCTTCGAGGTCGCCCGCGCGCTGACGAGCGCCATCCGCAAGCACGCGCTCAGCCCTCCGAGGCTCACGATCCGCTTCCTGTGGCTTCCCGAGATCGCGGGCTCTCAGGCTTACCTCATTCGACACCCGGAAGTCGCGAAGAGGCTCGCGGCCGGCATCCACATGGACATGGTCGGCGGGCTTCTCTGGACGACCAAGGGGACCTTCCACCTCTCGCGTGCCGCAGAGTCGCGTCCGCACGTCGTCAACGACATCGCCCGCGCCTGGTTCGATGAGGTCGTCGAGGCCTCTCGAAACTACGCCGAGCGCGGCGGAGATCCATACGCCGGCTTCGCGTGGCTGCCCGGCTCCCGGGAACCCTTCCTGGGCGACATCCGCCAGCTCGAGATGGGCAGCGACCACGAAGTCTTCCAGGAGTCGAGCTTCGGCGTCCCGATGGTGTACTTCCACGATTACCCGGACGTCACCATCCACACGAACAAGGACCAACCGGAGAATCTCGACGCCACCAAGCTCGGCCGCGTGGCCTACCTCGGCGCCGGGATCGCCTGGTCGCTCGCGGCGTTGCCCGAGGCCGAGGCGACGGGTCTGCTGCGCTACGCCCGGGCGAACGGCGAGGCGCGGATCGCGCTGTCGCGCGGCAAGGAAGACCGCGACGGCCTCTTGGCTGCGCACCACGCGATCCTGACCGAGGCCGAGACGCTCCGTACGGTCGCCGCCCTATGGCCTTCGACCGCTCCCGCCGTCCAGAGGGAGCAGGACCGGCTGCGCGAGATGGCCTCGATCGTGAAGCCCGCCTCCGCTCCCGAGGGCGACACGCGCGTTCCCGTCCGCAACCCCGAGGTGCGCGGCCCGCTCAGCGTCTACTATTTCGACTTTCTGGCGCAAGCGCTCGGCGCGGCAACGGGAGGCTTGCCCGGAGGCGGGGGCGACGTCCCGACGGCGCTCACCCGCCGACCGCGGGGCGACGTGCTGGCGTACGAAACGCTCAACCTCGTCGACGGCAAACGCAGCGTCTCCGACCTGCGCGACGTTCTGTCCGGCCGCTACGAGCCGGTGCCGGCGGCCGACGTCGCCGAGTACCTCGACCTCCTCGCCCGGGCGAAGGTCGTCACTTGGAAGTAGACCGATGCCCTTCGACTTCTCCCCCGCCAACCTCGACCGGGAGTTCCCGGTCCGCCGGAACCTCGTCTACTTCAATCACGCCGCCGTGGCGCCGCTGCCCCGGCGCGTGGCGGGAGCCATCGTCGCGCACATCGAGAATCTGCGCGACCGCGGCGCCGCCGACTGGCGCAAATGGTACGCGACGATCGAGCGGACGCGCCGGAAAGCCGCGGAGTTCCTCGGGGCGGGCGACGCGGACCTCGCCTTTCTCCCGTCGACCTCCTGGGCGCTGAACGTCGTCGCGCGCGGCGTCGACTGGAAGGCGGGAGACAACGTCGTCGGCGACGACATGGAGTTTCCGTCAAACTATTTCCCCTGGAAGTTCCTGGAGGATCAAGGCGTCGAGTACCGGCTCGTCCGCAACCGCGCGGGTCGCGTCACGACGCAGGACATCGCCGCGCAGGTGGACGCGCGCACGAGGGTCGTCGCCGTCTCCTGGGTCGCCTTCCACAACGGTTTCGTCTATCCGATCGAGGAGATCGGCGCGTTCTGCGCGGAGAAGGGGATCCTCTTCGTCGTCGACGCCATCCAGGGGCTGGGAGCCCTGCCGCTCGACGTCGCGCGCTCGAGAATCGACGTGCTCGCGGCCGATGCGCACAAGTGGCTCTTCGGTCAGGAAGCCTGCACGGTTTTCTACGTCGCGCCGGGCGCCCGGGAGCGGCTGCGAGCCTCCTTCGGCGGCTGGTGGAACATCCACAACGAGGAGGAGGCGGGATTTCTCGACTATCGGGGAAAGCTCTACCAGAGCGCCCGCCGCTATGAGCCGGGTAGTCTCCCGACCGCCCAGATCGCGGGACTCGAAGCGGCACTCGGGCTGCTGCGGGAGATCGGCGTCGAGACCGTCCGCGACCGGATCCTCACGGTCGTCGGCGCGTTGCGCGACGGCCTCGCCGCGCGCGGCTGGCGGATTACCTCGCCCGAACCGGTCCTGTCGGGGATCCTCGCCGCCGTCCCGCCCGCGCGCGACGTGCGCGCCATGGCCAAGGCCCTCGAGCAGCGCGGCATCATCGTTGCTCCCCGGGAAGGCGCCGTGCGGTTCTCTCCGCACGTGGCAAACGACCTCGGGGAGGTGGAGAAAGCTCTCGCGGCGATCGACGCGATCGGCTGAGAGCGGCGGCCGCGAATCTCACTGCCGGAAATCGAGGTGGTGCGGCTGGCCCCGCCGGCTGGGCAGAAGAATCGGCATTCGCGACACGACCACGTTCGACAGAAGAAAGACGCTCCCGCCGATCGTGCCGGCGTAGAGCAAGGCGGGCGGGGTCGGATCGGGGGCGAGCGCGAGGATCGGCCTCGTCAGGCCCGAATTGTTCACCGTCCAGCTCGCGCCCCCGTCGGCACTCTCGAAGAACCCGCCGCTCGTGCCCGCCCAAAAAGTCGAGGGTGAGCCAAAGAGGAGCGTGAAGATGCGCGCCGCGTTCAGGCCGTTCGTCAAACCCGTCCAGCTCACGCCGCCGTTCGTGCTCTTGAAGAGGCCGCCGTCGGTGCCCGCGAACACCGTCGACGCGGATGCGGGATCGAGCACGAGCGCGAAGACCCGCAGCGAGACGAGTGCGTTGTTCGTCTCCCAGTGGAGAGTGCCGTCCATTGCCTTGAGGGTCTTGTACGCTCCGGCGTCCGTGCCGATGTAAACAGTCTCCGGCGACGTGGGGTCGACGAGAACCGCGTTCACGGTCGGAAGAGCCGTGGGGTAGATACCGAAGTGCGACCAGGTCGCTCCCGCGTCGGTGCTCCGGGTCACCCCTCCCTGCGTGCTTGGCGGCGTCCCGCTGAAGCCGCCCGCGTACACCGTCGACGGCGAGCTGGGATCGAGCGCGAGCGTGAGCACGCTCCCGCCCGCCTGCAGAACCTGCGTCCAGTTCGCCCCTCCGTCCACGCTCTTCCAGACCCCGGTGTCCGTGCCCGCGAGGACCGGCGGGGCGGCGCCCGGCAGGAGCGCTAAGGCGAAGACGGGGCTCTCGCCCAGGTCCTTGTCGAGGTGCGTCCAGGTTGCGCCGCCGTCCACGCTCTTGAAGCAACCGAGGTTCGAGCCCACATAGACGGTCGACGGCGACGCCCCCGGCACGGCCAGGGCGAAGACCTTCAATCCCGTTAGGCCGGCGTCTGAAGTCATCCAGTGGCCGGCACTGTCGGCGGTCTTGAAGATGGCGTCTTGTGTTCCTGCGTAAAGCGTCGAGGGTGTTGTCGGGTCGAGGGCCAATGCGTTGACGGCCGACGGGGAACCCGGACCGACGCTCGTCTGGAGCCAACTGTTGCCGCCGTCGGTGCTCCGGAAGACTCCGAACCCGCCGCCGTCACCCGCATAGACCGTCGAGGTCGTCACCGGGTCGATCGCCAGAGCGTAGATGATTCCCGACATCAGGCTCGTCGCCGTCCAGGTCGCGGCGCCATTGGTGCTCTTGAAGATTCCTTGAAACGTGCCCGCGATGATGGTCGAGGGCGTCTTGGGGTCGATGGCAAGCGCGAAGACTTGCGTTTGCGTCAGGCCGTTCGAGGCCGCCGCCCAGCTCGTCCCGCCGTCCGCGCTGCGAAAGACGCCGGAGTTCCTCGTTCCGGCATAGATCGTCGACGGCGAAATCGGGTCGATCGCCAGAGCGAACACCGGTTGTGATCCGAGGCCGCCGCTTGCGAAGCTCCAGCTCGCCCCGCCATTGACGCTCTTGAACATGCCGGCGTTCGTGCCCGCGTAGACCGTCGAGGGAACGGCCGGATCGACGGCGAGGGCGAAGACGTTCGGCGCTGTCAGGCCCGTGTTCGCCAGGCTCCAGCTGGCTCCGGCATTGGCGCTTCGGAAGAGCCCGGAGCCCCCTTTCAACCCGGCGTAGAGCGTGGAGGGTGTGACGGGGTCAATCGCCAGAGCGAACACCGGGAACGCCGGCAGGCCCCTCGTGGCGAAATTCCAACTGGCGCCCCCGTCGGTACTCTTGAAGAGGCCCGCGCCTAACCCCGCATACAACGTCGAAGGCGAAGAGGGATCGACGGCGAGAGCGAGCACGGTGCCCCCGATGGGTCCGATGCCGTTCCAGACGGCCGTGTCGCCGCGAGCGGCGACGGCGCAGAGAAGGAGGCTCCCGCAAGTGAGGATCTCGATCGACCAGAGGAGAGCGCGATTCGCGCTGGAAGGCATAATGACCTCCCGGTCGCACAAGCGGCCGATTCGGCGCGAATCTTACCGCCGTGGGCGCATCCGGGTGGGCCACTCTTCGGCCGCTCGCGATCGAGTTCTGCACCCTTCTCCCTAGACGAGAGGGCGGTCGTCGCCGCGTCTTGCTTCTTGCTTTCTTGTTGTACTCTGGCCGCGGTAGCGGTTCTTGTCTTATGGCACGGAGGTGGTGGTGAGCGCGACCGTCCCCCCAGGGCGACCGGAGCGGCGGATACGGCGCGTCGCACCGCCTTCGGACGGCTTGCTGCCGATTCCGCCGCCCATGACACAGAACCTTCCCCGCCGTTTCGGCGACTATCTCGTTACGTCGGAGCTCTCGCGCGACGCGCTCGGCCGCGTTTTCCGGGCGATCGACGTCTCGGGCAACGGCGAGTTCGTGCGATTGCGAATCTTCGACACGCGCCACGTCGACGCGCCCATGTTGATCGACGCGATCGAAGCCTCCGAGACGATGCGGCCCCTGCTTTCCGGCCCGTTCACGGCCCGGGGCGAGCGCGCCGGCTCCGTCGACCGCCTGCCCTACCTCGTCTGGAAGGAGACGCACGGCTGGACTCTCGACGTGCTCATCAACGGTTTCCGCGCCTTCGGCTCGCGGCTGCCCGTCGCGCAGGCGTTGCTCATTGCCGACCGCATCGCCGCCGCCCTCGACGCGGCCCATCGCAAATCCTTCGAGGGGCGGCCCCTCGCGCACGGTGTCGCGTGGCCGGGATTCGTCTCGATCGGCGCCGACGCCGACGTCTTCGTGGCCGGCTTCGGCCTCGCTCCGGGCATCTTCCCGACCCTCGAGGAGCCGATGCTCGCCCGGGAGATCGCCCCCTACGTCGCGCCGGAGGAGCGGCTCCGGCCGCGCCTCGCTCCGCAGTCGGACATCTACTCGGTCGGCGCGATCTTGCTGGAGCTCTTGACCGAGCGGCCTCCGGCGCTGGACGTCTCTCCCGTTTCGATCCGCAAGGAAGACGGACTGCCGGAAGACGTCGTTCAGCTCTTGCGCGGCGCGCTCGCAAAGCCTTCCATCCGCTTCTCCTCGATGAGCGCCTTCCGCCGCGAGCTCGGCCGCGTTCTCGTCGCCGGCCGGTACTCCCCTTCGAGCTTCGCGCTTTCGCAGCTTCTCGCCGACCGCCTCGGGCCGCAAAGCATGCACCATGCCGAAGCGGCCGCGCTCGCGCAGGAGGCCAAACGCCGGGTCGCGGCGACCCGGCCTCGGGTCTTGCCGCCCGGCGCCCCGCCGGACCACGACGCCGAGGTGGACTCGGTCCTGCGCAACTTCTGGAGCCGCGCCGAGACGACATAGCTCCGGACGCGGCGAGGGCAGCCTGGTTCTCCGCGTTTTTCGAGTGGCCGGCGTGGCCTTGCCGACGTGGAATTTCGCGCGGGCGCCCGTGGGTTGCACGACCAGAGGTTTTCCATGAGCTTCCGTCCCGGGGCCGCGGCTTTGACGGCGCTCGCCTGCTTCACCGCGCCCGGCCCTGCCCTGGCTCAGGAGAAACCGTACGTCGAAAGGGTCGAGGTCAACGTCCGAACGGTGCTGGTCCGGATCACGGGCCTTAACGGAAAGGCGCCATCCCCTCCTCCGGCACCGCAAGACATCGAGGTTCTCGAAGACGGCGCCCCGATGCGAGTGCTCGGCGTGGATCCCGTCCGGCCACCTTCCGCGCCCCCGTCGGCACCGCAACCCGTCCCGGGCGCGCCCGTGCGCGAAGCGGGAGCGGCCCCGCCCGCCTCGAACGGAATTCCGCAGCACCTCTACGTGGACACGACGCTTCTCCAAATCAACTCCGTCGAGCGCCTCGCCGAGGCATTCGAAAGAAACCTCGACACCGTTTTGGCCAACGGGCCTCTCGAGATCGTGGTGGCGGATCTTGAGCCCAGGCAGACTCTGCAGTCGACCCGCGACCGGGAGACCGTCCGACGAGCCCTGCGCGACCTCGGGCACGGCGTCTCCGGCAAGCAAAGTCTCATCCTCCTGCGGCAGCAGACGCTCGACGACCTGCGCAGTGGTTTCACCATGAATCCCGAGATGGAGATCCGCATCGCGGCGGAGCAGGAGATTCGCATCATTCGCGACTCTCTCGATCGGCTGCTGCGGTGGGCCGCGTCCCTCGGCGGCCAGCGGCCCGATGTCGTGTACTTCGCCGCGGATGGCTTCGACTCGGACGTCACGGAGACGTACCGCAGGGTCCTGCTGCAGCGCAGCACCTCATCGCCTCTCGTGGCTGCGCCCAAGCCGCCGGATCAGGCGGCGGTGGAGCTTCAGCTCGAGTACGCCGCGAAGGGCGGCGAGCTGGTCGGGTTAGCCGCGCGGTCGATCGCGGCGCTCGGTGTCGAAGCCGTCCCGATCGCCCTCGGGGCAAACTTGAAGGATTTCGGCAACGACGCCTCGACGGCGGGGCAGGACTTGTTCCGCGCGAGCTTCGGAGCCGTCCCGCTCTTTGCCGAGCCCATCTCGCCCCTCCGCATTCTCGCCGAGACCACGGGAGGGGAGGTCGTTACCTCCGCGAGCCACCTCCCGGCTGTGCTCGACGCCTACGAGGGCTCCTTCGTCGTCTCGTTTCGCTCCGAGCACCCACCCGACGGGAAGATGCATGACCTCCGCATCACGAGCCTCCGCCCGGGCCTTTCGGCTCGAGGCCCGCAGTACTTGACCGAAGGAACTCCGGACTCCGTGGCCCTCGGCCTGACCGTGCGCGCTCTACACGAGCCGGTGGTCGAGGGCGGGCTGCCGGTCCGCCTTTCGATCGACGGCGTCGCGCGCAACGGAAAGACTTTCTCGGGAACCCTTCACGTGGACGCGGATTTGGCGTCTCTCGTCTCGACGCTCGACCGTCTGGACGGCGGACGGATGCGCGTGACGATGGCCGTTGAAGTGGAAGGCGCGCGCGAGCCCTTCACGACGAAACAAGAGTTCGACGTTCCGCGGGGCCAGGCCGGTTGGGGAGCGGACATTCCGATCGGCTGGCCGAAGAAGGCCCGCCGGGTTGCCGTGACTGTGGAAGAGCTGAAGACCGGCGCCCGCGGCACCGGCTCGACGGATATCCCGCGCACGGAGTAGTCGCCGCAGGGGCCGCGGACGCCCCCGCGGACGTTCGGCTCGGTCCGGATTGCCTTCCGGGGAATTCCGCGCGGCTTTTCGTAAGTTGCATGACGAACGAGGGAGGCCACCTATGACCGTCCGCCGCGGGCAAGCGGTCCTGACGTCGCTCGTCTCTATCGCCGTACTCGGCGCGATGCAGGCCCAGGAGAAACCCTACGTCGAAAGGGTCGAGGTCAACGTCCGGACCGTGCTCGTCCGGATCACGGACCGCAATGGAAAGGCGCCTTCCCCACCGCCGGGGCCGGAGGACCTCGAAGTTCTCGAGGACGGCGCGCCGATGCGCGTCCTCGGCGTAGACCCCGCCCGACCGCCCGCCGCGCCGCCCCCGCTGCCGGTTTCCCAAGCTCTCCCCAGCAAGCCCGAGCCCGCGGCCGCGCTCGGCGCACCCCACTCGAGCGGGATTCCCCAGCACCTCTACGTGGACACGACGCTGCTCGAGGCCAACTCCATCCGGCGCCTGACTGCGGCGTTCGAGCGCAGTCTCGAGTCGGTCCTCGCCAACGGACCACTGGAGATCGTCGTGGCGGATCCCCAGCCCCGGCAGACTCTGGCGTCTACGCGCGACCCGCAGGCGGTCCGCCACGCCCTCCAGGACCTCGGGCACAACGTCTCCGACAAGCAGCTCCTCATCACGTTGCGCCGCCAGACCGTCGATACCCTGCGCAATGGGATCTGCGTGAACGTCGAGATGACTACCCGCAGCGCGGCGGAACAAGAGCTGCGCATCGTTCGGGACTCTCTCGATCGGTTGCTCCGGTGGGCGGTGTCGCTCGGCGGGCAGCGGCCGGACGTCGTTTACTTCGTTTCGGACGGCTTCGACTCGGACGTGACAGAAACCTACCGTCAGATCATCCTGCAGCTCTCTACCCGCCCGCCGACTCTCTGCGCCGGGGGCGCGGGGGATCCGTCAACGGCGCAGGAATTGTCGACGACGCTTCAGCTCGAGTACGCCCCGCAGGGCTCCGAGCTCATCGGATTGGCCGGCCGCTCTCTGGCCGCGCTCGGGGTCGAAGCGGTACCGCTCGCCCTGGGAGGAACCCTCAAGGACTTCGGCAACGACGCCTCGACGTCCGGCCAGGACGGCATGAGAGCGGTTTCCGGGTCCATTCCGCTCTTCGCCAGGCCGATCGAGCCGCTCAGGGTGCTCGCCGATGCCACGGGAGGCGAGGTCGTCACCTCGGCGGGCCATCTTCCGGCGGTTCTCGACGCCTACGAGGGCTCCTTCGTCGTCTCGTTTCGCTCCGAGCACTCGCCCGATGGGAAGATGCATGGCCTTCACATCGCGAGCCGGCGCCCGGACCTCACGGTTCGCGGCCCGCAGTACCTGACCGAGGGATCTCCGGACTCGGTCGCCCAGGGCATGACCGTCCGCGCTCTTCACGAGGCGCCTTCCCAGGGCGGGATGCCGATTCGTCTCTCGATCGACGGCGTCGCCCACAGCGGGAAGGAGTTCACGGGAATTCTGCACGTCGACTCCGACCTCGCGACTCTCGTCTCCACACTCGACGTCCTGCAGGGTGGGCGCATGAGGGTGACGATCGCCGTGGAAGTCGAAGGCGCGCGTGAGCCCTTCACGACGAAGCAGGAGTTCGACGTTCCAGCGAAACAGGCCGGCTGGGGCGCGGACATTCCGTTGAGCTGGCCGGCGAAGGGCCGGAAGGTCGCGGTGACGGTCGAGGAGCTGAAGACCGGCACTCGCGCCACCGGAGCCGTCGACCTGCCGAAGTAGAGAAGGGTTCTGTCGCGACGGTACGCGCGCACGCGGGCCGCGGAAGTCGATCGTCGGGCGGATTAGACTCTCGGCGGTGAGAACGCCACGCACCGGCCCCTGGCGCCGGCTTTCGACCGAGGCCTCGAACCCCCGCTCGCGCGAGCTCGACCGCCTCCGACCCTTGCAGATCGTCTCGCTCATGCAATCGGAGGACCGTCGCGTCTTGCGGGCTCTCCGAAAGGCCCGCCATGCCATCGCGCAGGCGGCGGCGATGCTCAGAGAAACGTACCTTTCCGGCGGCAACGTCTATCTCTTCGGAGCGGGGACGAGCGGCCGTCTCGCGGTGCTCGAGGCGGCGGAGCTGCCGCCCACTTTCGGCACCGACCCTCGGCGCGTGCGCGCAATCATCGCCGGAGGGCGGAGCGCCGTTTTCCGCGCGAAGGAGGGGGCGGAGGACCGGTTCGGCGAAGGGAGGCAGGCAGCCGGCCGGGCGAAGCCGGGAGACCTCGTCATCGGTGTTTCGGCGAGCTCGGTCACACCCTTCGTGCGCGGCGCGCTCGAGCACGGGCGGCGGCGCGGGGCGAGGACGATCTTGTTGACCGCCAATCGCTCGCCCGGGCTCTCCCGAGACGCCGACCTGCTCGTGGTTCTCGAGGTCGGACCGGAGATTCTCGCGGGCTCCACGCGCTTGAAGGCCGGCACCGCGACCAAGCTCGCCCTGAACCAGATCACGACCTCCGCATTCGCCTCCGCCGGGAAGGTCTTCGGCCCGTGGATGGTCGATCTGCGCGCCGGCTCCGCGAAACTCAAGGACCGGGCGGCGCGGATCGTCGCCGCGGCCACGGGCTCCTCCCCTCGCCGGGCGCGCGGGTTGCTGGCCCGCGCGAAAGGACATATCCGGGTGGCGATCCTGATGGGTCGGACCGGAACGGCGCCTTCCGCCGCGCGCCGGAAGCTCGCGAGCGCGGGAGGCGATCTGCGCGCCGCTCTGGGAGCGGATTAGTTCCGTGTAACGGGAGTCCCGATGGCGGCCTTGGTCGTAGGGGCGGGGCTTGTCCCCGCCCGCGGGCGGCCGCAAGGGCCGCCCCTACGGAGCCGACGTACGTCAAGAGTTAGGTTGCACGACACTGGAGGTCGGCCGGTTCGGGAGTGCCTCCGCTCTCCGGGAAGAACCTCGACTCGCGCAACATCGTCTCGATCTGCGATCGGGAGGCGCCGAGCTTGGCGGCCGCGTGGAGCAGAGGCTCCGCCTCGACCGGATGCCAGTTCCGCCGCGCCGCCTCACGCAGTCCCGCGACGTCCAAAGGTTCGATCGCCTCGTCCGCTCTCGTGAGAAGACGCGCGCGCTCGGGCGCCGAAAGACCCCCGCAGCGGGCGCCCGCGAGCGCCGCCTCGCACACACCTCGAAGCCTCGGGCCGAAGATCGGGTGGCCGGCGGAGAGAAAGGATCCCGCGAGCCCCGGCCGGCCGAGCCGCCGCGCCGCTTCGGAAAAGCTCGCCGAGGCGAAGTAGAGAAGGGAGAGCTTCGCAAAGAGCTCGAAATCCGAGAACGTGGCGTAGAGGGCCGCGATCAAGAGCGCCGCCGCGTCCGCGTCGCGCAGCGTCGATGCGGCGTACGCCTCGAGGGCGGGCTCGAAGCCCGGCCGGTTCCAGTCTCTTTCGACCGCTCCGATCAGTCTCTCGACGCCGAGCAGCGCCAACGGAATGCCCGTCGACAGCAGCGGATCGACGAACGCCGCGGCCGAGGGCATCAGAGCCCAGCGGTCTCCCGCAGCCGCGCCGCTTCGGAATGGCAGGAGCAGCGCGTGGATGAAAGGACGCACCGCGCGAGCGTTTGCGAACTGGTCGGCGACCGTCGGCAGCCGCGACAGGAGCCGCTCCCAGGCCGCGGCGCCGTCCGCGAACTTGAGCTCTCGGGCGAGACGCGGCTCCGCGGCCACCCCGGCGCTGACGATGCCGTTGTTGAATCGCAGCACCCAGACCCAGCCGCCGTCGAAAACATGGTGCAACGCGGCGTCGTCGGGCGGATACGGCGGGCGCGGCCCGGCGGTCGGGAAGAGGCCCATGCTCTCGAGCCTTCGAACGCCCTCGAAATGCGTGTAGAGCCCCTCGTTTTTCGGGAGCCCCGAAAAAGCCGCCGCAGGCAGCGAGAGGGCGCGGTGCAGGAATCCGCGCGGCCCCGACGCATCCAGGACAAAACGCGCCTCGACCGACACCCGGCTCCCGAGACGGTTCCCCTCCAGGCGCATGCCCGCCGCCGTCGAGACACAACTCTCGAGGCTCGTGCGGTCGAAGTACTCGACGCCCTCTCTCTGCGCCTCCCGGACCAGGAAGTGATCGAAGTCTGCGCGGTACCAGTGCGTGTCCGCCACTTCGTCCCGCGGGCTCGCGGCGACGAGAAGCTGGTCGCGGCGATCCGGATCGGCGGCGAACGGATGTCCCGCCCGATGGCCGTAGAATGTGAACCCGCGCTTCAAGCCGCAACCAATCTCGGGATTGCGGCGCTGCCACGTGCCCCAGGCCGAGAGCGGCGCGATGTTCGGGAGATCGTAGTTTCGGCACAGGTCCTCGAGAAGCAGGTTCGCGAGCGGCGAGGAGGATTCGCCGATCGCGAAGCGCGGATGGGTCCCCTTTTCGATCAGCACGACCGAACGCCCGACGCGGCGGGCCAGCATCGCGAAGAGCGAGCCGGCGAATCCGGAACCGACGACGGCAATGTCGAAGGAACCCTTCATGCCGGCCCTCCGCAGGCGGCACAGGCGACCGCCGGCGGGACGCTCTGGCGAAGATTCATCGCGGAGAGCCTGGCTCGCCGTTGCGCAAAGCAGAAATCACAGCGGCGAAACTCCTCGAGGTTCCAGAGGTCCGTAAAGACGCGGCCCTTCCCGAGTCGCAGCCCCGCCTCGGCTGCCGCCTCGAGCGCCGGGATCCGCGGCTGCCGGAACTCTCCACCCTCGCGCAGGGCCTCGAGCGCCCCGTTGCCTGGACGGGTCGGGATGATGGAGACGGCCGTGGCTCCGCACTCGAAGGCAAATCGCACGGAGCGGCAGGCCCAGTCGAGGCTCTCGGCCTCCGAAAGGAACGGGAGGCCCAGGAGCACGAAGGCGCGCAAAGCGATCTCTTCCCGCCGCAGGAAGGCCGCCGCCATTTCGAACTGCTCGACGCTCATCCGCTTGTTCAGCCGCGGCAGGATTTCCGGGTGAATGGTCTCCAGACCCAGGGCCACCTCGAGGCCTCCGGCCAGCAGGTCGCGCAGCCGAAGGCACGCGTCTCCCACCAGGGCCGGATGCGACTCGACGATCACGCGATCGAAGCCCGAGGTGAGAGCGGCGACCTCCGGGTAGTCGCTCGGGGAGATCGCCTTCGGGTCGAAGAAGCTGCCGGAGTTGTAGAGCTTGAGGCGCCGCGCCGGGGCCAGATCCTCGAGTGCCCCGCGGATCTGCGCGGGGATCGCGCCCGGCGGCACGCTCTCGATCGTCGTATTCTTCCAGAGGTCGCACATCAGGCAGCGCCAGGGACACTCGCGGTTGGCGAGAAAGACCGTCGCGACGGGCTCCGGGATCCCCTCCTCGTTCGGCTCGTCCTCGACGAAGGCCTCGACCGCGCGCTGAGGATCGAGACGGTTGCGGGGCCCGCGGCGCTCGAGGATCCATCGGTCTCGGTCGGCCGGTCCTTCGGGATAGGCGGCGCCGAAGGAAGCGCTCAAGCGTAGAGCGCGTGGAAGTGCGTGCGGTATTCCGCTTCACTCAGAGGAAAACGTCGGCGCGCCTCCCCCGCCGGCAGCGCTCCGTGCTGAAAGCGTCGTTTGGGAAAGACCGGCATCGCGATGCCGGTCAGGTGCCGGATGCCGCGCGACACGATCTCCCCTTTCAGCGCGTAGAGACGATCGACGTCGTAGCCGGTCAGGGTGGTGAAGGGAATTCCCTCCGCCAGTTCGATCAGGGCGGGACGCATGAAAGGGCTGAACCCCTCGAAGCCGTACCGGCGCAGCGGCGCGTACGAGCGCGCGCAGGAGCGGCTCTGCCCTCCGGAGTATGTCCGCGAGTGTTTCAGCTTCCCGACGCCCCAACCTTCCTGGTAGAGGAGCGGGTTGTTGAGGACGCTTCGGATCGTCAGCTCCCTGTTCTCCTCGATCGGATAGTCCTTCAGGTTCTCGTCTCCTCCGTCCCCATCGGCGAGAAAACGCCAGTCCGGGTACCGCTCCCGGATCCCCCGGCAGAGCGCCAGCGCCGCGGCGGCCGACTCGACGTCGAGCGGCTTGTAGTCTTCGACCACCCGCACCGCTTCCAGCGTGTCGAGCCCTCCGCCGGCGGGCTCGACCGGCTCGAGGAAGAGTTCGAGGCCTAGCGGCGCCAGGAACGCCCGCGCCTGCTCGAGATCCTGCCCTCCCCCGAGAGAGAGCGTGAAGGCCTTCAGCCGCGCCGGGCTCTCGCCGCGCGCCCGAAGCACATGATAGATCGCCAGGAACACGGCGCCGCTGTCGACCCCGCCCGAGAAAAGCACGCCGACCGGCTCGCGTCGGGGAATGCCGTCCAACCACTTCGACACCTCGGCGGCGAGCGCGCCCACGTACCGCCGCCCGATCTCTTCCAGGTCGGCCGGCAGCGCGTCGCGCCCCGGCGTGAAGAAGCGCTCGTGCGTCGCGTCGGGATCCGGGCAACCGACGAGGCGAAGCTCGACGACATGATGCGCCGGCACCATCCGCGTGTAGCTCGGATGGAATTGCCCCGCGAGCCCCCGCTCCGCCAGAAAGTCCCGGATCGTGTCGATGCGATCGGAAACGACGAGCGCCGGTCCATCGGTTTCTTTCGCGAGAAAGTAGCGCAGCGGGCGGTCGAGTGAGCGCGCCATCCGAACGGCGTCTGCCTGCCGGCCGAGGAGGGCGAAGGAGCCGTCGATCTCCCGCACGGCCGCCGCAGATCCGGAAGCGACGCGCCCGCGCGCCTCGTCGACGCTCATGTTGAGGATCCGGTTCGTGGCCGGATCGGTCAGATCCGCGACTCGCTCGATCAGACGGTCGGTCAACATTGCTCTACCTCCTCCGCTCGTGACGTGTAACGGGAGTCCCGATAGCGGCCTTGGTCGAAGGGGCGGGGCTTGCCTCCGCCCGCGGGCGGCCGCAAGGGCCGCCCCTACAGAGCCGACGTTCGTCAAGACTTCGGTTACACAAAACTCGTGTCCAAGCCTAGCCTCAAAGCCGCGAAAAACCGAGAAGCTCGATGCCGAGCCGCTCGAGAAGGGCCCGCAGGCCCGGATCGCAGAGCGCCTCGACTTCTTGGCCGCGCTCCCGCGCGTAGGAACTGCCCCGCAGGAGCTGCTCGTCGGGAAAGCCGGGATGGCACATCAGCTCGCTCGCGCCATCCAGGAGGCCCTCGAGGATCGCTCGCAAGTTGGCGACGGTCGCTCCCTCGGCGTAAAAGCCGTCGAGGAAAGTATCGGGCGTTCGCAAGCCCGCGCGCCGCAGGCGCTCGCGCGCGGCAAAGCTCGAGGCCCGCACGGGAAGTCGCCGCTCTCTCGCCGCCGCCGAAAGAGCCGGCTCGACGTCGGGATGCAGGGCCGCGTGATGATGGGAATCCAAGTGCGACGGGAGCCGCCCCGCGAAAAGCGTGAACCGCTCGACCTGGGCCTCGATCTCGCGCCTCACCTCTTCCCGATCGATGCGTGCCGGCAGGGCCTTCGCATCACGCGCGAATCGGCCCTCGGGCGCGATGGTCGCGACCGCGGCGGCCGGGGACGCGGGAAACCCGCCTCCGGTCAGGACGACGTGGAGGCCGAGCTCCAGCTCCGGCGCACTCGCCAGGGCCTCGCGAATCCCCTGCTCGGCTGCGGGCTCGAGCACCATGACCGTTGCGCTGGTGACGATACCGTTGCGATGGGCCTCGAGCGTACCGGCATTGACGCCCGGCGTACGGCCAAAGTCGTCGGCGTTGACGATGAGGCGTTTCACGGCGCGCAGTCCCGCAGCGCTTCGAGAGCAAGCTGGACGGCGCCGCTCGCAGGCTCTTGCGCGAGCGATCGAACCCGCGCTTCGGGAGAAGTCAGCCGCTTCGCAACGGCGTCCTCGAGCGAGCGTAGGGCACGGAAGGTGCCCCCCGACAGCACGACGTCGTAGGCAGCGCCGGTCAGCCTCAGCCGGCGGATCACGCTGCCGGCCGCGAGAACCAGCTCCTCAACTGCCTCGGCCAAGATCTTCGCCGCGACGGCGTCGCCCGCCTTCGCCGCCCGCTCGACCGAGATCGCAAGCAGCGCCACGCGGTGGCGCGGGTAGTCACCGTCGTAGATGGCATGCACGATCTGCTCCGGCCGCTCGATTGAAAAGTGGTCGCGGACGGCCTTCTCGAGCGCCGTCGCGGGCCCGCGTCCGTCCTCCGCCTGCAGGACCTGCCGGATGGCGCGCTCACCGATCCAGAAGCCGGAGCCTTCGTCTCCCACGTGCCAGCCCCACCCGCCCGCGCGCGCGATCTGGCCCTCGGAGTTCCTTCCCCATGCGATCGAGCCCGTGCCGCAGACCAGAGCCAGTCCGACCCGGTGCGGCGATCCGGCGACGAACGCGATGTGAGCGTCGTTGGTGACGACCACTCGGTCCCGAAAGCCGATGCGCCGCAAGATTGCCCGCAGGACGGCGTCGTCCTCCGGGCGGCCCGCCCCGGCAATCCCGAGCGCCACGGCGTCCGGACGAGCGCCGCCCTTCGACGCGGCCTCCTCCGCGACGGCGTGGAGAATCTTCTCGACCTCGAGCTCCCCACTCGTGCGCAGATTGGCGCCTCCGGCCGAAGCGTTCGCGACGACCTCGCCCGACTCGGTCGCGAGCAGAGCCCGTGTCTTCGTCCCGCCCGCGTCGATCCCGAGGACGTGGCGCATGGGCGCACATTATCGGCGAGGGACCGGGAACGCGAGACCGATCGAGCCCGCGCAGGGAGGGCCGGGAGCCCCGAACCTTCGGAGGACACAAAGACCGCCCGAGCGGCGGCGACCGGGTTTAGAGTCTGCCGGTCATGCGAGGGGTGCGGGGAGCGACGACCGTGGCGGCGAACACGTCCGGGGACATCGTCGAGCGGACGGCCGAGCTGCTGTCGCGAATGATCGCGGAGAACGGCATTCGTCCCGAGGACGTCACAAATGCCCTCTTCACGGTGACCGACGACCTCGACGCGGAATTTCCGGCGATCGCCGTGCGCACGCTCGAGGGGTGGGGCGACGTGCCGCTCCTCTGTGCGCGCGAGATACCCGTGCCCCGCTCGCTCGGCCGGTGCGTGCGCATTCTGCTTCTTTGGAACACCGACCGGGCGCCCGCGCGGGTGCGGCACGTCTTCTTGCGCGGCGCACGGGAGCTCCGGCCCGGATGGGCGATGCGCGTTGCCGGGGACGACGAGGAGCAGGCCGTGCGCCTTCCACCCCGCGGGAACCGCCCGTGACGCGTCCGGCCGTCCTCGGTCTCGGTTTGATCGGAGGGTCGGCAGCCCTCGCGCTCGGCGCCCGAGGTTGGGATCAGGACCCGGAGGCCCGCCGGAAGGCTTGCGACCGTGGCCTCGACGTGGCCGAGACGCTCGAGGCCGCCGTCGCCGAGGCGGATGTCGTCTTGCTCGCCGTACCGACGGCGCGGACGCCGGCGCTGCTCGCCGAGGCAGCGCAAGCGCGGCCCCGGGCTCTCTTCTCCGATTGCGCCTCCCTCAAGAGGCCGGTGGTGCGCGCGGCCGAGGGACTCCCCGCCGGAACCCGTTTCGTGGGCGGCCATCCCATGGCAGGCTCGCGAAAAAACGGCCTTGCGGGCGCCGACGCCGGCCTGTTCCGCGGGCGGCCCTGGATCCTCGTTCCGACGTCCAGGAGCAGTGATGGCGACCTCGCCCTGCTTGGCGATCTCGTCGCCTCGGTCGGCGCCGTGCCCGTCGTGCTCGACGCCGACCGCCACGATGCCGCGATGACGCGCGTGAGTCACCTTCCGCACGCCGTGTCGGCCGCGCTCGCCGCCGCCGCCGTCCGTTCCGGCGGAGCGGACCTCGCCCGCCTGGCCGGTCCCGGCCTGCTCGACACGACGCGCCTCGCACAGACGCCTGCGGCTCTTCAGCTGGAGCTCGCTCTCGCGCACCCGCACGCCCTGGCCGAGGCGCTCGGTGACGTCGCGCAGGAGCTGGCGGCCCTCGCCGAGGCCCTGCGCCGCTCGGACGCCGACGCGGTGCGGGCCTTCTTCGAGCGCGCCGACGCCGCCTGCCGCCAGATCACCCGCGCCTGAGACGTCGCAGTCACCCCCGAGAGGTTCGATCCGCCTCCGGCCAATCAGCGCGCGGGGGCTTCGAGCCTCCGGCGCAGGAATGGAATGAGCGCCAGGCCCGGGGCCGCGAGGAGAAAGGTATAGGCGAAGAAAGCTGCGTATCCGAAACGGCTCGTGGCGAAACCACTCGCGGCTCCCGAGACGTGCCGCGTCAGCGAGAACAGCGCCGAGATCAAGGCGTACTGGGTCGCGGCATGCTCCTTGTCGCAGAGACGCATCATGAACGTCAAGAAGCAGGCCGTGCCGAGCCCCTGGCCGAACGACTCGAGGACCGAGACGGCGTAGATGCCGGGGCGGCCGGCCTGGAGCGCCGCGCAGGCGGAATAGCCGAGATTCGGCAGAACCTGGGCGATGCCGAGGATGAAGAGCGCCCGGAGCAATCCCCAGCGCGTCGTTAGAAATCCGCCGAGTAGCGCCCCCAGGATCGTGAACCCGATTCCGAGCGTCGTCGAGACCAGGCCGATCTCCTTCAACGTCAGACCGCGGTCCACCCAGAAGGGCTTGATCATCGGCGTGATCGCTTGATCTCCCAGCTTGTAGAGCAGAAGGAACGCGATCACGGCGGCCGACCCGGGCCGCGACGCCCACTCGACGAGCGGCCGGAAGAAGCGCCGTCTCTCCTCGACGCGCAGCCGCGCCGCGGGAGCGCGGAGGACGACGGGCGCGAGAAGTGCGAGCAGCACCGCCGCCGCGATCCAGAGGGGCGTCCAGCCGAACGCCCCTGCGCCGATGACGATCCCGCCGCCGCTCACGATCATCGCGACGCGGTACGACGCGACCCGCATTCCGTTCGCCGCGCCGACCTCTTCCTTCGGCAGGATCGCGATCGTGTGCGCGTCGATCGCTATGTCCTGGGTCGCGGAGGCGACCGTGAAAAGGAGCAAGACCCCCCAGAACGCAACCGACGGGTGGGCCGGGTCGAAGAGGGGGTGGACCGCGAGAAGCAGCGCCATCACGAGAAGACACGCGGCAATCCACCACCGGCGGTCACCGTAGCGGTCGACGAGCGGCGCCCAGAGCGGTTTCACGGTCCAGGGCATCCCGAGGAGGGCCATCAACCCGATTTCCTTC